>NZ_JBXARF010000003.1:0-458178 GCF_058807955.1 Comamonas sp. GW821-FHT11H03
AAGGCGAGCAACACCACCGACATCGCCAGCTTTGCGGCGCCCGGTGGCACCACCGATATCAAGGCCAAGGGCGGCTACACCGCGACCGAGATGGCTGCCGGTGCCAGCTTGCAGATCAACCCGCGCACCAGCATCTATGGTGAGTTGGGCAAGCTGTGGGCCAATGGAGGCGACAGCCGGGTCAAGAGCGGGGTGCAGGCCTCCATTGGCGTGAAGGTGCAGTGGTAAGCACAAGTGCGTAGCTTTCCTGCAAAAGAGCCTACGTAACAGAACAGAGGCCCACAGTCATGATGGCTGTGGGCCTCTGTTTATATTGTCAATATAATAAGTAAATCTGACGCTGGACAAATGCTTGTATGCGTTCTGCGATGCCTTGCAGCCTCGTCTAAATCGGTTCATATTTTCCTGACGCGTATCAGGTATCGTGCAGTCATGGGGCTTCGATGACCAGGCAGAGTAGGGTGGCAGCCAGTATTGAAGCGTCAGGGGAGTTTTCTGGGGGGTTTAGGGGGAGCGACGGGAATTGAAATGATGTCGCTCAGAGGTAGAAACACTCCACTACACCCCCTTAAACCCCGGTCTGATCGGTTCGATTCCCATCGCCTGCTCAAGATTTTCTCTTCTAAGAACAAAGACTTATCACAATCTTTGTTTTTTTGGGGGGGTGCTCCAGGGGGGCGATAAAGGGCTCCAGCTTCGCCTGCTCTATATCCCTCTGACCGTCGTCCAGCCACTTGGAATAGACGTTCAAAAACATCCCCACTGAATGCCCCATCTGCTTGGCTGCATAGGCCGGCGTGGCTGCTGCCATGAGCAGCATCGTCGCATAGGTGTGGCGCATATGGTTGGGCGGGCGGTAACGAATGCCCAGCGCCTTGAGCATCGGCACCCAGAAGGGATTGCGAAACCGCTTGTCGTCTGCCCAGGGCTCGCCATGTGTCGGGTCGGCGAAGATCGTTTGCGAATCCTTGGGCGCGGCCTGGCTCATGATGTAGCTGGCCAGGCTGCCGAGTTGTGCCCTCGGGGTCTGCTCCTTCTGCCTTTCCAACGCATCCAGAGCCCGGCTGTTCAAGCTCACGAGGCGGGTCTTGTCGGTTTTGGTCTGCTTGCGCAGGCCTTGACGGCCGCCTCATGGATCAGCACCTGCTTTTTGTTTCAGTCGATGCTGTGCCGGCGCAGGCCTGAGAAGAATCGAAATACGATCAGATTGGCGGCCGTGGGCGCAAACTTGGCACGCGGCGTAGCCGATGATCCTCTCGACTTCCTCGCGGTCGAACGGGGCGGGCGGCTCCCGCTGCCACTTGGCGCTGGGGACTGCCGCGACCGGATTCTCGGTCAGCAGCTTATCGAGCACGGCCAGATCCATCGCCGACCTGAGGGCCGACACATAGTTGTTGACGGTCTTGCCGCTCAGATCCGGCTGGGTCTTGATGGCGCGAAGAATGTCCGAGTGCTTCAGGGCGGAGACCTGCTTCTCGCCAATGAACGGCTTCCAGAATTTGACCGCGCTGAGGTAGCCAGCCAGTGTCGAATTCTCTGCCACCTTCACGGACAACCAATGATCCGGCCAGTGATCCAGCTGGTGCGCCACGGTCGTGCCGGCAGCCATCGTGCCGCCCTCCGGAAAGTACTCACGCATCACAAAGTTGATTGATCGAGAGCGCTGATCGCATCGCACGCTGCGTTGAAGCACCGGCTGGCTCCTGGCTGCGCGCCGCCACCCTTGCGCAGTGAATGACGCTGGCATGCGCCTCGCTGCGTGGCGGGCGACAGGCCCGCGTGTGGATGCGGGCGCGCTCCAGCTCCACCACCAGGGCGGCGCCGGGCAGCAGCGCTGCATGGTGTGTTTGCCAAAAGCGCCGCACAGCGCCGTGCTGGCCTGCGGCGGGGTGTGGCTGAGGAAAAGCGTTCCGGTATGGCGCATGCGTGCCTCCTGTCTCTGCTATGAGAAAAGCCCGCCAGGTCTGGAACCTTGCGGCTTTTGTTTGGGTAGTGATTTCTCAATTTATGAGCGCGCCGCGCTTGCTCTAGCTGCGTTTGAAAGTAGTTTGCTGCCGATAGCATTGCTGGGCTGGCGGTAGCAGCTTTGCTTTCCATAGCACGCAGCAGGCGGCTGCGCTGGCGGTCTTGGCGTTGCAGCTCTAGCAGCACGGTGTCGATGGGGTGTCGGCTCTCATGCCTTGGGCGGCAGTCATACCGGCCCCATAATGCGCCACCCATTGCTATCAAGAATTTGGCACCTATGTCTTCCAACGGTTTTCACGTCCATGGCCCGCACGATCACGAACTCGAACATGCCGCCCAGGGCGAACATGGCGCAACCGCCCACCACGGCATCGGCGGCGGCAGCCTGACCAACCAGATCGCCATGTGCACCGCTGTCATCGCCACGGTGGGCGCCATCTTCTCGTACATGGGCGGTGCGACCCAGGCAAATGCCGGACTGTACAAAAACGACGCAGCCATCAAGAAGACCGAGGCGGCCAACCAGTGGGCCTTCTACCAGGCCAAGAGCACCAAGCAGTCGCTGTCCGAGTTCGCGCGCGATCTGGTGGCCACCGAGGACAAGCGGGCAGCCTACCAGGCCAAGGTGGAGCGCTACGAGAAGGAAAAGGATGACATCAAGCGCGATGCCGAGCGTCTGGAAGCGGAGGCTCGGCAGTGGGACGAACAGTCCGAGATGCAGATGCATCTGCATCACCGCTGGGCACAGGCCACTACGGCGCTGCAGGTCGCCATTGCCCTCGCCGCCATTGCACTGCTGACCAAGAAGAAATGGCTCGAATACGGGATGCTTGGCGTGGCCTTGCTCGGCCTTGGCGTGGGCGGGCTGGCGATGCTGCATATCTAAGAGGGTCTACGATCTGCCATGCAATAGCGCCTGGAATGAGAGATAGGCGAGCAGCAGGCTGCTGCTGAGCAGCCGCTCGCAGTTCTTCTGCCTCCGGCGATTTTTCTCCGGTCACACAGAGCGACACTCGGACAGCCTCATCAGTTCGTCGCGGTCTGAGGTGTCGGTCATCAAGACTCCTTGGTGATCAAAAAAGCCCGCAGGGTCTGGAGCCTTGTGGGTTTTTGTTTGGATAATGGATTATGAATTTGTGAGCATGCTACGCTTGCTCTATATATGTTTGAAAGTAGTTTGATGCTGATAACATTGCTGGGATGGCGGTAGCTGCTTTGTTTTCAATAGCACTTAGTAGACGGCTGCGCTGGCGGTCGCGGTGCTGTAGCTTTTGCAGCACGGTGTCTATCGGACGCATCGGCAGGAGATCCCTAAATCCAGGTGGCCCAGCTCGGCAAAGCCATGGTCAAACGCTTCGGCGGCGCTGCGGGCAATGTGATGGATGGAGGCGCAGCCGCATTTCAGAACAAAGATGCGCATGACGGGTGCTCCTCGAAAAGCGGCAGGTTCAGGTGGTTGGTGATGCCGGCGCGCGCGGTTGATGGTCATCAGGGGCGGGCCATGCCAGCTGGGGGGCCGTGGCTTGCCGGCTGCAGTTGCCTGCTCGGCCGCAATGCGTGCGCGGGCTTTGGTGAAGGTGTCGGCAATGTTGGTGCTGGCCGAATTGCTTTACTGGAATGCCGCGCTGGTGATCGGCACGCCGGGCAAGGTGGGGCGAGCTGCTTGCATGGGTTCTCCGGTTGGGAGCAAAGAAAAGCCTGCTCATCGGTTGCTGGTGGGCTTGTGGTGAAACAGCGAAGTGCTTCAGAGGCTGGCCGCAGTGGTGGTGTTGGGGCGCTCCTTAGTTTCTGCCTTGCGGAAAGGTGGGGCTGGCCTTGACCAGCTCCAGCAGCCTCTGCATGAAAGCTTCCTATTCGTCGATGCCACCCGCAACGCCCAGCTTGCCCGTGACGCCGCTGCCTGCCGAGATCTCGCAGATCAACACCAGCGACTCGCAGCCCTTGCTGGCCAAGGCGCGGGCGTGGTTGGCCAGCTTGTCGGACTGGTCGTACGGCGAGACGCCCAGGTCGCCGCCCTGAAAGGGCAACTGCAGGTAGACCTGCAGTTGCTGGCGACCGATTGACCAGGCTTACTCTTTGACCACAGGCCTGTGCACCAGCACCGGAATGCCGCTGTTCACCAGCACGCGCTGGGTTTCGCTGCCCAGCAAAATGCCGGCAATGCCCTTGCGGCCGTGCGATGCCATGCAGATCAGATCGCAGTGGCTTTGCTCGGCCTGCTGGATGATGGCCTTGTGCACCGAGGCGTTCATGGCTCGTGCCGTCCTGCAGTACACCCCCTCGGCCCTGGCAATGTCCTGCACCTCTTGCAACACCTTGTCGGCCGTTCTCTCGGCGTCCTTGTTCAGGTCGTTGGTGCTGTATGTCATCATCGCCTCGCCGGTATACATCAGGGCGGCATAGTCTGGCATCACATACAGCACCGTCACCTGGGAGTCTTGCTCCTTGGCAAACTGCATGCCCGCACGCAGCGCGGCTTCGGAGAGTTTCGAGCCGTCCGTAGGAATCAGAATGTGCTTGAACATTTTCAGCCTCCTTGCGCGCCAGCGCCTGTGGGGTTGCCACGCAATCCGAACGATTGCCAAACCCATACTCACACTCCGGGATGGCTAATGCAACACCCAGAAGTAGGTATTCAGGCGGTTTTTTTGATGGGCAGGCAAAGGCCTGAACTTCAGTGGAAATCGGCTTAGACCTCTTTGACCACAGGCCTGTGCACCAGCACCGGAATGCCGCTGTTCACCAGCACGCGCTGGGTTTCGCTGCCCAGCAAAATGCCGGCAAGGCCCTTGCGGCCGTGCGATGCCATACAGATCAGGTCGCAGTGGCTGTCCTTGGCCTGTTGGATGATGGCTTGGTGCACCGAAAAGTTCATCGTCCGCTCCAACTTGCAGTCCACGCCCTCAGCCTTGGCAATCTCCTGCACCGCCTTTAGCACTGTGTCGGCCGTTAGCTCGGCGTCCCGGCGCATCTCGCTGGGGTTGTAGGCCACCATCCCCTCGCCGCTATACATCAGGGCCGAATAGTCCGGCATCACATACAGCACCGTCACCTCGGAGCCTTGCTCCTTGGCCAGCTGCAAGCCTGCACGCAGCGCAGCTTCGGAGAGTTTCGAGCCGTCCGTAGGAATCAAAATGTGCTTGAACATATCCAGCCTCCTTGCGCACCAGCGCATGTGTAGTTGCTGATCAACCCCAACTTAACGATTGCCGCAACCAATACTCACACTCCGGGGCGGCCATTGCAACACTTGGCGTCAATATTCAAGCATTCGCCGCTTGTGCTTGATGCCGCATGTCGGTGGCGGCGGCGCGACAGGGCGCAAGGCAAGTGCCAGGGTTGGGTAGCATGGCGGCGATGTCTTCATCCTTCGGATGACAAGGAACTCCCATGCTCAACACGGATACCGTTGCGAAGAGGCTGTTTGGCGCCTCCGCAGATACCTTGGACGCCAGAGCGCTCAAGGTCGCCCAGCACATTGCCCGGCGCAAGCACATTTCACGCAATGTGGATCAGGAGCTGGATCAAACGCCGCCCACCCTCGGCCAGCGCGCGGCAGATGCCGTCGCCACCTTTGGCGGGTCCTGGACCTTTGTGGCGCTTTTCTGCGCAACCATGGTGATATGGGTGGGCCTCAATGCTCTGCTGCTTTGGGCGCGCGGCTCCACGTTCGATCCGTATCCCTACATTCTGCTGAACCTGTTTCTGTCCATGCTGGCCGCCATACAGGCGCCCATCATTCTCATGTCGCAGAACCGCCAGGCAGACAAGGACCGCATTCGCGGCGAGCATGACTACGAAGTCAACCTCAAGGCCGAGCTCGAGATCATGCTGCTGCACGAAAAAATCGACGAACTGCAGAAAACGCAATGGAGCGAGCTCATCACCATCCAGAGCGAACAGCTGCAGCTGCTGCGCCGGCTGGCGGACGGGCAGCGATCCGCATAACTGCGCAGGCTGTGTGCGTGCTGGGGCGCTTGCCTGCGCCCGCGCATCCGCTGTACAGATCGCCATCAACGGGTGGGGCGGTAGTACGATTCTCCCATCGCAACTTGGAGTAGGTATGGGTAAATCGACGTATCGCGCATTGGTGATTGCTTCGCTGGGCATCTCAATCCTTGGAATGCTGGCGGAATATGGTTTTGACCTGGTACCCCATGAGCTGACCGATCTATCCCAGAGCCTTTTGATGCAGTCAGAGGTCGGCCCCACGGACTGGATCTTCTTGCTGGCGCTTTCGGTGCTCGTGGTGCTTGGCCTCATTTCCTTTTACGGGCTGCTGAGGTTCAGAGCATGGGCACCTCGGTTTACCCTGTGGTCTTCTGTGGCAACCCTAGTCGTCACATGTTTCACCCCGCCGGTTGTGCTGTCCGGCCTGGGGTACTCCGCATCGGCCTTGGCCTGTGTACTCTTTGGCGCGGTGCTGGCTTTGCCCTACTACTCTCCTGAAGTGCGAGAGCTGTTCTGGCCCACCACGCCAGAGGCCTGAACAAAAGCCCCTGCCAGGGGCTTTGTGCATGGCATAGCGCTTCGGATGACCCAAGCAGACTACCTGAACGACATGCGCAGCAGGCCTGCATCGGGCGCAGGGGGCTGCTTGGCTGAAGGGGCCGGTGCTTGCGCAGGGCGCTGGCCGGGGGAATTACCGGGGTAGATCGGCAGCGTCACCTGCTTTTCGCGGTGCTGGGCCCGCTGTGTCAGCCGCTGTGTGCAGGCCGTTGCCAGTGTGGCCAGCTGGGCATCGGTCGCGCTCATGATCTCGCCGTCGGCAATGCGCTGCGGCAGGCTGCTGAAGGACACCACCATCTGGTCTGTCGCAATCGGCTGGGCATGGGGCAGGGTGGGGCGGCCCTGGCTGTCGTAGTTCAGATTCAGCAAGTAGCGGCTGTGCTGCCAATCGTCTGCATCGCCCTGCATCACCGCATTGAACACCGTGCGATGCACCTGCGCTGCGGCCTCTGCGGCCAGAGCAAAGGCCAGCTCCATGCGCTGGGTGTCTGCCGGCTGGTGCAGCGCGGCTTCCATGTGGTTAAAGGCGTCGATATAGGCCAGCTTGAAGGCCAGCGCCTTCTTGCCCGTAAAGCCCATGGCCAGCAGCGTAAAGCCGTCGCGGGTCAGGCGGTAGGCGGGGCGGCTTTCGCCTTTTGCATCTGTGTACTCAACCAATCGGAAATCCGATTGGTGCTCGTGAGGCAAGTCTAGGAGCAAAGCGCGAATGCGCTCCATGACGTGCAGATGCTGCTTGCCGAAGTGCGAAGCGACTTCGTTGCTGGTGGTGCAAGGTTGTCCGTCAACGAGCGTGACGGCGGGAGAGAAAGCCAGATTGGACTTGGACATAGTGGCGCTCCGTGATGAGACTTTAAGGGCCTATCGCAGCGTTCTTACGCACTGCAATAGGCGGCCGGGAGGTTAAGAACCTAGATCACGCTAGGCGGACTTCTTCCCCTTGCGGGTCTTGTATCCGTCGCCCTCCCGGCCATAAATCAAGCGTCTGCAAGAGTGCAGACGTGCAATGTCCGGGCACAAAAAAACCGCCAGTTATCGGATGCGGTTCTTCCGCGTGATCTTAGGAGTTCTTACGCTCCACCTCTTGCGAGGCCTGTTCAGTATAGCGCGGGCTTGCATGCAACGCAAAAAAGCCCGCGAGAGGCGGGCTGTAGTTGCAAGCGTTGGAGATATGTTTTTGCACTGTTGGTGCGCAATCTCTTGTTCAAGAAATCCGTGTGGCAGGGTTCGATTCTTTGATAAATAGAACCAATTTACTTATTTGCTTTTTAAGATCAAATATTTCTAGATTGGGCTGGAATTTTTGCGTGATGCTATGGGCTACATCTGTTTTGGATGCTTGAGTATCCGAGCCGCGCTCGCCTTTTATTTTTAAGCAATTATCATATTTTTCAAAATTTGAATTGAAGGTGCAATTGGGTGCTGCAGCTTTAATGCCTAATTTAAGTTGTTCTTCAGATAAATAGTTTTCAATCTCTCTGCCTGCGGTGACCCACGAGAAACCAGGACCTTTGTCGAACTCTGTTATTAATCGTTTCTTTGTTTTATTGAGTTGACTTTGAGCTACTGATTTGTCGCTGTCAATAACTATGACGCCTCTTTTGTTTAATTTTCTTAGGGAAATGAATTCGTCAAGAGCTATCTCATTTTCTTCGCCGGAGAGATGAGAAAGTAATCTTCCTCCATAAAACATTATGGAATAGTGGATCCCTTCAGAAAATTCAGGTGCAGCATGCTGGAGCCAATATTTTATATATATTCTATCTGATGGACCTTCAACCCAAATGACACAATTCGTTTGCAATAAATCTGAGGGATGGTATCCAAGATCTTCACAAGCATCAGATTTATTTCGGTCTGATGTGGCTCTGGTTACTTTGGATTCTCCATCTTTCTGAGTGATGTGATAAATTTCCGCACCGCGCGTATCCATGATAGTTGGTGAGTGCGTTGTAATAAAATATTGATTTGATGTATTGTTGCTTAGGTATTGAAGTAGCTTGCGTTGAAGTATTGGGTTTAAATGAAGCTCTGGCTCCTCAATACAAATAATAGTATCACTTAATGTGGTAGCTGCTGCGGCAATGATAATGACTTCGTGTACGCCTGTGCCAAGAGATTCTAGTGGTAGGACTTTTTTGTCCATATGAACAAGAATAGTGTCCTTTTTGTGAGGAATTTCAATGGTTGCATCACTTCTGTCTAAGACAGTTTGAACAAATGAATTTATATCTGAGAATTTTTTTTTCAGATGCTGATTGTGTACATCAGGATTCTGTAGTTTAACTAGATCTTCAATAATTCCTGCTCCATCAAGGCTTGATGGAGTTTCGGAGTTTCGTATGAGAATCTGTCGAATAGCAGGCATGAAATGCGAATCAGATCCTTTGACTGCTGTGTGAAGCCTTTTTGCTGTTTCAGGTTCCCAGTTGTAATCCCGACTACCGCCACCTTGGTTGGTTAATTCTGACCATAACTGTTGCAAATGATTATGATGTATTGTTTTAACCGATGTGAGCCATGAATCTGTGATGTCTGAACGACTATCAATATTTCGCAAGCTCCAGCATAAATACGTATTATCAAGCGTTGATTTATTTTTTATTGTTTCAGCAATAATTTTTCTGGATTGATAAGATAATTTCGGATAAGCATCTTTATTAAATCTGAAGTTTATGTCACTGGCTAAATCTTCATGGTTGAAATTTCTATAATCATCTGCAATACCGATTATGAATGGGTCGCCACCAGGGAGATGCTTGTTTAATGGGTCATAGGTTATTCCTTTTTTACCATCTATATTTGAATATATTTCATTGATAAAACGTAAAATATTCGATTTGCCACTGTTGTTCCTGCCAATGAATAAATTTATTTTTCCGAATTTATCGAAATATTGAAAAGACCCGAAGCTTCTATAGCCGCCAATGGCTAAGTTTTTTAGTTGCATTTTTTATTAAAAATTAATATTGATTAGCATCTAAGCCGATATTGCTCATCCCGTGCGGACTTTCTCTCCCTACGCACCCAATCCAGGTCGTAATACTGGCTGCCTGCTCGCCCCATGCTATCCAGAGCTTTGACGCGTTCTTCCAGCGCATCGCAAACTTGTTTTTTGCCGGGCTCGGCGGGTTGCGCAGGGCGGTTTTGATAAACAACCGCAGGGGCGGAAGTATTGCGCTGGGTTTTGCGCCACTGGGCTTCGGCTTGGGCTACTTTTTGATCCCATGGCAGGCCGGAGGGAACGGTTTCCGTGCGCTCCAGAAAAGCGTTGTGCTGGCCGCACGAATGGCTGCTCCAGAACAGCCCGCCGCCATGGCCTTTGCACAGATAAACGGAACTGCCCGAGTGGCCGCTGTGCAGGGTGGTGGTTTTGTCTTCCACCACTTTGCCGCCCTTGCATGCCTCTTGAGAATAGGTGTTGCCGCAGCGATAGATGGGCTGCGCTATGGCTGGAGCAACAGCGGTGGCTGGCAGCAAAAATGCTGCGGCAGTCAAGGCAAGCAGAAAATGCATGCGAAGCATTATCTGTAAAAATTAGTTACGAGTGCATTAGCCCCAGCCCGCAGTGCGATGTTGGGCCACTGAAATAAACCAAAGAAAAAGGCAATGTAGAGAGCTACATTGCCTTTGTGCGTTAGCAGGTGCTTTTGGGGCGCTAATCAGATTTCAACGGTAGTTGCCGGGCTGGGACGCCGCTTGTTGCTGATTGGCAAGGAGCTGGGCGGCTAAATGGCTTCTCAGCACTTGCTCCAGCGCGGGAGAGGGCGTCTCCGGGTCTGGGGTTTTGCCGAAGGCCAGCAGATTTCTGGTGAGCTGCACGGGGGTCATCAAGATTCCCCAAGGCAGGCCCCACCAGCCTAGAAACAATGAAAAGACCGTGTCACCGATTTTTTGCTTGGTGCCGCATCGTGCGCAGGCCACCAGCGGCCTGCTGGACCACGATGTCATCATGACGGCGGAATACACACGGTAAGAGGTATGCACATCCACTGGGCCGGGCCCGTCGCACTTGGGGCAGTTGCCTTTGTGCACCCGAAAGATATGGGCCTGCACATCGGCGGGGGAGAGCTGGCTGGCAGCTTCGGAAAGTCGCCCTTGGTGCTGGCATTTCTCATTGCAGTAGCGAAGGTCGCCGTCTCGCTTTCCGCCAAAAAGAATTCTGGTATTGCAGTACGCGCATGAAGCCATTCAATCTCTCTCAGTGTTGTTATCGCGCCTGATTAAACCAAATATCGCCGGTGATCACCCATCTAAATTAAGCAGAGATGATTCGTGTATCAAATGCGCCTGGCTCCTGGCTGCAACGGCGTGTTGAATTGGTTTTTCATCAAGAGGTCAAAAGGCAAAGCGCTTGATGCAGCTGGTGACGACACCCCATATTTCCAGCGTCTGTCCTTGCTGCGGCACGATGTCGGGGTAGGTGGGGGCGCCTGCCTTGAGCTTGCAGGTGTCGCCATCGCCCTCCAGCACTCTGATGACGAGTTCGCGTTCGACAAGCGCCACGACAATGCTGCCATTACGGGCGCGCAACTCCCTGTCCACCACGACGATATCGCCGTCATCGATGCCGTGTTCTTGCATGGACGGGCCGGCCACGCGCAGCACAAACGTGGCCTTGGGGTGCGTGACCAGCAGGTCTGTAATATCCAGCCGCTTGCCTGCAAAGTCATTGGCGGGCGAGCCTGCGCGCGCGCTGCGATCAGCCAGCGGCAAAGTAACCGGGGACGCGATCAGTTGGACGGGCATACCACTCATAAGACGATGACTGTGCATATGTACAGTGTAGCGGTTGATGAGGCTCAGGTGTCATGAATCCACGCTGATGTCGCATGCTTTCCAATCGATCCAGTACCCGGTTCTGTGCGGAGCCGGGGATCCAAGTTGAATTGCACACGCTGTGCCGAACGCTGGCCAGCCCGCAGTGTTGACTGTAGAGGGCGGCCATTAGCGGGCATTAGCGTGCATTACTAGGCATTAGCGGGCACTAGAAATGACTAGCCGCATGCATTGCAGAGCACAACGGCATGATCCGAAAGACTGCGCTACGCGGCGGCAGCTAGAGCAGCCAGGTGAATATCCGCTGCCCCTGCAGTACTGGCTGCATTCACATGGTCAAAGTAATCGTACCAGCCGCTGGCTTTGATGCCCGCAAGCAGGGCGTCTCGAGCGGCCTGGTCAGGAAAGCGCCAAATACCAAGGAATGTATGTGCGGTTCCTTGGTCGATGTTGGAGTCCGTTTCTGCCAGAGAGAGAACTTCGACACCGAGGCTGGAGAGTTGATTCAATGCGAGTCCGATGCCGTCAAGAAAGTGTTGCCTTTGTTCGGCAGGCAGTGCGAGCCAAGCTGAATTGGGAGTGTAGAGCTCTACGAGGTAATGAGACATGGTTCCACTTTCACTTGAGATTGCGCAGTGCGCGTTGACATATACGGTGTGTGGCGGCGGCCTGAGAGCTTTGAAGCCATTGGGCACAGATGTCACGCACCCAGGTTGGCTGGTCCTTGGCGGCATCGTTGAGCCAGTTGGCGACCGAGTCCTGCACGTAGACCGAAGGGTCGCTCTTCAGAGCTGAGAGCAAAGGCAGCGCTTGTTCGGGCGAGCGTTTGAGCTGTGAGATATGCGTGCTCCACACCCCGCGGGGACGCAAAACCTCGCACGCGAATCGTCGGATACGCTCAGAAGGATCTTGTGTCCATGGCATCAGCTGTGCGATAGCCGCAGCCAGGTCTTGCACCAGGTGCGGTCGCATTGCCATCCAGGCCCATTCACGCACACCAAAATGGGCATCGTCTGCCAGCGGGTGCATTGCGGCCAGCCGTACACCGAGATCCAGGTGAGGCTGCGCACCGATCATGAAACACGCCCAGCCTCGTGCCATATCGGCGCGGTGCGTTTGGCACTGTTCGATGCCCCCAGTACCCAAGTCCTGCAGCAAGACTGCGCCGATACGGGCCATGCGTTTGAGCACACCCAGTTGGCAGGCTTCATCGATCGTGTTCAATGCGTGAGCCGTAAGTGCCGGAAAGAGTGTTCGGGCCAGTACGGCCTGGTCGACTGCCAGGCATTCAGCCAGCGTTGCACATTCCAACTCCCCGTGCGATAGCGCATGCAGAACGTCCCGAGGAATGTCAACGGTGCGCGTCGCACCCTTGCGGACTTGATCCTTCATGATTCAACGTCCGATTGAGGGCCTCGCACTTTCTCCAGCAGCGCTGCCAGCTGCTTTCGTTCATGTGCAGACAGGTTGCCAAACAGGCCTGCGATCCACCGGCCATGCTGGTCGATAACGGTACCGGCGAGCTGTTTTCCTTTTGAGGTCAGCCGAATGCAAAGTGCCCGGCGGTCTTCAGCGTTGGCCTGACGTTCAATCAGACCTTCGCGCTCCAGTCCGTCTAGCAGGCCGGTCACTGTGGCGCGGGTGACGCCAGCCTGTTCGGCCAGCACGTTGGGTGCGAGTCCGTCAGGCGCCACATCGAGAAGGAACAACAGCACAAAGCGCCCCTCAGACAAGCCATGAGGGGCCAGCAAAGCGGCGCAGTCGCGGTCGATGTTTGCAGCCATCGACAGCACTTGAAAACACAGCTGGATGCCATCCACATCAGGAAGTTTGCGTCGTTGCGCTTCTTCAATTAGCGCCTGGTACTTCTGTTCAAGCTTCATTAGTTAGCCAAAATATAATATGGTGGCTAATTATATGGGCAAGTTCACTTCGTGAGTAACAGGCGCTTGTGCGGGCCGAAGCCCGCGCGTTCATCCCGCTCAGTTGGTCGCGAAACAGTACATCAGCCCGGCGCTGCCGCTTTGCTGGAGCTGCTCGACGCTGCAGCCGCGCGTGCCGTGCGATGAGTTCCACGAGGCGTTGGTCACAGGGTCTGGGTTGGTGCCTTGGTGGTCGTGGTGGCCCACGATGGCAGAGCCGCCGTCGCTCTTGGTCCAGTTGCCGCAGGTGGTGTCCTTGCCGGGCTCCGGCACGGCCAGGGTGCCGTCAGGGCGCGAGCCGGTCAGGATGTCGTGGCGGTTGACCTCATCGCCAAAGCCCGAGACGACTTCGCCCTTTTCGGTCAGCGAGGTGTCTTTGCCGACCTTGGCATTGGCGCTGTGCAGGTCGGCCACGCTGGTGGCAATGACCACGCCCTTGGCGTTGCGCCACGGGCCGTTGCCGATGCGATCGCGCGCATTGATGGCCGGTTGTCCGCTCAGGGCAGCATTACTCAGGTAGGCGTGCCAGGTCTTGTTGCCTGCGCCAACGCTTGCGGCCAGCGACTGGCAGTAGCGGTCGGCCCCGGCCAGCCCGCCCAGGTCGCCGCCCTTGCCGGGGTTGGTGCTGGTGATGAAGAAGCTCATGGGGTTGCCGCCCGACGACCCCATGGCGCCGCAACCCACAATCAGTGCGGCAGCCGCAAGGGCGGTGCTGGCGGAAAGAACCAAACGACGGGACATGGCAGGCTCCTGAGCAATGGTGGAGCACGCAGGCTAACGCAATGGGGTGTCAGCGGCAATATGAGCAAGGGCAGGGGGCTGGGGCCGTGGCCGACCTGCAGCAGGATCTGCTCGCGCCCGGACGCGATTCTTGTCGTTGTCGGGCGGGCGGCAATATTGCGCTGTGAATCAGTTGGGTATGGATAGCGCCTATCGAGTGCCATGTTAGCCTTGCCTTGATCAGTCTTGAACAAGCTCGAATGTGCTGGAGCCGCCTGCGGCGAACGAACCAGAGCTATGGCGTGTATCTGTTTTTGCACTCTGGATCTGCCGGCCATTGAGCAAACCGGAGTGCTGTCTTGCGCCGTTCTATTCTTCTTGTCCTTGCTTCTTTCTTCGTGATTTGGGCAGTGGAGGCTTTTTGGCTGTCGCCGTCACCGCCTGGTGATCTGCTGTGGGTGATGCGGCAGGAAGGCATGCTGCTTACCGGTATTCTGGCCTTGGGTGCCATGACTGCCATCATGGTCCTTGCCTTGCGCCCTCGGTGGGTGGAGTCGCCTTTGGGCGGCATGGATAAGGCCTACCGTTTGCACAAGTGGCTGGGCATCATTGCCATTACGTTGAGCTTGGCGCATTGGCTGGCCAAGCAGTCCAAGCCCCTCATCGCGACAGCTATTGGCAGCACTGGCAGGCTGGCCAAGGTACCGGTGCCCGAGTGGGTCAGCCTCCTGAAGCCCTATGCGAAAACCCTGGGCGAATGGACCTTCTATGCATTGATCCTGATGTTGGTCATTACGCTTGCTCGTCGCGCAGTGCCGTACAAGCGCTGGTACTGGTTTCATCGATTCATGCCCCTGGCGTATCTGATACTGGTGTTTCATGGCGTTGTGCTGACTCCTCCTGGCTATTGGAGCGGTGTGGGCGGCTGGCTCCTGGCGTTGACAATGGCCTTCGGCGTCGTGGCCGCCGTGATGCAACTGGTGCGTGACATGCGGTCGCGCTATCCCCATGCGGGCACCGTAATGTCATTCACGCAGCTCGGAGATGTGCTGGAGGTGCAGTGCCGTATGGATGATTCCTGGCCGGGCCATGCTGCGGGGCAATTCGCCTTTTTGCGCCTGGCAGGGGAGCAAGAGGCGCACCCGTTCACGCTGTCCGATGCCGACCAGCAAGATCATGTGGTGCGCTTTCACATCAAACAACTGGGCGACTGGACTCGCAGCCTGCCCGAGCGTCTGCAGCCCGGCATCGTTGTGGAGCTGGACGGTCCTTATGGCCGCTTTGTGCCTCCGGATCACGACGATGGTGCCGTGCACGTATGGGTTGGCGCCGGCGTTGGCGCGACTCCTTTTCTTTCCTGGCTGGGGCAGCTTCACCATGACGGACATGCTCCCCAGGCCTGGTTGCAATACGCCTGTCAGCATGCGGCCGACCCTCTTGCTCGAGCTTTGGAAGAGGCTGCGGCGCTTCATCCCGATGTGCATCTGGATATCTTTGCCGACGGCCATCGCTGGACGCCCAAAGAGGTGCTTCAACGTTACCAGGCCGACAAGCCATTGCGGGTGTGGTTCTGTGGTCCTGCAGCCATGGGCAAGCAATTGGAGCTGGCGCTCAAACAGTCGTTGCCTGCTGCTTCATGGCAACTGCACAGGGAGCACTTCGAGTTTCGTTGACCCAGTGCCCCTGTGTGCAGGCCTGCCGCAATCGGGCACCGGCCACCTGGGGCTAGGGCCCTTGATCGAAGAGCACACGCAATAAGATTGAAAGCTAAAAATAATAAAAATTGCCTTTTTTATAAAAATGAATTATGATGGCCGACGTTGCGAAATAATTTCAACAGATCGCAGCGCCAGGGCTTAGGTCACCAAGTCCTTTACCTGGAAATTTCGCGAGATTTATCGCACCGTTAGCTGTCGAGCAGCAGCTAATTGAGTTTTCGAAAGCTCATGCAGGTCTTCAAGTCCTGCTTTCTGATTGAACTAGATTCCTCTGTCTCCTATTGCTATGGGCAAGTACTTCGTTACGCCCGCATCCCAAAAGACCCATTGCGGTCGCTTTCAAGCTTCCTTCGCACTTCAGCGCACAAGGCAAAACAGCAGCTACTGCCGTATTTTTCGCTTTGACAAAACATTTGCCTCGACCGAAGCAGCAAAAATCTATGCTGTGACGCAAGGCTGGCTGCATACATCCATGCAGCCCTCTACGTGCTGAGCTGTAAACAAGCGCTCATCTTTATCCGGTTGCTACGGACTCCCACTCCCACAGCCATATGCAAACGATGCGTCAATCCTTGGCGCGTCAATCAATAGAAAAGGCTCCTTCCATGAGTACTAAAATTTACGTTGGCAACCTGCCTTACTCCGTCACCGATTCCAGCCTGAAAAGCAATTTTTCTGAATTTGGAAGCGTTACCTCTGCCAAAGTCATGATGGACCGCGATACCGGGCGCTCTAAAGGCTTTGCGTTTGTAGAAATGGCAACTGCAGACGCCTCTCAGGCTGCTATCGCGGCACTGAATGGAATGTCTGTCGATGGACGTTCGATCGTGGTCAACCTTGCTAAACCTCGCGAAGAGGGTCGTGGATTCGGTGGCAATCGCGAGTTCCGCGCCACTTCTCGTCCTAATGTTGGCTATGGCAATGACGGCTATGGCGGTGGTTCCAGCTACTGATTTAGCTACAAGCCCCCAGAAAAACGCCCCACGCTTGAGGGCGTTTTTTTGCGTCTGGACCTTGCTTCGCTTAGCAGGATCTATGGGCTTCGGGATGACTGCAAGGCGCAGGGAGCAGGGAGCAGTCTCCTGTCTTCCGCTGCTGTTGGCCAGCAGCCATCCTTCGTTCATTTTCTCCGTAGTGGACAGTTCCACCTAGTGTTTTACCGCAAGGGAAAGCACCGACCCAATGTGCTGATTTTTCTCTTGAATTGCTTATGAAAAATAAACAAAATTCATCGGCAATTGGTTATGTGCCATACCTAAATGGATGCTAGGGAGTTGGGCCTCAAGTTGGCTTGGCCTGAGAAAGTGATGCCGGCAACCGAGCGGTGGGCTACCGGTGGCTGGCTCGCTCCTAGTTGTTCACTTGCACCCGATGCGCTAACGATGAGGAGGGTGGTGGCAAAAATCAAAGCACGGAGAGTTTTTGTAGTTCGAAGATTCAAACAAGGGAGACAAAATTGATTAAAAAAATAGCTAGCACCATTGCGCTGATGAGCCTGGGAGGGCTCGCACACGCTCAATCATCTGTCCAGATTTACGGAATCATGGACACGGCCGTCGAAACCATGAACAACGTGGGAGCAAACAAGTCCAGCCTCACACGCATGCCCAATCTCACAGGCAGCGTTCCCTCCCGCCTGGGCTTTCGCGGCCGCGAAGATCTGGGGGGCGGCTTGAGCGCATCCTTCACGCTGGAGATGGGGATCGGTACTGACAGCGGCGCACTCAATCAGGGCGGACGCGGCTTTGGGCGCCAATCATTCGTCAGCCTGAACGGGCCCTGGGGTTCGCTGGGACTGGGTCGTCAGTACACCATGCTGTTCTGGTCCGTGCTCGATGCCGATGTAATCGGGCCTAGCCTTCACAGCATGGGAAACCTGGATAGCTATTTCCCCAATGCGCGTGCCGACAATGCAATCTCCTACAAAGGCACGTTTTCGGGCCTGACCGTTGGCGCAACCTATAGCTTTGGGCGCGATGCCGTCAATGCAGGCCCCAGCCCAGGCGGCACCAACTGCGCAGGTGAAAGCAGCACAGACTCCAAGACCTGCCGCGAGTGGTCAGCCATGCTCAAGTACGACACAGCGGCATGGGGTGCAGCATTCGCCCATGATGAGCTGCGCGGCGGCCCCGGTGCTTTCGCAGGGTTGACGAGCAGCGACAAGGTTGACAAGCGCACCATGCTCAATGGCTACGTGAAACTTGGCGGAGCCAAGATCGGTGCGGGCTACATGCGTCGCAAGAATGACGGATATGTCGCTTCGCCACGCAATGACTTGTGGTTTGTCGGTGTGACCTACCCCATGGGTCCGTGGACGGTCGACGCTCAGTACAACCAGCTCAAGTACAAGGACAACGCGGACAAGGGTCAGCTGCTGGTACTGCGCGGCACCTACAACCTGTCCAAGCGCACTGCAGTTTATGCCTCGCTGGGCTATGTGAAGAATAGCGGCAATGCTGCTTTTGGGGCCAGTGGTGCCCAGGCCGGAGGAACACCTATGCCGGGTGTCAATCAGACGGGCTTTGGTGCAGGCGTGCGTCATTCGTTCTGAAGTCCACGCAATGAAAGAGCGAGTGAGGGTTGCTTGCGGCCTCACTCGCTTTTTTTGAGATGGTTCGAAATTCAGCATACCAGCGCCCGTTACAGTTTCAGCGAGACAATAAATGTTCAGTCCCACGGTGCGATGGTGCGGGTGAAGTCCAAAGCGACTTGGATCTTTTTCCCACGCCTCGTATATCGAACGGAATGGTGTCTTCCACCTGAGCGCTTTCAAGTGCTTGCCGAAGTTGTAGCTTTGAACGAATGCCTGGACATGCTCCCGTAGCTGCTCCAGGCCCTCTTACTCAAGCGCCTTGATCGTGGATTCCTTGATGGTCCGA
The DNA here is from genome assembly GCF_058807955.1 of Comamonas sp. GW821-FHT11H03. Lineage (NCBI taxonomy): Bacteria > Pseudomonadati > Pseudomonadota > Betaproteobacteria > Burkholderiales > Comamonadaceae > Comamonas > Comamonas sp. GW821-FHT11H03. The sequence goes on from NZ_JBXARF010000003.1 coordinate 18,490, forward strand.
TTCATGCGCTCGACCATGCCGTTCGTCAAGGGGGGACGGCTTGGTATGTCGTTTCTTGACGCCATTGAACTTGCAGATGAGCTCGAAGATGTGACCGAAGCATGTGTCGGTGACGCCGCCTCTGACGTGTTCTTGCCCTGTGAAGGCGATGCCGTTGTCCGTCACAACGGTATGTATGCGGTACGGGAAGGCCACAAGCACCTGCCGGAGGCACTGCGCTGCATTGGCTTTGGTGGCCCTGTCAAAGAAGGCAACGTGCGTGAATTTTGTGACGCGGTCGATAGCGACAAACATGTGCTGTTTGCCGCAGGAGATCTTCATTTCGGCGCTGTCGATGTGTACGAAACCCAGTGTCGTTTCTTCAAACTTTCCGTGCCTTCGTGGTACCTGCGTTGCAGGCTGTCGGCTGATGCAGTGAAGCTGCAGGCAACAATGCCAGGCGCTGCGGCTGAGCCTGCGTGCTGTCTTCAGGAGCGGCCCTATGAGATCGTCCAGCAGGCGAATTGCCATAGTGCTTTCTCCTGTTCCAGGCTGAAGAATGCGCCATGACTTCCTGGGACCGTACATCTTAGCCGCCATCTCAGGGCGCTGTTCACAACTGGGGAGCAATCGCGGCTGTACACCAAACAATGCGAAAAGTCGCAGGCTTGTGCCAAAGCGTGTGGATCAGGCCATATTTGCGGCCCAACTGCGAACTTGCTTTCGTGATTTGATTTTCCAGCCATCCTTTGTGCGTTCGAGGCTGTCCTCATACCAAAGGCCGCTGACAGAAGTAGTTTCTTTGCCTTCAGGTGTCTTGCCTGTCATGGGAACGATGGCCGCAGATCGCGCGGTGGCGATATTTCCTGTGAGATCAATTTTGACTGTAGAGACTGTGTGCTGTGTCGAGGCTAGGCTGCCAAGGATTGGTACAAAAAATTTTTGCAGCTCGGCAGGAGAGCCTTTGGGTCCACCAAAAGCGGTGAAGTCCAAAATCGCATCAGGAAGAAATATCGCTTGAAACGAGTGCCAGTCCTTTTCGTCTAAGGCATGACAGTATCGTGCCAGGAGTTCGTTGATTTCTACCTTGTCCGAGATGTCCTGAAGTGTCATTGCTAGCTCCGTTTGGAAATCATGATTTGAACCAATCAAGACAATACGTGCATCGTCCGATGAGGCATCGTCTGTATCGACTAGCGCGCATGTGGCGGTGCTGTGTTGGGAGCATTTCAACTTCCGCTTTTGATTGCACTTGGGGGTAAAGCACGACCCTTATCGGACATTCTCTAAGTCAGCTGGGTGCCGTGTTCTGTTGGAACCCTGATCGAGATGGACGGAGACGCTGATGGTCGCGTTGCGGTAGTAGGTATCAGTTGATGGCTGTGTAAGCGCTGCACATGGCGTTTGCGTGCGACTCACTAAGGCTGGCGAATGTATGCCGCCGACAATCGATTGCGGCTGTCGCTGCTCGGCCCATTGCAGTCATACAGCTGCTGATAGGATCTCTATATGGCAGCGCTTCTACAGCCATCGAGTCGCTAAATATATGCTGTTGTCCGTCGTCATTTCTCAGATACAGATACTATGAAAATCAGCGCTTGCAATGTCTTGCAAGGCAAGGTTATCTCGATTGTCACGGGCCCAGTTAGCACGGAATTGACACTAGAAGTTGTCCCTGGTGTGAGAGTCACGTCCTCTATCACCTCAACGTCGGCCCAGTCCCTAGGATTGAAAGAAGGCGACAACGCGTATGCCGTCATTAAGGCATCATCGGTTATGGTTGCTGTGGATTGAACAGTTCTTCTGTCTAAGCAAAAAGGCTCCTGTAGGAGCCTTTTCTATCCAGCCAGTTCAGATCAATTGCATGCGCAAAGTTGAAAACTTCTTTAGCGAGCACATCAATCTCCAGACCGGCGCAGCGAATAGCACGGCGAGGTCTGCACAGACGTCAACAGGAATCAGAAGCCGGACAATGGATTGCTGCGCTTCTGAATTCAGAGGTGTCTGAGGTTCAATCAGGTCAGGTGGTCTTCCACAATCAACCAGCCCATGCTCCCAATACCATCATTGATGATGTCCAAGTGGTTGCCGCCCTCGTATACACGAATGTTCTGACCCACGAAGGCTTTGGGTGCAACGCGCTCAATATTGGACAGGGCCAGCCTTATTTGCTCGCCAAGCTCAGAAAGCGACTTTTGAGAGTAGTCGAGGTCGATAGCCTCGGCCAGCAGTCCATAGATAACTCTCTTTTTTCCCTCCTCAGGGAAAGCGAGCACCTTTGTATGCAAGAGCTCTGCATTCGAAAAGTTGCGACCAGTGAGCTTTTCAAAAACTTCAATGCTTGGCAAAGTTCCCTCCTAGCGCTGCGTGACTTAATGTAACCAGCATAGTCGAGCGCATTGAAGAGATGCAAGCACCAAGAGCGCGTAGTTACGCCTACTTCACTAATGAATTCAGGACTGCAAACGATCCGGAGCAGCCGCTGAACAGCGTTTGTCAATCGTCCTTGGGTGCTTGATCCTGCCTGTGAAAGGCTTCCGATCGGAAAAATGTCCCTGATGCTCGCCGAACGTTTGGGGTTTCATCACACCAGGTGCATACGATTACGAGTGTGCATGTCCGCAGCAGGAGATCGCCATGAGCCAATTCAGTATTCAGCACATTGATCACATCGTGTTGCGCGTAGCCGACCTGGAGCGAAGCATCCGCTTCTACCAAGCCGTGCTGGGCTGTACCTTGGTGAAGCGTCGCGAGGATCTGGGTATGGTTCACCTGAGAGCTGGTGCATCCATGATTGACCTGGTGGATGTCGAGGGCCCGTTAGGCCGTGCGGGCGGACCGGCGGCCTCAAGCGAGCGCAGAAATGTCGATCATTTTTGCCTGCGTATCGAGCCTTTTGATGAGCAAGCCATCCTCTCCCACCTGGCTGGTCACGGTCTCGAGGCGGATAGGGCGGTCCGACGCTTTGGCGCTGACGGCATGGGTCTCTCCATCTACTGCAAAGATCCGGACGGCAATCAGCTTGAACTTAAGGGGCCTGCGAGCGTTGACTGACAACTCAGGCGGCAGTCGTCCCCCCCGGAGCGCTTGCTATGTCTGACTTGGTTGGTTGAAAGACAGCCTCTGACTGTGGATTCAAGCGATTGCGGCTGTCGCTGTCCGGCCCGCAAGAGACGCTCTCCCTAGCGGCAAGTCGACACAGTCAATGCCCCGGACACTTCAGGACGAGTTCGTTTGGCCATTAAACTAGCCGCATGAATCGACGTAGTTTGGTCTTATCCGCCCTGGCCGCAGGGTTTGCTCAAGTGACAGTGGCTGGCCCTCAGCTTCAAGAAATGACCGAATGGTCTCGGTTTTTCACAGAAGCCGATGCCCAAGGCAGCATCGTTGTTCTCGATGCACGCGATAACTCAGAAACTACCCACGTCTACAACGTGTCGCGTGCCGGTCGGCGTTACTCGCCAGCCTCTACCTTCAAGATTCCACACAGCCTTTTTGCGCTTGATGCAGGGCTGCTGCGTGACGAATTTCAGCTCATTCAATGGGATGGTGTGAAACGACCTGTGGCGGCGTGGAACGTGGATCAGAATCTGCGCTCGGCGATGAGGAACTCCACTGTCTGGGTGTATGAGCGCTTCGCCAAGGAACTCGGCAATGCACGTGAGACCGCTTATATGCGGAAGATAGGGTACGGCAATGCGGTCGCCACTGGCGACAAGCCATTCTGGGTTGAGGGCGACCTCGCCATTTCATCCTTCGAGCAGATTGCTTTCTTGCAACGGCTTTACCGTAATCAACTGCCATTCCAGGTCGAGCATCAGCGGCTTGTGAAGGACGTGATGGTCAATGAAGCGGGGCCTGACTGGATACTGCGCGCAAAAACGGGCTGGACCGGAAAAATCGGCTGGTGGGTCGGCTGGGTAGAGTGGCCCAGCGGCCCCGTCTTCTTCGCCTTGAACATGGACACTCCCAACAGGCTTGCCGACCTTGCCAAGCGGCAAAGCATCACTCGCGATGTCTTGCGCTCCATTAAAGCGCTACCCACTTCACCATAGATTCTGTACCGGGAGGGCCGTGTCTTGAAGATCTCTTGCGGGCGGTTTGGCCCCTCCGTTTGCATGCTCGATAGCGACACCTGAGTGAGCATTGGATGCGCGCCTGGAAGATCGGCTCTTGGCAGATAATGGGCAGCCTATAAGGGGCAGCAGCTAGGCCGTTCATCAGATACGCCGATTGGTGCCAGAGCGATTGGCCGCTCAGCCTCTTTCACAGCTCCAGCCGGTCACTGATCCGTGTCGTGCATCTCTATCGGGATCACGCTGCGCTTGTCCTGCTTGTCTGGCGGCAGCTTGAGCCGGCATTGACAGTCAGGCGACGATCTCTCCGTTGCGGATCGCCATGCGAATGGCCTGTCCCGTCGTGGCGACGCCCAGACGCTTGCGGATGCGGCGCAGGTAGTTTTCCACAGTGTGTTCGGACAGACCGAGGGTTGCGGCAATCTCCGTCTGCCGCCGGCTGGCGGCCGTCCACGCAAGCACCTCGCGTTCGCGATCGGACAGGCTGCCGAGCGCCTCTTGCGGGGGCAGTTCCAGTAGCCTGCGCGCCGTGCGGAACGCGGTTTGGGTGATCAGTTCCAGCGCCAGCCGGGCCTGCGGCGAGGCATCGATGCGCTCGCCGCTCAGGCTCATCGTGCCTTCCTGGCCCAAGAGGCCGAATATAGGCACTTGCAGGCCGTGGATACCTGAGCCCTGCGTCGCGTGGACGACGGTGTAACGTTCGCCCCGATCGCCGTTCGTCTTGGTCCGGAAGAAGGGCTGGTTCGTCTCCAGGATGTGGCGCGTCACCGGGCAGCGCCGCAGGTAGGTTTCAGCATCGACCGGCGCGCCCGTGCCGAACCGGTCTCGCCCTCGATCCAGTAGATGCGCTCCACTGAATCGTCCCGAGCACTGGAGGCCGAGAACAGCACAAAACGGTCGAACCCCAGCGGCGCGCCGACCGCACGCGCCGTATCCTGGATTGCGGCGAGACTGCGGGCACCCTATAAGACAAGGGCTCCTTGAATGCCGCCTGTGCGATTGCGATGCTTATCTCAGGCCGTGACTTCCTTGAGCAAGGTTTCGGCCGCCAGCTTGCCAAGCGCATTGCCAGCCAGCGGGCTGTTGCCGGTGATCAGCTGGCGGTCCCGGTGCACGGCACCCGATATGCCGTCGTTGACGATCTCGAAACCCAGGGCCTTGAGCCTTTCGCCGAACTTCCAGGCCAGGTGACCTGGCATGTAGCTGATGGCAGGGGTCTGCGCATCGAGTGCGTCGGGGAAGGCGCAGATCTTGTAGCCTCGGTAGATGTCACTGTCGCCAACCGCGAGGAAGGCAGCAGGGCCGTGGCACAGGGAGATGATGAACCGGTTGTTGGCCGCCGCCCATTCCAGCACCGCTCCCACATCACGTCTGTCGGGGATACCGATCAGCGCACCATGCCCGCCGGGGACGAAGATGGCAGCGTACTGCCTCAGCCCCTGCTCAAGCACCGTAGACAGGCGTAGCGGCTCCTTGAATTGGGAGTGGTACTTGTTGAAGAAGTCCTTGACCCTATCGTCTTCGGAAGGCATTGCCCAGAACTCGAACTTGACGGGATTTCCCGATACCGTCGCCACATCGAACGCGAAGCCCGCCTTGTCCATGTGGTACATGGGCAGCAGCGTCTCGACCGGGTGGTTGCCGGTGGAGAAGAAGCTGCCGTTGTCGGTCAGCAGGTAGCGCTCGTCTGTACCGATCATCAGGATCTTCTTGCTGCCTTGGTAGGTCTTCGTGTATTCGGCGCCGCTCAGGTCGGACTTGGGCGACGTGAACTGACTGAGCGAGTAGGGGGAGGGAAAGAACGCATTGAGCTCGGCCGGATCCGGTTGCTTGTCGGGAGTCGATGCCTCAGCCATGGGGCACCTCCGAGGTAGTTTGCGGAGTGCACAACAATGCTGCGGCAAGAACCCTGTGGCAATGAGGGATTTCCGTCAATGCGGGTCAGGCTAAGCCGGAATTTTGCTCCTGGTCTGTTTCAGGCTCGCACGGAACCAAAGTCGGAAGGCGAAACCTGGAGTCGCTCCTCCAATTTGCGTGTCTCAGTGGCTGAATCACCTGCTGAGTCACTTTTGGCCGACTGCATTTGCGATGCTCGCCGAGCCTGTTTGTCCGCATACATGCACTGGTCAGCCTCCTTGAGCACAGCCTGCGGAGAGCTGGCGGATGGATCTGCACTCACAATGCCAAAGCTTGCTCCTGGATAGTCGAAGCTGCACTCGGCAAATTTATAGGTTCCGATCAGCAGCGGTGCCAATCGGCTGTGCATGGCTTCAAGAGCCTTGTCCTGATCCATTGGGTCAGGCGGAGCAATCAGTCCGATGACGACGAATTCATCACCACCTAGCCGCCCCAGCATGTCGCTCTTGCGCAAACCCGCAGACATGCGCTGGCCGACTTCGACGAGGAATTGGTCACCGACCACATGTCCGTAGGTATCGTTGATCGCCTTGAACCCATCCAGATCGATGAAAGCCACCAGGACCCATTGCTGCGTGCGGCCCGCTAAAGCGAATAGCCGGTCCAGTTGAGCCATCACATTGCGCCGGTTCGGCAGATTGGTCAGTGCATCATGGTTCGCAGCATGCCGCTCGTCCTGCCGACGCATCACCATTTGCCCGATCACGTGACTGGATAGCAGGATGAAAAGCAGGCCGATCGCTGCCACCAGCCCTGCTATCCAATAGTGCTGCCGACGCATGGCAGGCAGGTGATCCAGGGCAGCCATCGTTATCAGCTGGTACTGTGTTTGGGATAGCGGCTCACGCCGTAGCAGATAGGGTATGCCATCGATGAGCCACTGGTCAGCATGGCCGGAGCTGGCTATGGCTCGCACATCCAGAGCTATTCCTGGATCTTCATAATTGTCTGGTGAAGATGGCATGCTGGAAGACCGCGCAGAACCCGGCGAAAGAAGCGCTGCCGCATTGCGGAGCATGAATGGAGCAGACGAAGCGGTGGTCACTCTTCCCTGTCGATCCACGATCAGTGCAATGTGCTGTCCCGTCAGGTAGAGCGCTATCTCCGGGGCATCGAACTTCACCGTGACGGAGCCCAGAGGCACGTCGTCTTCGTTCTCGATGCGGCTTGCCACAAAGTAGGACGGCGTCTTGTTCAGCCGGGCGATACCGAACGAATGGCCATTGCCGTCACGCAATGCATCGATCAAATAGGGACGGCCAGAGTAGATCATGCCCACGATGCTGTCAGGCTCGTCCCAGTTGCTGGCCGTCACCGTGTCGTCCGACATGTTGTTCATGTAGATGCGGGCATAGCGCAGATCGCTGCAGAGTTCATGCATGAAGTCGCCGACTTTGCGCACCAACGGATCCTGCGTGAATTGCGATGCGCGCTGCTGGCGCGTGAGTCTGGCCAGACTTGGCGGATCGTCGCGATACCGGGTGGCCAGCTGGATCACCGAACCCTGGCGCGCCACCATATTGGCCACGCTCAACATTTCCGTGAACAGCCGGTCCATGATGCGTGCGGTCGTCTTGACTTCGTATTCGACGCTGACCGCCAAGCGATCCAGCTCTGCACCCACGACTCGCTTTGACATCCACCACCCCAGACCGGCCACCAAGGTCAGCCACGCAACGGCCATTCCCAGTGTCGCCATGCGCACTGTGGGCCGCATTGACTGTTTGCGCTTAGCTTGTTGCGGTAATGCCTTGCCCACGTACTCCCTCCAGGCTGTTTTTAGCGCATGGTAACAAGTACGTCTGGAGCGAAAAGTCAGGAAAAGTCATGGGTGAAGCTGGTGTCGTGGCCGTATGAGTCCTCTTCGAAAAAAAGCCGGAGCAGTCAATGGTTGAACTGGCCTGGATGCGACCGCATTGAGGGCGCTCCTGAATGGTGAGCCGTCTTTCCCGAGTACTTAAACCACCGCAGCGCTGAACGGCTCGGGTCTTCGTGCCAGCAGATGAGACAGCCTTTGAAGGCCCGTCTGCAAGCGTCCACGGTCCTTGATGCTGCCCAACGAGATGCGAATGGCATTGACGCAGTCGCTGCCGGTGGCGAATGCCTCCACTGGAGTGACTGCGATGCCCTCGCTGTCGGCTGCACGCGCAAGCTGTGAGGAGCTCCAATATCCAGGCAACTCGAGCCATATATGCAGGCCGTCTCCTGTGCCGCTGTACCTCCCCGCCAGAATATCCCTGGCCATCCAGTGACGCAGGCGCGCCTCCTTGCGTACGCCCTCCATCAAAGCGGCAGCCGAGCCGTCGAGGATCCACTGTGTGGCCAGTGCGGCCGTCAGAGGAGCGACCATCAGCGAAAATGACCTGAGCGCGACCAGGAAACGTTCGCGTTCATGCGGGTCACGTATGAGTACGAAGGCAACACGCAAACCGGGCGTCAGGCATTTCGACAGGGTCGAGATGTAGCACACCTGTTCCGGGACAAACGCGGCAATAGGTGGTGGCGGTGCATCGGCCAGCAGCCAGTAAGGATCATCCTCGACGATGCGTACATTGCAACGCTTCGCGATGTTGGCGAGCTCCTTGCGCCGGCGCTCCGGAATGGTGATGGCGGTCGGGTTCTGCAACGTGGGATTGAGGTAGATCAGCCCGGGCTGGTGCTGATGGCAGGTCTGCTCGAGCATCTCGGGCATCATCCCGTGCTGGTCCGCTTTCACCGCAACGATGCGCCGGCCGAGTTGGGTCGCGGCAGTACGCAGGCCCGGATAACTTGCTGGCTCTGTCAATATCACATCGCCAGGCTTCGTCAGAGCCAGGATCAATGCGGCAATTGCCGCTTGCGCGCCCGGACAGACAACAACCTGCTCTGAATCCAGAGTTCCAAACATCGGGTCCAGCCATCTGGCTCCTGCCTTACGGTCGGAGTCGCTTCCTCCGCCCAGGTGGTAAGTCATCAGCAATGCGGTGTCTGCCCCCATCATTACCTGAGAAAGGCCTTGCTTCAGCAGGTCGTCGAAGTCCACGCCAGCAGGTGGAGGAGGAGTGTTCATGCTCAGGTCGAGGACCGAGGTCAGTTCAACTTTCGGCGCCGCAACATAAGTACCTCGCGCGCCGCGACCCTCCAGCAGATGGCGGCGTCTGGCTTCGTCGTATGCGCGCGTGACCGTCGTCAGGTCGAGGTTCAACTGTGCTGCCAACTGGCGCTGCGGAGGCAGACGATCACCTGGCTTCAGCAATCCGTCCGTCATTGCCGCCTGCAAGGCATCCGCAATCTGCAAGAAGCGCGGCCCGCCATGCACGGCTAATCGCGGCAGCCAAACTGGCAAACTGTCATCTTGTATGGTTTTCATACGCAGACATTTTGTCTTAATGTATGGAAATTGTTTTTAAGTAATATGTCTCAGAGCGAGCAGCGATCCCATTCTTGTATGGCAATCGCTGACGTTTTCACCTCTCTCCTTCGGGAGGAAGGTGCTCCTCACGATAGACAGTGTCAAGTCATAGGCTGGAAATTCTCAAAATGATCGATTGGGTCCCTGTAATCTTTGTTACGTTCAAGGTTCTCATCTTCGGCGCGTGCATGTTCTTCGCCATCAAGTGGCATTACGACCAAGGGAAGAAGGGAATGGACAGGCGCGCGCTGCTGCGTACGGGGGGCAAGGTGGCTGCAGCCTTCATGCTGGCGCTGCTGTGTGTGTTGCTGTTCACCTTCGGCCTTGCCAGGATGCTCGGCATGGATTTGAGCCTCCCATGACGGCAAAGGCAGGTCGGCCGATATCCAGTAATGCAATGAACCTTGCATTCATCGGACGGCCATAATTGGCTGCCTTATCGACGCTGGCAATCTGCCGTGTGTGGCCTTTGCAGACTACCTTTGGCTCCTGGCATTCGTGAGACCACTTGCCTCGGATGACGAGGTCATTCAATACTCAATCGTCAAGCTGCCCCCGCTTTTCTGGGCCAGTTCGACGAATGCCAAAGCAGCGGGCGAGAGCTTGTCAAAACTCAGCGCGGCCAACGCGATTTTCCGGCGACAACGGGGCTTTAACGGGCGGTAGACAACACCTGCCGGGGGCTCGGGCAGAGCCAGACGTGCAGCAATGGTGACTGCCTCGCCTTGCGCTACAAAGCCCATCATTGAGCTGAGCTGCTCAAACCTGAGCAGGGTTCTGGATGCGGCGCCTTGGCTGGCCCAAAAAAGCATCGATATGGGGGCCTGAGCCTGCGCTGGTGCGGATAAAGGGCTGTCCATGAAAGCCCATGGCGCCAATGGCCGATTGGTACGCTAGGGGATGCGCAGCAGGCAGCACCGCCACCAGCTCGTCTCCGGCCAGAGTCAGGGTATCGAAGCGCTCGTCGGGCAGGACGACAAAGCCCGGTTCCACGCGCCGTTCCGGCAACCACTGCATGACTGTGCTGTCGATGGCTTCCTCGATGTGCACCTCGACCAGGGGCTGCTTCTGCTGAAAACGTTCCTGGAGCCTCGGCAACAGACGCAGCGACGAGGTGGTCCCAGGGCGGATGCTGCACCGTGTCGATTGATCTGAAGCCGCAGGCCAGCGTCATGCATTGCGAGCGCTGCGGTGCGCAGTGCAGCCAAGTCTATGAGACCACGACACGGCGCGTGCGCGATCTGGCATTGTTCGAGTACAGGGTGGTGCTGCATGTGCCGCGTCGGCGTCTGTGGTGCGATAGCTGTGGTGGCCGCACCTGGAGAAACTCAGCCGGATCGGTCGCTACCAGCGCGTCACAGACCGTCTGGCGCAGGCGTGCAGCCAGTTGCTTCGCAGCAGCATCAAGGCGGTCGCTGCCTTCTTCGTTCTGGGATGGCACACCGTCAAATCCATCGACAAAGCCTTGCTGCTGGCGAGCACTGCGCAGCCGCAATAGCATCAGATTGAGTACCTGTCGATGGACGAGTTTGCGCTGCATAAGGGCCACCGCTACGCCATAGTCGTCGTTGACCCCATCATCCGGCAGGTGCTGCGGATGGGGCAAGGGGACTCACGCGAACGAATTGCTGCTCGGTCACTGTGCTTCCCCACTGAGTTCCTTGTTCTTCCTTCTGCAGCTTGAAGCCAAAAGACTCATACAGCTTGCGGGCCGCGTCCAACCCCTTGATTGTCCACAGATGTACTTCACGGAACCCGCGCACATCGCAGAATGTCATCGCCTCTGTCATCAATTGACTGCCGACGCCGCTACCGCGACAACCATCGTCCAAAATAAACCATCGCAGATGGGCCCTGTTTTCACCCAGGTCCTGCCCGTCAATCGCGAGCGAACCAACAATTCGGTCATTGAGCAGGGCGGTCCATACCCTATTGCATGGCTCGTTCAGCCGTCTGGCGAATTCAGCTGCTCCACTTGCGACCTGGCTCTCGAAATACTGCCCGAAATTGGAGTACGTCGAGTAGAACGCGGCGTGCATTTCAACAATGCGCCCAACCAGTCCGGGGCGATATCCTGCGCTTACGGTAATTGGGCTTTGCTGCTTTTTTTCCATATTCAAACGGTGGGTTTTAAGTGCTCCTGCATATGCAGACAAGCCCTGCGCAACCGCTTGTATCTGGGAGCGATTGAGGTGCTGAAACGCACTTTGCACCTGCATCTGGCCATAGGAATGAATCTGGCTGACCGTGCCGCGCCCCTGAGGAGTCAACTGCAATAGTTTGAAACGGCCGTCATCGATAGCAGCCACTTCCTTGACCTCTCCTGCTGCAACCAGTTTCGCAAGCATTCGGCTGACGCTTGACTTCTCTAGTCCTAAAAGCTGCACGAGTTGAACTGAGGTCATGCCTTCATTGGCTTCGATTTCAAGCAATGCATGCACAGCCGATGCCGAGTAATCCGTTGCGGCCAGTGTCGGCTGCATGAATCCGAGCTCTCTTACCAGGGCTCGGGAGTCGGCTCGGATCGAGTCAATTTCAGACATGGTGTTGGTCATCTGTGGTGTCAATCAATCAGAATTGGTTGCAACATACAACCATATAGCAGTGGTGTGCAACTGATTTGTGCTGCAGCTTGCCCTGAGTAGATGGCGGCCTATGGCCAGATACAGCACGCCAGCCATTCCATCGCGGAATGCCTGTCAAGGCGGGCCGGTGTTGATTTCCAGGTAAAACAGACCCTCGGGGGCCAGTGGGTCACTTCTGGGTGGAAATCAACAGCCTTGTAGAGATTTCCGAACGTCTTAACTGCTGCATCAAGACAGTGAGTTCGCAGAAGATGGCCGCGATGCGCAAGCTCGAGGCGAAGTCCAATCAGGCGCTGATGGCGTTTTGTCTGAATAGCGGCGTGTTTCATCAATAAGGTGAGATCGCTTGCCATGGCGCCCCCAACTGAGCATGAGGTGAGCATGACGTGCGGTGTCCACAATAAGAGCGTCGTGAATTCAGGCCTCTAGGAAAGGCTGGTCGATTCACACCGCCATCGCATCAATACCTGTGTGCCTCCGCCGTGGCGGGGGTGGATGTGCAGGTCACCGCCAATGTTTCGCATGCGATGAAACATGTTTATGACGCCGTGCCCGGACTTGCCGGGGTCATTGAGCACGGCTCGAAGATCGTAGCCCTTGCCGTTGTCCTCTATGCTCAGATACCAGTCCCAGCCGAAGCTTTGCAGATCGCCCTTTTGATAGGGCTCTAGTGTCAACCATATCTCGGTCGCATCGGCATGCTCGATGGCGTTGCTAACACTAGCCTGAACAACGGCCAGGATTTCATGCGCAACGCGGTCTCTGGGAAGCGGCAGCGTGGTCTGCTGACCGACCCCGAGCTCGGGGTCGGTCAACTGCCAGTGCAGTACAAGGCCTTTGCGTTGAAGCGCGTGCTCCAGACGATAGCGCAATCGCGCCAGGCGCATGGCCAGATTGTCGGATTGGGCATCCATGGAGTCGACGATCAGGCGCAGGTCCAGTAGCGACTGCTCCAGTACTTTTCTGGCAGGGTCATCTTCAACCGAGGACTGTAAATTCATCAGGCTCAATGCCTCTACCAACTGGCTGCCCAAAGTGTCATGCAGGTCTGAGGCGATGCGCTTGCGCTCTTCCTGGATTTCCTTGGAGGGTTGGGCACTGGAGCGCAGTCTGGCCTTGATGACACGATAGATTCCAGGAATGTAACGAAGCGAGATAAGCAATCCGCTGAAAGCCACCAAAATACTGAAGACAAAAAACCAATTCTGATCTCGCAGCCGCGTGAGAAAACACCAGCTGAGTATGGTAATTGCCTGAATGAAACGGGTTGTTTCCCTCCAACCAATATCTCTCAGAGATTCCATATCCTTGCCGCCTCTGGCTGTAAATAAAGAAAATTCCTTAAAATTTATATCAACCCACGCAAAGAGGCGGCTTTTACAGCATGGGCTCTTGTCTTGGCCTGCAGTTTTCGGTACATGTTCTTTACATGTGTAGATACTGTCATTGTGCTTATCTTGAGATGCGTGGATATTTCAGGAGAGCTGTAACCGCAGGCAATGAGTTTCAGTATTTCTATTTCTCGTTCAGATAGATTATCCTCTTTGGAGCGGTTTGACGCCGAAATGACATAGGTTTGTGATCTGCTAACCAGCGACAGGATTTTCTTGGCAAGAGACGGGGTAATAGATGCACCACCATTGGCAACTTGCAATACTGCTTGTGCGTAGTCGCCAAACCAGGAGTTTTTCAGCAAATAGCCTACAGCACCTTTCTCAAAAGCCTGAAAGACCTTTTCATCTCTTTCAGTTACTGAAACGATAATGCTTTGCACATGCGGGTGTGTGCCTTGGACAAGCTCAAGCAGATCCAGACCGTCGCCGTCGCCCAGGTTGAGATCTATCATCAGAACGTCGAAGTCGTGCTGTTGAATGCTCTTGCGTGCCTCACGCAAGCTGCAGGCATGCCCAACCAGCAGGGTTCTTGAGTCGCCCATCAGATCCTGGGCAATCACTCGGCGGATATGGCTATCGTCGTCCACCAGGAAGACGCGAACGGGCTGCTCTCGCTGGCCCACCATGTGCCCGGGCCACATCGAGTGGCTGATCGATGGAGGGGCGTCATTTTGATGGGTGAACAAGGGCGGGCAAGATGAAGTCTGGACGGCTGGCATAGATGGCTCCCGACGAAAAGACCAGGGGGCTTGAATACTCTAGGAAACTAATTAGTGCTCATTGGGAAATCCATAGAAAATGTCAAATAATGTCAATTTTTACTGAATTTGCAAAATGAATCCTGGGAAATAGGTAGCCGCTTGGTGTTGTTTTTACTGAGTCAGATTGTTGATGCAATTAATTGACCAAACTATGTTAATTAAATTTTTCAATCAATGTGAAATTGAAATAAATTACCGTAGATTTTGTGCTACTGGAATAGTTTGTTTGGCTATTGGTGGTGTATTCAAATAATCAAATAAGCGTATTAATTTGGTGATGATTTTTTAGAAGTTAAGTTGAGTATTATTTTTGGTGATATGACATGTTTCAATTGATATTTGATACGCCGAATTTTTATTGATTAGCGATTGGAAGGAAAGAAGAAAGGTAATTTTCAGACATTCCATTTCGAGGAATCAATGCTGGACAGAATCTGGTTTTGAGCGAGTGGACGAGATTCAAGGCTTGAGGGGGCAGTGTCGGGTCATTGCCGTTACATGACGGGTCTATTGACGAAATACCTTCAGTAGCTTGGGAAATTGCCATTCAACAGTGGTATGAATAATCGCTGATTGCCGTGGCGGTTATTGCATCGCCCGGTATTGCCTTGGAGCCGCGAACACAACCCTTGGTACGTCGTTGCTTCGCCTTGTCGTACTGCTGTACTAGCTGCGGCTTCGCGCGGCGGGTGATTCAATTCGAGCAGCCTGCAGGGCAGCAGGGCAGGGTCTCTGCTTGCGGCCTTACTGGGCCGCTTCTGCGCGAATCCAGTCCAGGAAGGCGCGCACTTCGGGGCGGTCAGTCGCACCAGGGCGGGTCACGGCGTAGTAGGCGAATCTTGCCGGCCAGGGTTTGTCCAGCACCTGAATGAGTCGGCCTGTCGCGATTTCTTCCTGGGCATATGCCTGCGGCACCAGCGCCAGGCCCTGTCCAGCTTCCGCCGCGCGGATGAGAAGGAAGTCGTCTTCAAATGCGCTGCCGCGCTGCGCACGCGCGTCGTCGGCCACCCCGTGTGCCTTGAGCCAGAGCGGCCAATCTGCGCGGTCTCCGTCGTGGAGCAGGGGGTAGTCAAGGCAATCGCCTGCCTCATTGATCACCGCCCCCTGGCAGGTCTTCAAAAACTCGGGTGAGGCGACAAGTGTCAGAACCGGCGCCATGAGGCAGGTGACCTCAAGCCCGGGATAGTCGCCCAGCCCATGGCGCAAGGCGACATCCACGCGGTCGCGTTGCAGATCCACCAGCTCAGACGTTGCTTCCACGCGGATTTCGATGTCGGGGTGCAATTGCTTGAAGCGCCCAAGCCGAGGTACCAGCCACGATGCCGCAAACGTTGCGACGGTGCTGACCGTCAGGCTACGTTCTCCCTTGCTGCGTTCCAGGGCATGCATCGCCTGGTCGATCTGAAGAAACGCTTCATGCAGCCTGGGGTACACGCTGGCACCTGCCGCGGTCAGCCGCATGCCAAGGCGTTCACGTTCGAGCAAGACAACTCCCAGGCGGTCTTCCAACACGCGGATTTGCTGGCTTACGGCGCCGGGGGTGACGTGCAGGGCCTGCGCTGCGGCCTTGACGCTTTTGCGCTGCCCAACCTCTACGAATGTGCGCAATGCCTGCAAGGGATAGCTCATGTTTACTTTAGATTTTCTAAATTCATTGGGAAGAAATGATCGCTTTATATGAGGCCGTCTTCATCTGAAAATTTGTGATTCCGGCGATTCCGGTAGTTTTAGATTATCTACAAATTCAATGTTGCATCTCTACTCCGACAGTTCCCCCAATGGCTTCAAAGCGACGATCGCGCTTGAAGAGCTTTCTTTGCCTTACCAACTGCACCATGTGCGCATCGATGAAGGCGAGCACCGTCAATCCGCCTTTCTTGTGCTGAACCCCCACGGCCGTATTCCGGTACTCGAGGACAGCGAGACAGGTGTCGTGCTGTTCGAGTCGGCGGCGATTCTCTTGTACTTGGCGGGCAGGACCGGAAAGCTGTTGCCGGCAGATCCGCGAGCCCGCTGGGAGGCGATCAAGTGGCTGCAGTTCCATGCATCCAGCGTGGGGCCGCTGCTGGGCCAGCGCGTGCACTTCGAGCTGTTTGCGGATGAACCCATTGCGCCGGCAATCGAGCGTTACCAGCGCCTGACGCAGGAAGCGTTCACGGTGCTGGATCAAGCGCTGGCGGGCCGTCCGTATCTGGCCGGCGACGACTACTCGATTGCAGACATTGCCCATTTCGGCTGGACGCACATCGCGCGAATCATCCATTTCGACTTCAGCCAACACCGCCATCTCAGTGCATGGCACGAGCGGGTTGCGGCTCGAGCGGCTGTACGCAAAGGCATCACGCTGCCCGCACCGGCAACCGGCGCATGAATGAGCATCTCGCGAGTCCAAAAATGAAAGCATCCAGACTCTCTGAACGCACGAGCGGCTCCTCTTACGCCGCGTTTTTCGGACACCCCGGCTACCGGCGCATGTTTTCGCCGGACAGGTTGACTCTGGGCATTTTTCTGCCGCTGCGCAGCTACAGAGGCGATATGTCGGTGCTGCGCGGCCAGTCGGACCTGGTCGCCGAGATCGACAGCTACGGCTTTGCCGCCGTGTGGGTGCGTGATGTGCCTTTGCTCGACCCATCGTTTGGAGATGCAGGGCAGGTGTTCGATCCCTTCACCTATCTGGCCTACCTGGCGGCCCGAACCAGGAAGGTGGCCTTGGCAACGGGCAGCGCCGTCATCTCCTTGCGTCACCCGATTGATCTGGCCAAGGCAGCCACGACCATTGACCAGCTTTCCGGCGGCCGTCTGGTGATGGGGGTAGCCTCTGGCGACAGGCCGATGGAGTTTCCGGCCTACGGGCTGGAGCACAGTGCCCGGGCGGAGCGCTTTTCCCAGGCGCTCTCCTATATACGCCAGCTCATGCATGCCGGTCATCTGGACATCGACTCGCCGCTGGGACGTTTTGAAGGTGCCGAGTTCCTGCCCAAGCCTGTGTCCGCAAGCATTCCGATGATGGTGACAGGCTCGTCCGGGCAGTCACTGGAGTGGATTGCCGAGCATGCGGATGGATGGCTGACCTATCCCAATGCAACCCACACCCCTAGAGGGCCCCAGCACCTGGCGGAGAAGATTCGGGCCTGGCGTGAACTTGTCCCCGGAGGGGCGTTCAGGCCGCACATGACGAACGAGTGGATCGATCTGGTGGATGATCCCGGCTATCCTCGGGCCTCCTTGCACGGTGGCTATGTTCTGCGCACCGGGCGAAAAGGGCTGATGGCCTTGCTTGAAGCGTGGCAGGCGGCAGGGGTGAACCATGCCGCGCTTGGCATTCAGCTTTCACAGCGCCCGCCAGCCGAGGTGCTGGAGGAGCTGGCCAGGGAGGTGTTGCCGCACTTTCCCTCGCACGAAGGGCCGTCGGCGGCGTCCGCCGTCTGGTGAGAAACACAGAACCGGCTCGGGAGTGACAAGGCCGGATCAACCATGGACAAGAGAACCCCAATGCTTAGTGCAGTGAAAATTCGCCCCCTGGAAATGAGTGATCGAACGCCATGGTGCGATCTCTACCGCCAGTACGCACATTTCTACCAGTCGTCCATGACGGATGCGATCCTGGATCGAAGCTGGTCGTGGCTGATGGACCCGCGCCACCCGATGGAAGGGCTGGTCGCAGAATCGGAGGAGCGCCATTTGCTAGGATTGGCGCATTTTCGCGCATGCCCTGACCCGCTGATCGCGAAGGACGTCGGGTTTCTCGACGACCTGTTCGTGGCTCAAGACCAGCGCGGCTCAGGCATAGGCCGCAGCCTGATCATGGGCGTGGCTGCCAAAGCGCAGGAACGGGGCTGGCCCGTGGTGCGCTGGATTACCGCTGGCAGCAATGCCCAGGCGCGCCAGCTCTACGACAAGCTTGCATCGGCGACCGACTGGGTCACTTACGACCTCGATGTGCAGCGATAGCGAGCATATTCGACGGTCTGGTCCGGGCCTGACTGCGGCCATCGCGGTCAGGCACCGAACCGACATCCGGGCGGCAACAAGGTGGTCATTGAAATGCCGGGCTGTAGCAGGGCAGTGGAGATGAACCCGTGTCAGTGCTCTTGTGAGGTCGCGATCGCCTTGAGGAATGTCGAAGCCTCTGAAGGCTCGGAGAATTCAATCCATTGCAGATGCGCGAACTCGCCATGCTCGCGCAGAGCGGCGAACTTTGACTGGTTTTTTGCATAGGTGGATAGCGACCAGAGAAGTACTGAGTCTTTGGAGAAAAACGCCATCCGCAGTGACTCCCGGTTTCCATGCGACAGACGCTTGCGGGTGATGCCATGGCCAAGAGTGCGCCGGAGCAGGCGAGAAAATACGGTGAAGCGACCGTAGTTGAGCCACACGACATGTGTGGCTTGTGACCAAAGCAGGTCTCGAACAGCACTGTAGTTCCCGTCGGCTACCCAGCATGCTCCTTGAGTAGCTTCAATAACTGAATGCCTGAACTGCTCGGGTGGCATTGCTTGCCAGTCTGGCCCCCAGTAGTGCGAATCCAGTTCGATATATGAGGCCCGGATCTTGCGCGCCAGCTTTTTGGCAAAGGTGGATTTTCCAGCGCCACTGGTGCCGATCACTAGATAGCGCATCTGAGTCCTGTGTTGCCAAGAGCGGTTAACACGGCCCGGCAAACCGAAGGCTTGCGCTTGAGACGAGACGCGAAGCCGAGGGCTGTGCAGAAGTACGACAAGGCGACGCAACGACGTATCAATGGTTGTTAGCTGCTCTCAATGACTGCCAGCCATGCTGACCATAGGTGAGGGAAACGATGAATTTCAATGTACGCGAATCACGCAGCAATGTCGCTGCTGGCCAGGCTGTGGCCGCTGCAAATCGCTCGGCTGGATTTTAGTGCAGTGACTGCGTCTGGCTGGTAGGCGAGAGCCTCGGAACGAATACGAAGGGACTTTCCTAGTCCAGCGCGGATGCTCGAAGTTCAGCATGGATGTCCGGAAGTCCTATCGGAATTCGACTGGAGAATGCCATGACTGAGCTGACACATGGGCCCATCGTGCGAGTGGGCGTTGATCTTTCCAAGCGTCTTTACCAAGTCCACGCAGTGGATCAGTGGGGCCATCGGGTACTGGCCAAATCCCTGTCTCCGGAGCGCTTTTATGCGTGGTCTGCCACCTTGCCTCAAGGCTGTCTGGTGGTCACCGAAGCCTGCGGCGGCGCACATCATGTGGCAAGGCAGTTGCGGGCCATCGGTCTGGATGCTCGGCTGATCGCTGCGCACTTCGTCACGCCTTACCGTATGGCAGGTAAAAGCGGCAAGAACGATGCCAATGATGCGGCCGTGATCTGCGAGGCCGCCAGTCGGCCCCACATGCACTTTGTTCCGATCAAGAGCGCTGCGCAGCAAGGGCAGTTGGTGGTGCATCGTTTGCGTGAAGGCTACAAGCAAGAGCGCAATGCGTGTACCAATCGCATTCGAGGCCTGCTGACCGAGTTCGGTCTGGTCTTCCCACAGCGCCCGGAGAAGTTGCGCAAGGTGTTGGCTGAAGTGCTCGAGGATGCCAGCAATGAACTGCCTGGCGTGGTGCGCCTGGCTTTGGAGCGGGCGCTGCTGCACTGGATTGATCTGGATATCCAGATCGCTTGGTGCGATGAGCGCATCGCAGCCCATCTTCGCACCGATGAACGCGTCCAACGTGCCGCCCAGTTGCAGGGCGTCGGCCCCATCACGGCCTCGGCGCTGGTGGCCACCGTGGGAGAGTTCCAGCAGTTCCGCAGCGCCAAGCAATTCGGTGCCTGGCTGGGTCTGGTGCCCAGCCAGAACTCCAGCGGCGGTAAAACCAGCCTCGGCAATATCACCAAACGTGGCGATGACTACCTGCGCACCTTGCTGATTCAGGGCGCCAAGTCTGCGGTGAACACGGCAGCCAAACGTGGTGACCGACTGAGCCAATGGCTGGTGCAACTCAAGGCCTGCGTGGGTTGGCAGAAAGCGGCCGTGGCGCTGGCCAACAAGAACGCCAGAATCCTGTGGTGCGTGATGACGCGGGATACGTCGTTTGACGCGGGCCATGTGCCGCCGATGCCTGCGCAGCGCCAAAGACCGAATGGCGAGTTGCAGGTTGCACCTGACTTGGCGCAGCTATCCGCAGCCTATTGAAGCAGTTTGTGATGGTTGATGGACGCGCGTTTGAAGATGCTCACCACAGGTCAGACCGGCAGCAGGTGAACTCGACTTTGGGTCCGTGGCAAGAATTGCTTGACCACTGAGTTCGAATGGAGCCCTGCTGAGCGGTTCGTATCTGGGGCCTCGGTGTACACCACCGAAACAAGCCCGCCTGTAGATGTGCAGTCTGTCCTTGCCTGGTGAATGCTTCAAGGTTCGCGCCCACCCATCGCTGGTGAAACAACGACGGAGGCAGAGATATGCAAGGTCAACGGTTGACTTGCCAGAAAGTCCCTGTAGAGTCCCAAAGCTCTCGCATGCCAAGGGGGGCAGGGTATTTTCCGGCGAACCAGAGGGTCACGCCATCGCGCTTGATCCGCTTTGCCCAAGCCTTCAGGTTGCCATTGAGATTCATAAAAATTCCGAGGACCGGTCAGAATTTTCGCTCCTTATCGATGACCGTCACGCATGTGCCGACAGCTGCCGATGAAATTTTCGGCAGTCGGAAAGGTACGAAGCATCTATGCGCATCAAGTTACAAATGCTTGGTCAACGCTCCTAAATTCGACTCGTTAAAGAGACCAAGCATGGCGAGCGCCATTGCCTTGAAAGTCACTTGATGAACTACACGTCACTCTCGCTGTTTGCTGCACTTGCCATGGCTGCGGCACCTGGTCACGCAGAGGTCTACCTGGGTATAGGCTACGGTGCTCCGGCTCCCTACGTTGCAGCGCCTTCGCCGTCGTACTATTACGCGGCACCACCCGTTCAATACGGACCACCAGCTGTTCAATACGTTCCGCGGCCAGTCTATGACCCTCGACCCGTGATAGTCGCGCCGCCGCCAGAAGCTGTTCCGGGATGGCGCTGGCAGGAGGACGGCCGACGTTGGAACAGGTGGCAAAGACACCATCATCGAGGCTGGCGTGAGGATGACGACGAAGATTGATAGCGGCGCCAGACGTCGGCATTGGGTTTCTGCCAGCCGCGAACGGTAGATCCAGGCTGCTGCGATGAACGACAGATCAAGTTCGGAACGTACTGATGCTATCGACCCAATGCGTGAACTCGGCAGCATGCACTACAGCTGTCGTTCGCCATCACTGCCTGGCCAGATCACCGACCGATACTTGGCAAATTCGCAAACAGGTGCTCCGCACGCACATCGCTCGTGCAGAGACAGACGCCAACGGCAAGCGCAACCACTGCTGTGGTGAAAGCTTTTTGACGGTGCTTAACTTGTGCGCAGGTGTCGCCGGCAAGCACCCCATGCCTTCCAAGGCGGCCTCCACCGCCTCATCCAGCGGCGTATGCGGCTCATGTCCGAGCGTCGAGACCAGCTTGGCGTTGCTCATCTCTATCCGCGTGCTCCACAAGTAGCGCATCTCACGCAGCTCACGTAAGGTCGGTACAAAGGGCGCTGCAAGCGCGGTAAGCCACCAGGGAAAGGCTCTCACTTTGGGCTGGACTCCGCCGCGCCTGACAACCACGCGGCAGATCGCAGCGGCCAACTGGGTGCCGTCGGTGTCCCAATGGCCTGCCATGTGGAAGGCGGCAAAGGGGGGCAGCGTGTCGCGCCGCTGCACCAGCTCCATCATGGCGCGGGCTACGTCGGGCAGGTAAGACCATTGGTGGCCCACGCCGGGAGCGTTGGGCATGCTGATGGAATTGACCGGCTGGCCGGGCTTTAGCATGCCCTGTGAGAACCAGCTATTGCCCGGCTTGGGTCCGAAGAAGTCCCCCGCGCGCACCACGATCACTCGGCAGCTCCGGCTGCTGGCCCGCAGCAGACGCCGCTCCATCTCCACACGGATGGCACCCTTGGGGGTGAGGGGTTGCTGCAGCGAATCTTCATGTAACGTGGGAAAGGCGCTGGGGCCGTAGTTGTAGACCGTGCCAGGCAGCACGATGGTGGCGCCGTTGGCCTGCGCGGCGACGATGGTGTTGTCCAGCATGGGCAGCACCAGCTCACCCCAGCGACGGTAGCCGGGCGGGTTGACGGCGTGCACAATGACGGAGCATCCTTCTGCGGCGGCCAGCACATCGTTGCGGTTCATCGCGTCGCCGCGCACCCAGACCATGCCGTCGCGCAGCTCGATTTGCTGCTCACCGCTGCGGCGTAATGCGCGCACTTTCCAGCCTGCGTCGCGTAGTTGCCGTGTCACTTCGCCACCGATACCGCCGGTGGCGCCTAGAACCAAGGCAGTGTTGCTTTCCATCTCATTACCCTTGAATTTGTTGCGATGATAGGAAGTTTCGGGCGGGCACTGCTATTAAGCAATTGACCAACATGTGGTAGCCGCCATACATTTTTGTATGGCTAACGACAACACCACTGAGATCGGCTGGGAGCTGTACCGCTCCTATTTGGGCGTGCTGGAAGAGGGCTCATTGTCCGGTGCGGCGCGCGCCATGGGAATTGCCCAGCCCACCGTGGGGCGGCATGTGGACGCGCTGGAAAAAGCGCTGGGTGTGACGCTGTTTACACGTTCGCAAATGGGTCTTCTACCCACTGAGGCGGCGCTAGCGCTGAAGCCGTTTGCCCAGACCATGCACAGCGCTGCCGCTGCGCTAAAACGTGTGGCCGAAAGCCAAGGCTCGGGCATTCAGGGCACGGTGCGCGTGACGGCCAGCGAGGTGATAGGGTAAGAGGTACTGCCACCTATCCTGGCGCAACTGCAGGACACACACCCGGACCTGACGGTGGAACTGGTGCTGACCAGCCGCGTACAGGACCTGTTGCAGCGCGAGGCCGACATCGCCGTGCGCATGACACAACCCAGGCAGGAGCAACTGATTGCCCGGCGCGTTGGAGTGATGCCACTTGGCCTGCATGCGCACAAGCGCTATCTGGACAAGCACGGGATGCCGGCCTCGCTGGCCGATCTGGCGCAGCACGCGCTGATTGGCTTTGATGAAGAGACGCCGTTCGTGCGCGCTGCCCGCAAGGCATTCCCGATCTGGAGCCGCGAAAACTTTGCAGTGCGCACCGACAACGACATGGCACAGATGGCGCTGATCCGAGCTGGCTGCGGTATTGGCGTGTGCCAGGTGAATCTAGCGGCGCGCGACCGGAATCTGGTGAACATATTGCCTGGAAGCATTCCGCTGAGCCTGGAGACCTGGCTCACCATGCACGAGGATCTGCGCAACAATCCGAGCTGCAAGGTGACATTTGATGCGCTGTTGAAGGGGCTGCAAGCCTACATGACTCCCTAGCCGGTCGACACTGCGCTGGGCCTGATGCGGTTGTTTGCCAATGACCGAAGAGCCTCACTCTGCTATCAGCTCCCGGAAAAGACGTGAATCCCGGGCAGATCAGGCAGTAGGGAACACGCGTGCGCACAAGAAATCAACCAGAGCCCGTACCTTCGGCGACGGATGCTTGCTTGCCGGCCACAGCACATAAAAAACGCCTCTGCGCTCCATATGGTCGGTAAGCAGCGGTAGCAGCCGGCCGTCGGCCAGTTGTTCACGAATGGAAAATTCCGGCAGGTAGGCAATCCCCAGTCCCTGCAAGGCAAAGCACACGCGCGTCTCTATGTTGTTGCAGATCATCGAGGTGGGCAGCTGCAACTCGGTTTCTCCGGACATGGTTCGCAGAGTCCATGGCTCCAGCTTGCCGCTATGCGGGAAGCGGTAGTGCAGACAATGGTGTTGCATCAGATCAGCAGGCTCCCGAGGTGTTCCTCGCCGCGCCAGATAGTCTGGCGAAGCCACCAGCAGCGAACGGAAAGCCCCGAGCCTGCGTGCCGTGAGGCGAGAGTCACTGGGCTCGCCCGTGCGCACCACGGCATCGAAGCCTTCCTCGATCACATCAACTATCTGGTCGGTGAAGTCCAGGTCCAGCTCGATCTCGGGGTACTCGCGCATGAAATCGCCGAGCACCGGCAGCACCAGCGAGCTGACCAGCGGCAAACTCACTCTCAAGCGCCCGCGCGGTGCACTGCTGGCTTGCGCCAGTTCGAGCTCTGCCGCTTCGATCTCGGCCAGGATACGTCGGCTGCGCTCCAGGAATAGCATGCCCTCGGCGGTCAACGTGACACTGCGTGTACTGCGGTGAAACAGGCGCACGCCCAGCCGATCTTCCAGCCGCGCCACGCTCTTGCCTACGGCGGAGGCCGACACGCCCAACAGCCGGCCGGCGGCAACAAAACTTCGCGTCTCGGCAACCTGCACAAACACGGCGAAACCATTCAAGCTGTCCATAACGCACTTAGATTAAAGACATTTTTGTCCGTATAAAGAGGAACTGTAGCCTACTTTTTCTTTAATCTCAGACTTTCTATCGTCACGGCGTGATCCATTGAATCAAGGCCTCTTACGTGACTTATCCCGTCTTTCCTTTACGCCCGGGCATTCCGCCCATACATCTGTCTACCCGAATACATGCCGTCGTTCAGCAGGCTCTGGATGAGCGGCGACTGGTCGGTGCCGTCGTGCTGGTGGCACACAACGGCGAACTGATCCACCAGCAGGCCGCCGGCCATGCCGAGCGCGAGAGCGCGCGCCCGATGGAGTTGACAACCATCTTCCGGCTGGCATCGGTGAGCAAGCCCATCGTTTCAGCCGCTGCGCTTGCGCTGGTTGCGCAAGGTCGCCTCGATCTGGATGAGGACATTGGCCGCTGGCTCCCTGGGTTCCTGCCCCGGTTGATTGATGGCCGCCCAGCACGCATCACTGCCAGGCAGTTGCTTAGCCACACAGCAGGGCTGGGCTATCGCTTTTTCGAGGCCGATGCCGATGGCCCCTATGCCCGGGCTGGTGCCTCGGACGGCATGGACAGAGTCAACTTCAATCTGGCCGAGAACCTGCGTCGTATTGCCAGCGTGCCGCTTCTGTATGTGCCGGGTACCTCCTGGGGCTACTCGCTGGCAACCGATGTGTTGGGGGCATTGATCGAGCACATCCATGGCACCTCACTGGACGAAGCAGTCAACCAATGGGTAACAGGTCCCCTGGGCATGAGCGATACCGGTTTCTTTGTGCGCGATCCGCAGCGCGTGGCCACTGCTTACGTAAGCGATACGCCCCAGCCACACCGGCTAGCCGAAGGTGAAGTGGCTTCGCCATTCGAGGGCGCCGCAGTAGGTATCAGATACAGTCCGGGCCGTATCTTCGACGCCCTGGCTTTCCCTTCAGGCGGAGCCGGAATGGCAGGCACGGCTGGAGACTTTCTGCACCTGCTGGAGGCCTTGCGGCAGGGTGGGGGGGCATTGCTTCCCGATGAGCTGATCAACGAGATGGGGCGGGACCAGACTGGTGGACTGGAGCTGCCGGATGCACCGGGCTTTGGTTTTGGCCTCGGCTTTTCAGTCTTGCGGGATCCGCTGCGCGCAGCGTCGCCAGAATCGGTAGGTACCTGGCGCTGGGGTGGAGCGTACGGCCATGCCTGGTTTGTGGATAGGGCACGGGGCCTGAGCGTTGTCGCCTTCACCAATACCCTGTACGAGGGCATGTCCGGTCGCTTCGTCGCCGAGTTGCGCGACGCAGTCTATGGTGCGCAGGAAGTCGTGCAATGACCGCCGCACATCAAGACCGCATGCCCATTGCATCATTGCTGGCGCTGGCAATGGCCGCGTTCATCACCATCCTGACCGAAGCGCTGCCGGCAGGGCTGCTGCCTCAGATGGCGAGGAGCTTGATGGTGTCCGAAGCCTGGACAGGGCAAACAGTCACGATCTATGCCATGGGGTCGCTGGTAGCCGCCATCCCGTTGACCGCCGCCACCCAGGGCGTGCGCCGCCGTCCGCTGCTGCTGGCGGCCATTGCAGGCTTTGCCATCGCCAACACTGTCACGGCCCTGTCCAGCAACTATGTCCTGACGATGATCGCGCGCTTCTTGGCGGGCGTGTCGGCCGGTCTGCTATGGGCGATGCTGGCAGGCTATGCCGCGCGCATGGTGCCCGAGCACCAGCAGGGCCGAGCCATCGCCATTGCGATGGTGGGAACACCATTGGCGTTATCACTTGGGGTTCCGGCGGGCACCTTCCTAGGCAATTTGCTGGGCTGGCGGATGTGCTTCGGCATCATGAGCGGACTGGCGCTGGCGCTCATGGCATGGGTACAGGTCAAGCTGCCAGATTTTGCGGGCCAGGCGGCGAGCAAACGCTTGTCTCTGGGGCATGTGTTCACTTTCCCGGGTGTACGTCCGGTGCTGTTCGTGGTGCTGGCCTTCGTTCTGGCACACAACATCCTCTATACCTATATCGCGCCATTTCTAGCGGCGGCAGACATGGCGAAACGAACAGACCTGGTTCTGCTCATGTTCGGCATCACTTCGCTGCTGGGCATCTGGGTCATCGGCGTGCTGATCGATCACCATCTGCGCGCCCTGACGCTGGGCAGTACGCTCTTGTTCGGCCTGTCGGCGCTGGCACTCGGCCTGATGGGCGATGCGCCTGCCGTGGTGTATGCCGCAGTGGCCGCCTGGGGTCTGGCCTTTGGCGGCGTGGCGACACTGCTTCAAACAGCTATCGCCAAGGCGGCGGGCAACGCGGCCGACGTTGCGCAGTCCATGCTGGTCACAGCCTGGAACATCGCGATTGCAAGTGGAGGACTGATTGGCGGTGCCTTGCTGGATTATCTCGGCGTCGCCGCATTCCCTCCGGTGCTCCTGGTGCTGCTAGCTGCAACGCTTGCTGTTGTGTGGGCAGCCAGGCGCCACGGCTTTCCAGTTATACAAAGATAAGGATAAGGCGGGGGAGTTCTTCGGTATCTGCTTCATTTCTTGCGCAGCTCGAAGAACGCCTGCTTAAGCCGTGCCTGCAGCGACCGGGTAGATGGATTGCCGGGCTCCTCTTATTTGTCTTCTCCGCCAGGCCTGCGTCGGCGCCGCACTCAAGCTTGCAGCTTGAGCAACTCTGCCAGCAGCTTCAGCGCGTCGCTCAGGTCTTCGAAGCTTGGGCCGCCCAGGCAAATCCGAAGGCCGCTCCTTCCATCCTGCGGGCCCACCATCATGGCTTCTGGCGGAGTCAGCTTCAAACCGGTTTCTGCGGCCGCAGCCACAAGACTATTGGCGGCCTCGCGCTTCATCGGCAGCCAGACGTTGTAGGCATCGGGATGCCAGACAAGTTCGCCAGTCCCGAGAAGCGAGGCGGCAAGCCTGGCACGCCGCCGGGACTCATGGCGCAGATCCCGCTGGATCGAGGCGATCACGCCGGTGGCCAGCCATTCATCGACTACCGCACAGGAGAATGCCGATGGTGCCATCGGCACATCCTGCACCAGTTCTTGCGCAGCGCCGCCCAGTTCGGTTGGGACTAGCAACATGCCGATCTGCAGCCCCGGCCCAAGCGATTTGGAGAGTCCGTTCACATGCAATGAGATATCGGGCGCCAGTGCCGACAGCTGGGGCAAATCAGGGAAGGCGGCGGCATAGACCCCGTCTTCGATGATCCATGCTCCCGCTTTCCGGCAAATCTCCACGATGGCTTGCCTTCGTTCCAGGCTCATCGTGGCAGTTGTCGGGTTGTGCAGCGTCGGGGTGACGTAGACCGCCTTGCCATCGCTTGGCGCGACACTGCCAAGTGCGTCCGCAAGCGCTTGCGGCACCATCCCTTCGGCATCGATCTCGACACCTTGCATCCGATACCCTTTGCGCCGGGCCAGGGCAATAGCGCCGGGATAGGTGATCTGCTCAGTCACAAGCAATCCTTGCGGGCCGCAAGCCAGATCAAAGGCCAATGACAGCGCCTGGCGCGCGCCGCTCGTCAAAAGCAAAAGCGACGGATCGACGACCAGGCCAAGTGTCATCAGCCAGCGGGCGAGAACACGACGATGTTCCAGGTGTCCGCCAGGAGGTGCATAGAAATTGAAATGGTCTGCGTCGATTTTGCGAGCGATCCCCGTCAATGCCCGCGCCAGGATGCGTGCGTTGAGTGCGGCCGGCGGCGCATTGGACGACAGCTCAATCAGGCGATCACCATGCGCCTGCTGAATCGCGACAAATGTTCCCCGCCCTTTGACACTGCGTGTCAGACCTCTGCGCTCCAGAGCGGCATAGGCCTTCGTCACCGAGCCAAGACCGATTTGCAGCTTCTCTGCAAGATCTCGATGTGCAGGCAGACGATCACCCCCCGCCAGTCGGCCCTCGACGATGTCGTCGGCCAAGGCAAGTGCAAGTCGTTCGGCCGCATTGGCTTCAATGTTTGCAAGGCGAGGCTGCCAAGGGGATTGGAGGAGCATGTTTGCAGTCTCGACAAAAAGAGTGTCTCGTGACACTATTTGATTATTTAATAGTGTAACGTTCTCGCAAATGCCTTTGCATGACTGCCTCTTGGTGAAAGGTGCTCAGCGGCGATGACGGAAAGCAAGGAGAGCGAGATGTTTAGCCACGTGACTGTTGGAACGCGTGACCTTGAGCGGTCAGGCCGCTTTTACGACGCGGTGCTTGTACCGCTTGGTCTGAAGCGCCGGATCGTGGTGCCCGATGGTGGGCCGGCGGCGCTTTGCTGGGTAAGCGCATATGCGAGTCTGCCTCGCTTCTATGTCTACAGTCCGTACAACGGAGAACTAGCGACCGTCGGCAATGGCAGCATGGCGGCCTTTCTGGCGCCGTCAGCAACAGCAGTGGACTCCGCCTACGCCGATGGACTGGCACACGGTGGCAGGGATGCAGGGGCACCTGGGCCACGTCCTCATTATGGGGACGGCTACTACGGCGCCTATCTGCGCGATCCCGACGGCAACAAAATCCATATCGTGCATCGTGCCGATCTCCAGCCCTGATGCAAGAGATGTGTGTATTTCTGGGGGCGCCGACATGGCCGACAGCCAAATCGCACTCGTCTATCGGCGTGATTGGGCCTCATGCCGAGAGCAGCTATGTTGCCGCTCAAGGAACCCGGCCTAGTCAAAAAAGCCGCATCTATCCGAGCCGTGACGATGCCGACCAGGTCCGGGTCGGCGGCGAGACGCACACGTATGTCCAAAGCGAGCGACACAGTTTTTGAAGACCTCTAAGGAACTCTCGAGTATGTCCACAACCCTTCAGCACCCATACAGCCCACCACTCAAAGAGCGCGCGGCGCTGTCCGCATCGGCGGTAGACACATTGAGAATGCTGGTGCGCTACAAGGCCTGGGCGAATGGCCTGACGTTCAAGAACGTGATGGAGCTACCGGAAGGCGAGGCTCTTCGGCAAAGACCGACGCGGTTCGGGAACATGGTGCATACGTTGAACCACGTCTATGTGGTGGACGATATCTTCAGGCAACACCTACAAGGCAGGAAGCACGGCTACACCGCACGCAATACGGAGCATACGCCTTCGGTTGACGATCTATGGAAGGCGGTTCAGGAAATGGACTCCTGGTACATCAGGCTTGTCGATACCTGGTCGGACGAAGATCTTGTGAAAGTCGTCCATTTCGAGTTTGTAGGAGGGGGACAAGGCGCCATGGAGCGTGGGCAAATCGTGCTGCATATCGTGAATCACAGCACTTATCACCGAGGTTTTGTCGGCGACATGATGTATCAGATACCGTTTACGCCGCCATCAAACGATCTGCCCGTATTCATCCGAGATCACTATCGCAACACTCAGTGAGGCGCTCAATTTCGACGGGGGGCTCTGAAATCGTATGGTGTCGACCGTAGGAGGGAGGGCATTGGACCGTGCCAGTGCAGGCCAGAGCGACGTGGCGTCTGACACCACGCCTACGCTCTCGAATCCCTATTCATGCACCGCCGAGCTCTCTCGTGGTGTTGCAACGTTCCGAACGAAGTCAGCCACCACTGCAGCGGCCTCTTGAGGAATGGCTTGCAGTAGGCAGTGTGGAGCATCAAACGCCTGAACTCTTATCTTTCGAAGACACTGCTCTGCATCAGACACGGAAGACTGCGGCACCAGGCGGTCACGTATCCCTTTCAGGTAGAGAACCGGAGCATCAATTGCTTTGGCATGTGCTCGCACATCTACGGATACCACCGCTCTCAGCCTTGAACGTAGAACCGCCGTTTGAACCTTGGCCAAGGCGGACCGCAGCATAACCCGCAGGCCCGGCGTCGCAAACCGGCCCAGAAGCATCAGGTTCAGTATTGCAGCAGGAGGAAGCGGAACGGGCATGGTCGCCAGGCCGCTGAGCCAGCGAAGGCCCGGCCTTGGATTGCGAACGAACGAGCAGCACAGAACAACGCCCACAACGCGCCCCGGGTATGCCGCTGCCAGCGAAATGGCAATAGGTCCTGAGAAAGATTCTCCCAACAAGACCAAACGGCCATGGGGCGGCAAGGCCGATGTGGCAAGTTCCGTTAGGTTGGTATAGGTCTGTGGCACACCAGAAGTTGGATAGCTCACCACGACGACGGGGGTCGTCTTCCCCAAAGCGGCAACGAACGGTGCGAAAAGCTCACCCGTGCCATCCATGCCAGGAAGGAGAACAAGGACCACGGGCCCAACCTCGGCAAGAGATGGCGACTGCAAATCAGAGAATCCTGCTGAAAGGCTGTTCATGGGCGGGGGCGGTAGTTGCAACCCGGTCTATTACAGCACTTTGAATAGTCTAATTTAACGATCAAAGGAACTGGTTTGAAGGCGGCTGGAACAAGGCTGCTTCGGCTTGCGGGGAGGGCGGATATGCCTTGCGGGTCGTGTGCACGCGAGCAGGAAATCGGAGTAAGGCAGTTCCTCGTTCAAGATCCGGATGGATGCCTGCTTAGACTGACGAGCGACCTCGGGACAAGACCTTTTGGCTTCGGTAGGTTTTCACCGGAACCGGCGATCGATCACAGGAAGGTACGCTTCTGGCCGGACTGCTAAAGCTGCAGATTGACCCAGTGCAGGCAATCGAATGCTCGCTAGAACAGAAGTCATGCAACGGTCACGATCGCTCAAAATTACGATCTTTCTGATTCCAGGCGCTTCGGGTACGCGGCCGCACACAACTGCATCGCACGTCGGCACTTACTCGGCAACGCGTTTACAAAACTGGTCTGTCATTGCAGTATCGAGTGCCTTCCTGCTCTTTCGTTGTAAAGAAATGCCCACACGCCTTCATGCCATCTGCTCTGACATCACAAAGCTTCATGTGGGCGCGATTGTCAATGCAGCAAATTCGTCTCTGCTTGGCGGAGGTGGCGTCGATGGTGCAATCCATCGTGCGGCTGGTCCAGACCTTGTGCATGAATGCCGGCTTCTCGGAGGCTGCAAGACTGGCGATGCAAAGGTGACCAGGGCCTATCGCCTATCTGCCCAATACATCATTCACACCGTCGGACCCGTGTGGAGAGGAGGGCAAAGCGGAGAAGCAGAGCTGCTCGCTGGCTGCTATCGCCGATGCATAGAGTTGGCAAAGGAGAAGTCAGTTGCCTCGCTTGCTTTCCCAAGCATCAGTACAGGCATTTACGGGTACCCGATCGAGCTGGCTGCGCAAGTGGCTGTCAGGACCGTCCACGAAAGCCTGTCGGAACATTCGCCAATTGAAGAGGTTGTGTTCTGTTGCTTCTCACCTGCTGACTTGCTTCAGTATGAATTGATTTTGAATCGACTGCCGCCATCTGGATCCGAGTAGCACCTGAGACTGGAGCCCAGCTCTCATGACCGCTCCTGACCGGGAGTGTGAGCTTGTAAAGCTGACCATTGCTGCGCGGCGAACCTGCAAGACATCCAAGTACCCATTTACGCATGACAGGCAGGGACCAGGACAAGCCTGGTCCATTCACATTCGTGATTGCAGCTAGTCCATTTGCTCATCCAGGTTCAGCAGGGTAGCGGCAAGCACCTGGGTGCCGGCCAGAACCTGGCCCGGTGAAGCCCATTCCACTGCGCTATGGCTGCGTCCATCAAGACACGGGATGAAGATCATCCCCGAGAGACCGGTCTGAGCCAGGTACATGGCATCGTGGCCGGCACCGCTCGGCATGCGTCGACAGCCCAGACCCAGGCGCTGGGCGGATTGCTCCACGGCAGCAGCAATCAGCGGCGCGCAGGCAACGGGGTCCACATGGGTGCGAGGTTCCACGCGCCAATTCACGCCCAATCGCCCTATAGCCGGGCCGCAGCGCCGCGCCAGAATTTCCCAGAATTCCTGCAGCAGGGGGGCATGGTTGCTGCGCACCTCCAGCGTCAGGTCCACCTGGCCAGGCACGGTGTTGCTGGCGTTGGGAGAGACGTTTATGCGACCTACTGTGGCAACCACGTAGTGAGGTGTGCTGCGGCTCCACTGCAGCGCCAGGCGCTGGGCCTGGCGGATCACTATTGCTGCAGCCACGAGAGCATCGCTACGTTCATTCATGGGCGTGGTGCCCGCATGATCGGGCCGACCTTCAAAGAACAGCTGAGCGCGGCGTATGCCAACGATGTCGGTCACGGCACCTATGTCCAGGCCTTCGCGCTCCAGCACAGGCCCTTGTTCTATGTGCAGCTCCACAAAGGCCGCAAAGCCGTCCTGCCGGCGATCGGCCTGGGCCAGAGCTTCGGGGCGGGCGCCCAGGCGCTGCAGGGCCTGGGCCAGGGTGTCGCCGTGGTCGTCGCGGGCGGCCAGCATGTCGGCGCTGAGCTGACCGGCCATGGCACGACTGCCCACACAGGAGATGCCGTAGTCACTGGGCTCTTCGCAGAGGAAGTCTATGACCTCGAAGGGGTGCTTTAGCGTGATGTCCGCGTCCTGCAGGGCATGGGCCACTTCCAGCCCTGCCAGCACACCCAGAATGCCGTCGAAGCGTCCTCCGGCATTCACCGTGTCGGTGTGCGAGCCCGTGGCCAGGGCTTTCAGATCATCATGCCGTCCGGGGCGTCGGCCGATGAGGTTGCCTGCAGCATCCAGGCGAACCTGCAGGCCCGCGGCCTCGAAAGCTTCGCGCAGCCAGGCACGTGCAGCCTGGTATTCCGCGCTGAAGGCGCGGCGGGTCCAGGGCATATCGGCTCGGGTGAATTGGGCCAGGTCTTCGAGGCGGCGCCACAGGCGGTCGCCGTCGATCGGCGGCAGAGCCGAGGAAAGAAGAGGGGAGCAAGTAGAAGCGTTCTGCATGGAGTAATCTTCGCCCGAGATTTACCAATAAGGAATCTTTTGATGTTTATGCAAGGTATTAGTGAAACTTTGGCTAATGCCCCTGGTTTGATGCTGTTGAGGAGCTTTTGCCTGGTCGTTCAGGAGGGCAGTTTTTCCCAGGCAGCGGAGCTATTGCAACTGTCCCAGCCGGCGGTCAGCCTGCAAGTGCGTCAACTGGAACGCCATCTCGGCACACGCCTCATAGAGCGCGTGGGGCGGCGTGCTGTGCCGACGGCTGCCGGCAAGGCCTTGCTGGAGCAACTGCCTGCCGTGAGCGTGGCGCTGGAAGGCCTGGCCCATGCGCTGAGTGCACATGCTCGCGAGGTGAATGGGCAGGTGCGTATAGGTACGGGCCTGACTGTGTGTCTCTATCTTCTGCCCGCGGTGTTGCGCCAGATACGGGCCAGTCATCCGGGCATCGACATCGTGGTGGTGACGGGCAATACCGAGGAGTGCGTAAAGCGCGTGGAGGGCAACAGTTTGGATCTTGCCCTGGTCACCTTGCCGGTAAACCGCCGTGCCTTGCTGGCCACTCCCGTGCTGCACGACGAGCTGATGGCCGTAGCTCGCCCGGAGATGCTGATGCCGGGGGATGCGGTTGCTGCGCCAGAGCTGAGATCCCTGCCTCTGCTTGCCTTGCAAAAATCAGCCAGCACGCGCGGGGTGGTCGATGCCTGGCTGCGCCGTGCTGGTGAACTACCGCATCCTCAGATGGAGCTTGACAGCGTCGAAGCGCTCAAGGAGATGGCGGCCATAGGCCTGGGTTATGCCGTGATTCCGCGCATGGCCATGCAGGGGCGAGGCGCTCGCGATGACCTGGTCTCACGCCCGCTCACACCACGATTGCAGCGAACACTGGCGATGGTGTTGCGAAAGGACAAGCCATTGAGCCGTTCCCTGTCGATGGTTTGCCAGAGTATTCAGGCGCATTGTGCCACCTGGATGCAGCGACCAGAGGTTTGAAAAAAGTTTGATGGAATCTATATCCTTGCTGCGCCAGTGCCGATGTTTGGCATCGACGATTCAGAGGACATCGATGAACTGAAGCAAATGTCCATCGCCTTTGATCTTTCGGCCGGCGAGTACGAGGAACTGAAAGCCGCCTTGACGAATATCTTTACCGGGGAGAGCTGTTTTGAGATGACCAACGGCCAGGCTATCGGGGCCGCATAGGTGTGACGAACGGGTACGGGCCCTTCGGCGCGGATGCGTCATCAAGTGCAGGATAGATGCGCCGCAGCCTTGATGGTCATGGTCTCCATACCGGTCTGTCGGTCGCCATGAGCGTAGGGCCGAGCAGGGCGCGGGTGGCTGAGACGGGGAGGCGGATCTGGAGACAGAATGCCTCACTCGTCCAGCGCCAGTTCTCACATGGAAAAGTCTTATCCACTCAATCGACAGCAGTTCCAAGCGGTATCGGCACTTGCCAGTCATCAGCGTTATCGGCATTTCATCGGCCGAGTAGTCGTTTCGCCGCACCAGTTGCAAGGCGATATTGAAGAAGAACTGTCGTGCCTTTAGTGAATGAAAGCAGTTTGAAATTCCGCTGCCAGCCGGCAGACGGCCGTCTCGGAACGATCTTCGATCCGGCGCAAATCAGGGTGCTTCAGCAACAAGGAAGTCCAATGGCAGCTGCTATGCAGCATCCAGCATTGGCAATAGTTGCTGCAGGCAACTCATTGCGGCATCTCCGTCGACAACCCACATTTGGGCCAACGGCTCGGCATCTTCTACCGAGAGGTATGCCATGGTCCAACCGGAGAAAAGGCGACTCGTTATGCCTCTTGCCTCGTGCTGCGGAGTGAAATTGGTATGGCGATTGTCCAGGGATATCTTTTTGGCCAGTGCAACCACCTGCTGCTGAGGGCCCTCCATGTATTGAACGAAGCGCTGACCGTCAAAAATCAGGATCCCTGTGATCCCATGGGCCTCATTGAAGCGGCGTGAGACTCTGGTGATATCTGCGACACAGCTCGTACTTGCGTCACTGGCGATTTCACTGTGATAAAGAAAACATCCGAGCAGGTGTTTCAAGATTGCCTCTTACTTTTTAGCGCTGCAAAGGTGCGGTTGGTGCCGCTGTCGTGATCGTCTCAAGCCAGGTATCCAGAACCTATTTCTTGCAGACAGAGTTGGAGTGGTGATCAGCGGGCCCAGTACAGCCACTACCATCGACAGTCCAAGTGCGCTAAGCACATACCTTCCCGAAGTAATTGCAAGGGGATTTTCCGTCGTGCAAATGAATTCGGACGCACTCATGCCTGTGTAGTGCATGACAACTGCGCCCAGCCCAAGCATCGATCCGGTCAACAGCAAGCGACCAATGCTGCGCGGGTTGTGAGCCACGATATGAAAAGCCAGAGCCGAGATTGCCATCGCGGCAATGAGCGACACGCCCGTCTCCGATACCGAGTAGCCGGTCTCAAGGTCCATGCGCAGCGCAAGCATGGCAATGAAATGCATCGACCATACGCCAATGCCGCCAAGAGCAATCCCTGTGCTGCCGAGGCTCATCAGATAGCTCTGACGGTCATCAACCTTCGGTTCAAGTCCCTTGGCGTGGATCAGCGCAATGAAGGCTCCAATCATTGAAATCGCGTACGACAGTACAACCAATTCCATGCTGTAGCTGGTGCTGACCACTGCATCCATGATGCCTCTCCTGGTTGCCGAACAAGAAGAATCCAGAATTCGCAAATTGACTTGTATCAAATTAATTCAAAGCCATCAAGATGATTTTATGAATCAGATCTGATTCGATGCTAATCAGATACATCAGATCTGATCTATATTCAAAAATTGAGACAAATCAAAGAATATGTAAGCACTTGATACGAGAAAGCGCTCAAGGAGCGATCGCACGGGTGCCCAAGGCGTACTGGCTTTACTCAATCTGGGCGGTATCTCGTTCCGTCAGGCCATTGACCACAGAAGGCACATATGAGAGTGAACGCACCGGTAACTCAGCGGGAGTACAGCTTTGATGAGCATGCAACTCTGATGTCCACCACGGACACAGAGAGCTACATCAAATATGCCAATCAGGCGTTCATGGAGGTCAGCGGCTTCGAGCCGCAGGAGGTCCTCGGCCAGACGCACAATCTGGTGCGCCACCCGGACATGCCCCCGGCCGCTTTTGCCGACATGTGGGCCACCCTCAAAAGCGGCGAGCCCTGGAGTGCACTGGTCAAGAACCGGCGCAAGAACGGGGACCACTACTGGGTCCGGGCCAATGCCATTCCCATCATCCGCAATGACAAGGCCAAGGGCTATATGTCGGTGCGCACGCAGCCCGAGCGCAAAGAGGTCGAGGCGGCGCAAAAGCTGTATGAGTCCATGCATGACAAGGGCGCTGCCGCCCCCGAGCTGCACAAGGGCATAGTCTCCAAGAAGGGGCTGGGGAAGGTGCTGTCGATCTGGCGGCACATGGGGGTGCGCCGGCGCATTCGCCTGAACTCCCTGGCCTTGTGGAGCGCCCTGGTGCTTGGCGCCTGGCTGCTGGGTCAAAGCCAGATGCAGTTTTTGTCGATGGCGGCCTTCATGACGGTGGCGCTGATGGTGATGACGCTGCTGCTGGAGAGGCAGTTCGCCACGCCGCTGGAGCTGCTCAAGCGCCAGTCGCTGAATGTGGCAACCGGCAACAACCGGCAGACCGAATACTTGCAGCGCACGGATGAAATCGGCACCACGCTGCGCACGGTCAACCAGATCGGTCTCATGTTTCGCTGGCTGGTGGACGATGTGAATCAGCAGGCGCTCAATGTTCAGCAGGCCTGTAACGAAATCGAGCAGGGCAACAGCTATCTGCATGGGCAGACCGAGCAGCTGGCGGTGAATGTGGCCCAGACCTCGGCGTCCATGGAGCAGATCACGGCCCGGGTTCAATCCAGCGCCGATACGGCACAAAAAGCCGGTGTGCTGGCCAGCGAAGCCAGCGCGGCGGCCTTGCGCGGGGGGCAGTCCATGGATCAGATCGTCTCCACCATGGAGTCCATCACAGCCAACTCCCGCCGCATTGCCGACATCGTCGGCGTGATTGACAGCATTGCGTTTCAAACCAATTTGCTGGCGCTGAATGCGGCTGTGGAAGCCGCCCGCGCGGGCGAGCATGGCAGGGGGTTTGCCGTGGTTGCCGGTGAGGTGCGAGCCTTGGCTCAGCGCAGCGCCGATGCAGCCAAGGAGATCAAGACGCTGATTCAGGCCAGCACGGCCACCATCGAGGCAGGCTCTTTGGTTGTGAACGACGCGGGGAGCAACATTGGTGAGATCGTCTCCCAGGCGCGCAGCGTTGCGGACTTCATTGCCGAGATCAGCAAGGCCACGCGTGAGCAGAGCGAGGAGATCAGCCAGGTCGGCAAGTCGGTGGCGGACATGGACTATCTGACGCAGCAGAACGCGCAGTTGGTGACTCAGGGGGCGCAGGCGTCCAGCAGCATGCAATGGCAGGTGAAAAATCTCGTGGAAGCGATTGGCGTGTTTCGGTAAGCGGCCGCACCAGCGAACAATCGTGAAGACTGCTTCTGGCCGGTGGGCGAGCGTCTCGGAACGGCCCCCTAAGAGCCGCTAACACCATCCAGCAAACCGTAGGTTTGCGATTGAGACGAGACGTGAAGCCGCAGGCAGTACAAAAGTACGACAAGGCGAAGCAACGACGTATCAAGGGGGGAGCGGGTCTAAGAGGACTGCTAAGGTACTAGTGACTCTAGGCGGAGCTTGGGCTCTTCATAGACCGAGTCCTCGGCGGGATAGCGCAGGCCTGAAATGCCGCGCGCTTTTGCGATTGCCCATACGACGCTTTCGCCAGCAGGCAATGTGTCAGGTTGCGAAGAATAGACAGGATCTTTGAATGCGGTTGTTGCTGGTACGAACGTCCAGCCTTGCTTGCGAAAGGCCGAAACGTCCAAAGGCGAGAGCACATTCTGCTTGAAACACGTGGACTGCTTTTGGCCGAGAGTTGCTGTCTCTGTTCGACCCAGAGCAGTCATTGAAGTTGAACTCTTAATCAAGTGATGCGGGGGGGCTGGAGGAAGTCAAATGAGGGCTACTCTATAGCTTGCGCCCACTCCCTGAAAGCATCTAACCGACGCCGCATATCTCTTCGGTAGATCGCGGCGATCAATGGTTCAACGAGCCATCCTAGAAGAGCAGGACGGGCCTTAAAGTTGTAGATAAACAGAACTTCTGTCTTTCCGTCCGGCAGCGGCCTAAAGCGCCACGTTCCACCGAAATTGCTAAGGATCCATGGCCCCGTGGTCATTTGGACAGCGGCGTGCGTAGGGGGACAAAACGATATGTACTTTGATACAAGGACAGAGCCACGTCGATTCTTGCAATGAGACTCGATGCCAACAGCCGCAGTTTCATGCCCCCCAAGGAGGTATGCCTCGCAAAGATATTTATCCCATTCGAGTCTGCGTGTGTAGTCCTGAGAAAGCCAGAAGAGCACATCAGCTGGCTTTGCGATGATGGAGGAAACGGAGACGCGCATATTTTGAGGCCCAATTAGATTCAGACGACAGCTGCCGCTAGCGATGCCTCCCAGTATCTGAGTGGCCTTGAGCTTGGAATTCAGTCCCTGCGGCCGCTTCTGACCGGCACGCGACCGTCTCTGAACGACCCAAAAGAGACATTGGTTAACTGTGGCGTGCAGCTACCTTCCAAAGCTCTAACAAACTCTTGGGGCTTGAGCCAATAATGGCCAAGTCACCTCCATAACAACCGAGGCTTCGGATGTCGCCACTCTGGTTCTTTGCACTCGCAATCTTTTTTGGATATTTGGCCTACGACGCATTTCAGTTTCACCATTCGGTGAATCATCGAGTTTGGGCTGTCTCCCCCGCGTCTGGCAGAGCTGTGGGAGTCGACCCCTTGTCAGTGAGAGAACAAGGGGCTTCACACTCCCACAAGTACACAGGGGCCGAAGGCATTCCAGGCTTGCACTGGGTTTTCTTAGTAATGGCTTTGGCATGTGCCGCTTCGGGCGCATATTTTGGGCTATTCGATTGAAGCGGTGTCAATGTGCCTTGAGCTTCAATGCTGCCACGACATTTGACGAGCTCCGATGACTGCTCATGGCCGGTTGCTGCCGTCGCTGTTCAGCTCTAAGCAGGCGCGGATGAGCACTGGAGCCGTTGCATCCAGTCAACAAAGAACAACAGCCTCAGATTGAAAGCGTCGTTCATTGCCGAGGGCGTTTTCGCATGTTCAAGAAAGAACTCCATGTGTTCGGCCATTTTGGGAAAGCGGCCCGAGAAAAACTTGGCCAAGGAGTGCCCCGAGTGCTTGCAATACACTGTCACGCGCATCGTCAATCAGGTTGATGAACTTCGGTTGTAGAGGTCTGACTGGGAGAGCTTCGATGAAGGTGGGCGCGGTGTCACGCCAGCAGTGACCGGCACCGAGAAGCTGTGCGGAGTTCGACATCTTTTCAGGCAGTGCGGATCGCTTGCGCGCATGTCACGGACACGCCTGCGTGCTCGCCCTGTAAAGCTCAGCCCATGAATGTCTGCCTCTGGGATGCTGGCACGGCCGACTGCTTGGCAGTACAGAAGCTTTGCAACGGTCACCATCGCTCAAAACTGCGATTTTTCTGTTGCGAGCACTTTCGGGGACGCGGCCGCACACGGCAGCATCTCCTCGATAGCGCGACGTAACGAGAAATCGACAACTCTCTGCCTACGTCGCAGGCCTCATAATGCGCAACCATGCAAGCGCTGCGTAACTCCCTGTCACTGACCCGCCTGGTTCTGGCGTGGTTCATGCTGACGTTGAGTATTGCAATGGCTTCGCCCATAGTGCATCCAAAAGCCATCGAGGTAGTCTGCACCTCAAGTGGCAGCATGCAGGTGATCATGCTTGATGAGGACGGCGAGGCCGCGCCAGGGCTGCATCATTCGTTGGACTGTCCCTTGTGTCTGACCATCGCGGCCCCGCCGACCTATTCATCACCGCATCTTGAGCAGCCACAGCCGCTCGGCTTGGCGCTACAGCCTGTAGTTTCAGCGCGCATTGCCGCGCTGGTGGGGGCACCTTTGCCCCCGCGTGGGCCGCCAACGCTCGTGTAAGTCCACTGTGCCGCCAATCGATGGCGGAGACAGCCTATCGCCGTCGGGCCCAGACCTGCACGGCCGATTTCACTTGCACGCAGATAGTTCATGACCCATCCTTTTTATGGCGCGATGCCCAATGGCAACGCGAGTTCTCTTTCGCTCGCCTTCTTTCAACGCAACAGTGTGGCCCTGGCTGTGGCCCATCTTTCATTGGCTGCTCCTCTTGCAGTGGCGAGCTCTGCCTGCTGGGCTCAAACTGACGTCACCCTGGACACGGTTACCGTACGTTCATCGGGGAACATTCCTTTGGAGCGCTCAGTGGGCACCGGCAGCCGGCTCGATCTCAATGCACGCGACACTCCGGCCAGTGTCGAGGTGACCACGCGCGAGCAACTGGAAGCTCGCGGCGACACTTCCCTGGTTGACGCAATCACGCGATCTACCGGCATCACCAGTCTGGGACATCCGGGCAACAGTGGCAGCGCGCTCTCGGCACGAGGTTTTACAGACGCCACCTCGGTCATGCGTCTATACGACGGTACGCGCCAATACGGCGGCGTCGGTGTGAGTTTTCCCTTCGACACCTGGTCTATCGACCGCATAGAAGTGCTGCGCGGACCCGCATCCGTGATCTACGGTGACGGCGCTATTGGTGGCGTGGTCAACGTGATCCCCAAAAAGCCCACGCGTGGGCCTGTTCAAAATGAAGTCCAGGCCACGGTGGGAACCAAAGGCAAACGTGCATTGGCCTTTGGCAGCGGAGGCGCGATCAATGAGCAATGGTCCTATCGACTGGATGTCAGTGGCGATCAATCGGATGGCTGGGTGGATCGTGGCGATTCCAGCAATCGGACGATCTCTGGCGCTTTGCGCTGGGATGTGACACCTGACTTCAACTTGCAACTGTCGCACGCACAGGGCCGGCAAAAGCCAATGCGTTACTTCGGTATACCGCTGATCAACGGAGTACAAGACCCGGCGATCCGAGAGCGCAACTACAACGTTGCCGACAGCCGCATCCAGTTCAAGGATCGTTGGAGCGAACTGGCTGCTCAGTGGGCACCCAGCAGCAATATCGTCGTGCGAAGCAAGCTCTATCACATTGGCAGCGACCGCTATTGGCGCAATGCTGAAGCGTACCGGTACAACGCCACTACGGGATTGATTGATCGCTCTGACAACACCGAGATCGGTCACGACCAGACGCAGACAGGTAACACCACGGATGTGACCTTCCATGGCAGCTTGCTCGGACGTCCAAACCAGCTCTCCCTGGGCTTCGACGTGAACCGAGCATCGTTTCAGCACACCAATAACACTTACACCGGCAGCTCCGGTCCGGTCGATCCCTATAACCCCGTCCCAGGCTACTACAGCAGCTCCGTACCCTTCATTGCGCGCTATCAAAACAAGGCTGAGCAATATGCGCTGTTTGCGGAAGACCGGTTTGAACTGACAGATCGCTGGTCTGTCGTGGCGGGCACGCGCTTCGACCATGCGGACCTATCGCGTCAGGATCTGGTGGCGGGCAATCAGGCTTTCAAACGCAGCTACTCCAACACCGGTTGGCGACTTGGTTCAGTCTACAAGCTAAGTCCTCAGCTATCCCTGTATGCGCAGGCATCCAAGGCCGCAGATCCAGTGAGCGGCCTGCTGATGTTGTCGGCGGCTAATTCCGTCTTCGACGTATCGAGCGGCAAACAGTTTGAGGTCGGTATCAAGCAATCCTTCTGGGGCGGCAAGGGTGACTGGACGCTTGCAGCGTATTCCATCACCAAAAACAACTTATTGACGCGAGACCCTGCAAACCCCGCTTTGCGCATACAGGTTGGCGAACGCTCCTCCAAGGGCATCGAGGGGACCCTGTCGATGCAAGTCAGCAAGGCCGTGCAGATTGATGCCAACTTTGCGCTGCTCAAGGCTCGCTATGACGATTTCAGCGAGTCTGTGGGCGGCATCGCTGTTTCACGCAATGGCAATATTCCCACCGACGTGCCGGAGCGTGTTGCCAATGTCTGGGTGAGCTGGAAAGTTGTGCCTGACTGGACGCTGTCCGGCGGCCTTCGTCATGTGGGCAAGCGCTATGCAGACAATGCGAATACCTTGAAACTGCCTGCCTACACCACGGCAGACCTGGCTCTGCAATGGAAGGCAACCAAAGCCACCACGTTCACGCTGCGCGGCTTCAACATCTTCGACAAGCACTACTTCACGACCTCCTACTACACCAACACGCAGTGGTTCGTCGGGGAAGGGCGGCGTGTTGAGCTGACACTGAATCATCGTTTCTGAACGGGCCGCCGATGTGGACTTCTGCCCATGCCAAACGGCTTGTGTTTCTGGTGCATCGATGGACCGGAGTGGGAGCCTGTGTGCTGATGGCGCTCTGGCTCTTCAGCGGAGTGGTGATGCTCTTTGTCGGCTACCCCAAACTGCAGCCGATCGAGCGTCTGCAGGCATTGCCTTCCCTGAGTCCAGGCCAGACCTACCTGCCTGTTG
Organism: Comamonas sp. GW821-FHT11H03; assembly: GCF_058807955.1. NCBI lineage: Bacteria > Pseudomonadati > Pseudomonadota > Betaproteobacteria > Burkholderiales > Comamonadaceae > Comamonas > Comamonas sp. GW821-FHT11H03. The sequence goes on from NZ_JBXARF010000003.1 coordinate 61,284, forward strand.
AGGCAGCTCTGAAGCAAAGCCAGTCTGCTGACAAGGTGCTGCAGATCATGCTCACCACTATTGCGGGCCGCCCCAGCTACCGGCTCAGGCAAGCAGACGGCACGCTGCGAGTGGTGGATGCCGGCACGGGCGTTGTTGTGCCGCCGCCCGACGACGCAGCGGCCTTGCGCAGCGCCCAGGTGTTCCTGTCTGGAGCCAATGGAGTGCTGCAAGGTCGCACGCAAGACGATCGCTGGACGCATTCCCCCTCGCTCGATCCCCATCGGCCTCTCATCAAGGTCCTGATGGATGATTCCGCATCAAGCCTGTTGTACATCTCGTCGACCACCGCCGAGGTGGTCATGGATGTAACACGCCATCAACGCTACTGGAACTACGTGGGTGCCTGGCTTCACTGGGTGTATATGCTGCGTGAGGGCTCCAAGGACCCTGTGTGGAGCTGGCTGGTCATCGCTCTCTCGGCATTGGGAACCGTCTCCACCATTGCCGGTGCCTTGGTGGGCATCTGGCGATGGCGCTTCAGCGGACGCTACAAATCTGGAGCCAAGACCCCGTATCGGGAGTTCCAGATGCGCTGGCATCACATCTCCGGCCTCGTATTTGGAGTGATGATGATCTGCTGGATCTTCAGCGGCCTGATGTCCATGAATCCGCTGGGGATCTTCAGCCCGCAAGGACCTCGTCCCGATCTGCGTGCCTACCAGCATACAAGTGCAGGAAGCAATCCCTTCAGGCTCACCACGCTCGAAGCGCTGACACGGCTCGGTGCGGAGGGGTTTGACACGCGCGAGGTCGAATGGAAAGTGTTGGATGGGCAGCCCTACCTGCTGGCTTTCAATGGAGTGGGGCAGACTCGCGTCCTGTCCGCAAACCTTGCTGCACCGCAGGTAGAGAAGGAACTTGACCGCTCGAGACTAGAGCAGGCGGCGAAGAAGTTGTTCCCTTTTGCCATTCGTTCGACCACGTTGCTGAACGAGTACGACGCCTACTATTACCGCCGGGGTGAGGCCTCGATGTATTCAGCAGCAGCGCGTGGTCTGCCTGTGCTTCGGATGCAGTTTGAAGATCCGGGAAACACTATCGTTTACATCAGCCCGGACTCCGGTGATGTGGTGCTGAGCCTGGACCAAAGGCAGCGTACAGGGCGGTGGCTGTTCAATTTCCTGCACAGTTGGGACCTGCCGTGGATGCTGCGCCACGCTTGGCCGCGTGATGCCATCCTCGTTTTGCTGAGCATCGGTACGTTGGCTCTGGCAATGACCGGCATCGTGCTGGGCTGCAGGAGACTGAAGCTGTTCATCGGACATAGGCACCGATTTTGATCTTGGGGATGGTGCAGTCGAAGCGCATCGCACTACAGCATGGCGCACTACAGCATGTCGCAAGACCTGAGCGAGCTTGCCTTTTGGAGCTTCGGACGCAAGCCAGGCATTGCGGAGCCACCACAACCATCGATAGATAGCCATTGAACAGTCCGTCAGTGATTGCGCGCGCAAACCCGAGCACCTGGTCCTGGGAGACGGCCACGACCACTCGTTGAGATGCTGAGACAAGGCGCTAAAAAATTGGCGCATCCTGAATGCGGCGAGACCATCCATTGGTGGTCAGAAGCTGAAATGCGCTGATGCGGCGTGTGGCGATGGACGGGGATCAAGTGACACCGTTATTCCGAGGGACAAGGAGTCGTCGCGGCAGATCAAGCAGCCATCTTGTCTGGCTGCAGTGTGCTTTCGATCGGTATATCCGGATAGGCCACTCCAGACACATGCACCCGATCACGCCCGGCATTCTTTGCCTGGTAGAGGAGCTGATCCGCTTCCTTAAGGGCCCGCTCAAATTGAAAAGCCTGGGTGATCGATGAAAGCCCAAAGCTCATGGTCATTTTGGAGCCGGATGGAAGAATGTCGTTGCTTGAGCCGATGTCACGCTGGATTTGCCGGACAATGGCTTCGGCATCCTTCAGCGCAATGTTCGTCAGCAAAATCACAAACTCTTCACCGCCAAATCGGGCGACAAGGTCGTGTTCTCGCATATTGCGTTGCAAAATCGCCGAGACAAGCTGCAGCACCTTGTCGCCACGCTCGTGGCCCCAGGCGTCGTTGATGCGTTTGAAGTGATCTATATCGCAGGCCAGCACAGCCATGGGATAGAGCCTCAGGTCATCAAGACGCTTCTGGGCGTATTCCTGAAAGGAGCGGCGATTCAGTATCTGCGTCAAAGCATCAAAGTCACGTTCCATGCGCAGCTTGACAACCGTTTCCTTCACGGCTATCGCGGTCATCACCACGGTGAAGAGCAGCGAAAAGTTCAGAATGCTCAGCAGCGTCAGGATCCAATAGGGCGAGCTTGGCAGGGAACGGAGATCGGAATATCCCAGCAACCAGATCAAGACGGGTCGAGTGAAGGTGTAGGCGGTGAAGAGGATGCTCAGCCAGAGCAGCGATTGATCGAGCCAGTCAAATGAGTTTTTCTTCGAGCGGACCTGCAAGATGGGGAGCAGTAAAACAAGACCGGAACCAACACTGAAAGAGCTCACCCGAGCCCAGACATTCGGCTCGACCCGGCTGAATTGATAAAGAGCAGCCAGGGTGACTATGGCGATGAGCAATGCTGCATGCGGTTGGGTGGATACACGCCAGCGCTCGGCCCAGCTTCGGGCAAGACACCACGCACTCAGCAGGTAGAAGCTGCCGATGAGCAGGGCGTAGCGGTTGAGTTCTTCGAGAGGGAGCAGGCTTTGCGCTCCGAGAGGCAGTGCTGTGAGTGAATAGGCGCAAGATTGCCAAAGCAGAAAGCGCTGTGATCGTTGGACAAGCCAGGCAACGATCAATATGGCAGCCAGAACCAGTATCGCCAGCGACGGCGTCAGAACCAAGATGAAGTCATTGTTCGAGAACATCTGACCAGAGCCTCCTCGATCAAAGATCGAAACGGAGCAGCATTGCCTGTTCCTGGATTGCAAAGCGACAACCAGCAGTCAGCATTCATACATCCTTGCGTGCGATCTCACAAGTCCTTGCCATGCCTTGTGTCTGATCTACGTCACCCGGATTCGCATATGAGCAAACCGGCAAGTCCGCTCGGGCGATGCCGGTGTTCAAGCTCCTGTCCTTGGAATCGTCGTCTGCCTTGCGGCTTGGGAAGATGGCTTGACGCCGTGGCCCATCCAGCCAGCATCATGCAAGCCGCCAAAGAAAAAGCCCGCGTCATGGCGGGCAGGTCTTTGTTGTGCAACAAGTCAAGAGCGCAAGTTGAAGGTCTTCGAATATCTGTCCAGGTGCTCCAGCAGACGCTCGTAGAGCTCATCTGTCGCCATCGAGTTCAAGACCTCCGCCTTGATCTCCTCGGCGCGTTGGCTGAAGTTGTGCTGCAGATTGCTTTTTTTGGTGTTATCCAGCGTATCGATCAGGGCAATGAGAAGTGCCTCCTGCGCCATGATCTGGCATTTCATCATCCTCAGCTGGGCGCTTTGATTGCCTAGGAACTCCATCCAACCCTTCCTCTTTCATGATGCATGTCAAGTTTGAGGAATTATGGTGACTCTAGCTGTCGCGGAAATTTCACCTCCCTCGTTCTCAGAGCCACAGAAAGTGCCCGGAAGTGTGCAATTGATGCACAGAGGTCGTGGTTTGGCTTGATTCCTGAATCCGAACGTCAGGTCGGTTGCTTTGACGATCGGGGCTTTTGCTCTTCAAGACACCTCGTGAAGCTGATGGCGCCTGCTGCACCCACCCGCGTTCTTCCAGTCTGCTGAGCTGAAGCTCCGATCCCCTGGCACAGGACAGGCGCTGGCAGCAAGGCGGGGCTATCTCCATCCAGACAGCAGTTGCTTGGTTACGGGCGGATGACATGGAAAAATACCGGGGTTGGTCCATCTACGAGGTTGTGATGCCGTTGTTTCACACCACTGTGTTGACTGGTCTGGCGATGCTGGCCTTTGCCGGCAACTCGCTGTTGTGCCGCCTTGCGCTCCAATCTCACTCCATTGATGCCGCGAGCTTTACGGCAGTGCGCCTGGCTTCAGGTGCGGCAATGCTGGCGCTGGTCGTGAGCCTGAAGCGCGCTCCCTCTACTGGGGTTGGCAACTGGACGTCGGCGGGCTTGTTGTTCGCTTATGCGGCATTGTTCTCCTTCGCCTATGGGAGTCTGTCGGCCGGTGTCGGTGCCTTGCTGCTTTTCGGCGCGGTGCAGGCAACGATGGTGGGTGTGGGCCTTTGTCGCGGCGAGACACTCGCACCCCGGCAATGGAGCGGATTGGCGCTGGCTTTCGGCGGCCTGGTAGTGTTGCTGCGACCCGGACTCTCGGCTCCGCCCCTGGGGGCGGCTTTGCTCATGCTCCTGGCAGGGGTTGCCTGGGGGCTGTATTCCTTGCTCGGCAAGGGCGCAACCGATCCGGTTGGCGTGACGGCAGGCAATTTTTTACGGACGGTACCGCTTGCGCTGCTGATGCCCGTGCTGGTGCAGGGGCAAGCCTCATTGAGCACGGCGGGATTGATGTATGCGCTGTGCTCCGGGATGCTGACTTCCGGGTTGGGCTACGTCGCATGGTATGCGGTGCTACCTCGGCTGAAGGCGGGGGCTGCTGCATCCATACAGCTGAGCGTTCCCTTGCTGGCCGCCATCGGTGCCGTTTCCCTGTTGGGAGAGCCCTGGACCATGCGGCTGACTCTGGCTGGAGCCGCCATACTGGGTGGTATCTCATTGGTTGTGGTGACCCGGTCTGGCGGCAGGCCTGCCGTGGCGACAGAGTAGTTGCGCAATCTTTTTTCCGAAAGCCTTCCAGGAGCCCGGGAGAACAGTGCTTCCAGCATCTTTGCACTGCTGCGAATGTCACGAGTTTGAATGCTGGGGCTGGTCAATGCAGGCGCTGTTCGATGCAGAGGCTCCTATGCGTGAGCCTGCCGCTGTGCCGAAGAACATCGCTTTACACAGGTATCCGTCGGCAGGAATAGGCTGTCAATGCCACTTGTAGAAAGGGCTGCCATGAAAGAGCTAATTGCACTGACTGCGTTTGCCTTGATATTGACCGGATGCGTAATGCAGAGGCCGGTCAATGGGCAAGGAGTGGATCCAGGTTCCCGCCCGGTCGAGAAGAATGCGGATCAGGATCTTCGAAACAACGATATTCAACAGCGGGATCGCTCGATCGATTTTGAAAACGACTGGGACCGGGATCACCTTCGTGATCGCGGAAACGAGGGCCATGAAAATCAAGGCAGCCTGTGGCCGTGGCCGGGCTCCGGATTGAGTGGCGGGCGCACCTATCCGGGAGGCCAAAGCTGGGGCTATTAGCGCAGCGTCACGCGTCGACCTTCACGCAGCACTGCAGCACTGTAGTGCTGCTATTCGGCAACCGGGCACGCATGCCCGGGCAGTTGAACCCATTGCGCAGTGCCTTTGCTGGGGCGGTGCACAGCTGCCATCCTCCATAGCTGCGCAGACCAGGCAGAAGCTGCAAAAGCAGGCCTGCTTGCCGTCAAGCGGCCATTTGGCCGTTTGCATGCATTCCTCGGATGCAACCGGTGCACCCTCGCCAGGTGGCGGACGTTGTGGAGCATGTCAAAAGACAACTCCTCGAGATGTCGGCAGTTGTCTGCACAAAGCCGGGCTTACACATTGAAAACCCGAGCGATGCTGGTACGTCTAGACTTCGCGCATGAAGAAACTGTTTGGAGTCTCTGCGCTCGTCTTGCTTTTGTCGGGTTGTTACGCGGCAGGCCCTGGATACAGCTACGGGTATAGCGATACCTACATCTATCAGCCTTATGGCGGCTCCTACTATTACGGGCGTCCTGCATACAGGCCTGGGTACAACCACCATCATCACGCGCACCGTCCACCGCATCACAGGCCGCATCCAGGCCACGGAGGGCATGGGAATCACCGTCCACCGCATGGAGGCCATCGCCCAGGTGGCGGTCAAGGGCACGGACATCGCTGAATGACAGGCCTCGACTGGCGCGCTCGAGCGAAGGCTGAGAACCAGATAACGTCGCGGTTTGCCAGATAAGGGGCAGCGAGCCAGTACGTCCGGGCTGACGCAACATGCTGCGTCACCTGGTGTGACTGCATGCGCCAACGACACGAATTCCACGTCGAGCCGTTCACTGCTGCCAGTTCAGGACCATTCCCGAACAGAGAGGCCAGCGAGGGCGGCCGCTGCCGCGTTGCCTCAAGCGCAAGGACATATGAAAGCCCGCACCAGAGGGCTGGTCGTGCTTGGGCGGCAGCCCGGTCAGAGGTTGCCGCCCGATATCTCGATCAGGCTACCAGTGGTGTATGGCGACTCGTCCGAGATGAGCCATACGATTGCATTGGCAACCTCCAGAGCCGTTCCTCCGCGCTTCATGGGAACGCCAGCCGCCAGGCGCTGAACCCGGTCCGGCTGCCCCCCGCTGGCATGAATATCCGTTTCAATGAGACCGGGGCGGACAGCGTTGACGCGGATGCCTTCCGCAGCCACTTCCTTGGCCAGCCCCAGAGTCATCACATCCACAGCCCCCTTGGATGCCGCGTAGTCGACATACTGGCGTGGCGCGCCAAGTCTTGCCGCGATGCTGGACACATTCACGATGGCTCCACCGTGGCCGCCATTGGCAGTGCTCATGCGAAGCACCGCTTCGCGAGCGCAGAGAAAAGCGCCTATGGTGTTGATGCGAAACATTCGCTCAAGGCGCTGCGAACTGAACTCGGCCAGCGTCTGTGCCGTGTCCACAATACCTGCGTTGTTGACCAAGGCGTCCAGGCGCCCGAACTGCACATCCGCCACGGCAAAAAGACGGCGAATCTGCTCTTCGCAGCCCATATCCGCCTGAATGGCCATGGCGTGCCTGCCCATTTCCTTTATTTGCGAGACAACCGCATCGGCTGCCGTCTGGTCTGTATTGAAGCTGAGCAGTACATCCCAGCCTGCAGCTGCTGCTTGCAGGGCGGTGGCTGCACCAATGCCTCGACTGCCTCCGGTGATGAGCACAACTTTGTTTTTCATGGGGCTCCTGGGTGATCCATTCGATTCTGCTGCGAGTCTCGTCCCCAGCTTCACGGTTCTCGATTCATCTTATCGCTGCTCTTTCACTTCGGCCTAGGCTTGATCCGGCCCGGTGCACATGCTTTTGTATCTCAAGGCAACAAAAAACCACCTGTCGAGGTGGCTGAAAACCAATCGCAAGGCTGGATTCAGGAGACAGGGCTACCAATGTCGGTAGTTGTGGCGCATGCGCAGCAGTCTTTCTTCCTCCTGCTTCTTTTCCATGTCTGTGGGCTCTTGCGGGTCTAGTTGGGGCGGCGCAGGGAAATCCTTGTCCATGGAGAACAGCTCCTTGGTGGCTTCCCAGAACTTCTGGATTGGCGGGGGAATACGGCTATCTGGCATATAGACCTCCAGTCCTGGATGACGAATCAAGATCGATCGCCGAGAGCCACAGTACTCTTTTTAATAACCTTGAAGCCTTATCCAATAAGTAAAACGTCAGCTTTGGTGCATAAACGGGAAGGGTGCGAATGCCAGGAAACACTGCGATGCCCCCCTCTCCATCGGCTCTGACAAGGCTTCTGGCGGATGGCTCTTGACGCACAGGTTCGGCAATTCAGGAGCCATAGGTTGTTCGAGACTGGCGAGCAGATGCGGCTAGCATGCAAGGCTCAACAGTGGAGCAGCGATGGAAAAGTACCGATTCAACGTGTTTGGCGACATCCTGGCCATAGAGCGCCGCAACTCGGGATGGCACTGCTTTGCGGTTGGACTCGATGGAAAGCTTGGCCCGGTGGATCTGGCCGTCCCTCCTGAGATCACTTATGAGGAGCTGCCCCAATACCTCTACGACATCTACCATGAGAGTGCGGCATTGTCAGATGGCGATATCTTCGAGATATCCTGAGTCTCACCGAATGCTGCCCGCAGCTTGCCTGAGATCGATGGTGCTGCTACCCACTGTGTCTATGACTCATTCGCCAATCTGTTTGGCACCGACTTCATCACTGCAAGGAGATGGCCGCCATGACTCTTCAGAAGAACCCGCTCAAAGAGCCGGAACCCAAGCCCGACCCGATTGATCCTCCCAATGATCAACCGCCTGCAGAGCTGCCGGGCGATCCGATAGAGCAGCCCAATGTGTAGCGGCTAAAGCCCGCGAAGTGCAAGCTGTCTTCATTTGCTGGCGAGCATCCGAAGTGGGACCATGACTGCATCGAAGCACTCAAGGAGAGCGACGATGTCTACTCTCATGATTCAACTGATTGGTCTGCAACTGGTCGTCTTGCTGGTGGCATGGGTCATTTACGAAGTCAGAGACGATTGGACGTAAAAAACCGGCTGCAGCAAGCCTTTGCCGCTCGCTCAAGTCTCTTGCTGGTGATCGCGGGGCAAAGAAACAGGTGGGCAAGTGTGGCCTATGCGCCCCCGCTGATCTGTCCGTGGCTGGCATTGATGCCCTGCAATCTCTGGATAACCGGCCTGAATGGAGGTTTGGGCCTCGCCAACATCGATACAGCCAAGGAGCTTGCCTGAGGCTTGCCTGACTTTGTCTATCGGCTTGCAAGGCAGCAGTGCACGGCGCCGAGTGAGTAGTCAATACCGGCCGGCGTGGCCCGGGCCGGCTTGAATCCTTCTATAGCCAGCGTCGTACCTGCCGGCAATAGGCCGCGAACAAAGCTCCAAATCGCGCCTGCAGCGCTCTTTCCTCCGGTCGTATCTGGAAGTGCTGAAGGTAGGCCATGAACAGCGGCACAAGGAGCAATCCTGATAGCTTGCCCAAATACATGCCGAGTGCCAGCAATAAAAGCGCAAAGCCCAGATACATCGGATTGCGTGTCACCCGATAGATCCCGCTGACCACCAGCGTTGTCGATGCTGCCGGGGTGATGGGGTTCACCGTGGTTTGGGCACGCTGAAAAGCCCAGACATCGGCGAGGCAGAACACTGCGCCCAGTGCGGCGAGCATGAGGGCCGCTATCCATGAAGCAGTGAACCTGATCGGCCGGATATCGGGCAGAAGCCACATTGCCACGGCAAACACAGCGAACAGGGCCATCGGCGGCACCCGCAGCATGAGTGAAAAGGATCTGTTGTGCGGTGGAGGTTGAGAAGTCATGCATGCAAGCCTAAAGCTTCAAGTGACTTCATGGTCAATCATGTGCTGCTGCATGCCCTGGCGGGATGAACTGGCGGTATGAACTGGCGGTATGCCACGCCGTTGAATGCAAGCGGGGTTATGAATCCTGATCTCCTGATGCTCAAGAAAATCCCGCTATATCAATGGCTTGCATGAGAAAAGATCCAAGTGCTGCACATCAGTGCAAGGCGTGCCTCTATTCCCGATCAAGGCTCAAAAAGGCCGTTTTCCGCACTCCCTCTGACTGCAGTGCATCAGCTTTGAGGATGCGAAGAGACAGCGTAAATGTGCCCATGACGTCAAACCTGCTGTCTGCGTTCTTTGGGGGGCTTCTTGTCTCGCTGGAATTATCGAGGTGCTTGCAGATCAGGACGATAAGCGCGAATGCTTCGAACCTGACATTCGGTTTTTGCCGGCGTATGAACGATATCGCCGAGTCTCCTGCTCCGAAAAATAAGAATTTTCTTATCCCCATCACTGACTGCTTTGATTAGCATGTTGTCCGTCGTCTGATGCTTTCTTGGGCCCATCGCCATATTTCGTCGGTGATCGCCCAGAGCGCCTTCTGATTTTGTCTTGCCTTGATAGCTGGGGGCGATTGATATCCCGTTTCCATATCCGTGCAAGAGTGCATTGACTTGCATGACATCGTTGGCGAGGGAGGGCATCGCGGCCGAGTGCCTCAGTCCGGAGCCAGGTTTTCAAGGCGTTTGGCTGCAGGTGGAGAAATCCAGATTTCGCCGTTGGCGAAGCTACTTCTCGATCAAATAAAAAATTTACGGGGGCAAATGAGATTTCACATATGGCCTAGTCTCGCAAAGCAGTGAAAGCTCTTTCTACTGCATTGGAGGTAATTCACTGCAGAAAACTTGTTATGCGTTAAATATTCTGCTTTTGTAACTTTTATATGATGGTCATCAGCCATAAACCTGGCTGTTTTCATACGGAAAATGATGACACAAAAAATAAGTAGGTCTTTTATGAGGGAGGCAGCGCCTGGCAAGCGTTTTCAATTGACGGCACTATTTGCTGCCGTACTAAGCTTTGCAGCTCCTGCTTTGGCGCAGCTATCCGGTGCTGCCATCGAGCAGCAGCAGTTGCAACGACAGCAAGAGCGTGAACGGGAGCTGCGTGAGCGCATGGCGCCCAATGCAGATACCTTGCAGCCGCGCACCAAGGCAATCGAGCTGGAGATGCCCAAGAGCGAGACTCCCTGCTTTGCGCTGCACACCCTTGAATTGACAGGAGAAAAACTCGAGCAAGTCCCGTGGCTCAAGGCGGCAGCGGGTATTGATCTGAGTGCCAGGCCTTGCGTTGGGGCGAAGGGTGTCGAGGTCATATTGGCCCGGCTGCAGCAGGCAGTGCTTGAGCATGGCTACGTGACCTCCCGGGTCATGGTGGTGCCGCAGAACCTTCAGGGCGGTGTGCTGACCGTTGCTTTTATTCCCGGCGTTCTCAAGTCCATCCGATTTACCCCGGACAGCACGGGAGACACCTCGCTTATTGCAGCGCTGCCGTCCAAACCTGGCGAGCTGCTGCAACTGCGTGATATTGAGCAAGGTTTGGAAAACCTCAAGCGTGTTCCAACGGCAGATGCCGATATTCAAATCACTCCCGCCGAAGGCCCGGATACCGAACCCGGCCAAAGTGATTTGATGATTACCTATAAGAAATTAAACCCGCTGCGCTTTAACGTCGCCCTGGATAATGGCGGCACCAAATCCACCGGCAAAGTCCAAGGCACGGGTACCGTGTCCTGGGATAACCCGCTGGGCCTGAATGATCTGATGTATTTCAGCTTCGGCGGGGGTATGGGCAATGGTGGCAACCGTGGCACTGAGACCCGTGCAGCGCAGTATTCCGTGCCTTTTGGGTACTGGCTGGCAGCCCTGTCCGGCTCCTATAACAAGTACCACCAAGGCGTGGCCGGTGCCTATCAAAACTACACCTACAGCGGCGAATCTAGCAACCTGGATCTCAAGCTAAGCCGCGTAGTGTTTCGCAATGCCTCCTCGAAAACAACGGTTGGCATCAAGGCGTTCCAGCGGACCTCCAACAACTACATCGACGATGTGGAAATCGATGTCCAGCGCAGGCGCACCTCGGGCTTTGAGCTGAGCCTTAATCAGCGCAGCTATCTGGGCAATGCCATCCTGGATGCCAACCTGGCCTACAAGCGAGGCACAGGCGCTTTTGCGGCCTTGCGCGCGCCAGAGGAGCCCTTTGGTGAAGGCACTTCGCGCATGAAGCTCTTCATCGCCGATCTGGCATTGTCCAAGCCCTTCGAGCTGGGCGGCACCAAACTCAGATTCAGCAGCAACTGGCATGGCCAGTGGAACAAGACCCCGCTGACGCCACAAGACCGCATCGGCATTGGTGGCCGTTACACCGTACGGGGCTTCGATGGAGAAAGCACCTTGCTGGCAGAGCGGGGCTGGTACTGGCGCAACGAACTCAGCACCCCATTGAATCTGGGCGCTGCGGGCAATGCCGAGGCCTTTGTGGGCCTGGACACCGGCCATGTCAGCGGGCCTTCTGCAAAGTACCTGGTGGGCCAGTCATTGACCGGCGCGGCCATCGGCCTGCGCGGGGCCTGGCGCAACCTCTCCTATGAAGTCTTTGTGGCAACGCCTGTCAAAAAGCCGGAGCACTTCCGAACCTCCCACACCAACCTGGCTCTGAGCCTGGCCTACAGTTTCTGAGGCATCGTCATGAACAAGAATCTTCATCGCGTTATCTTCAACAAAGCGCGTGGCATCCGGATGGTGGTGCAGGAAACAGCTTCCAGCGAAGGCAAGGCCAGCAATGGCAGCACACAGACAGGCGCTTGTGATTCAGGTGCCTTGTCGGCGGGCAGATTGCGCACTGCCAAGTCCTTCCTGAGCGATTTCCCGCTCTGCGCTGCAGCCAGGACAGCAGGCATGCTGGCCTTGGCACTGGGGGGTCCTGCCGGTTTTGCACAAATCATTGCCGACCCCTCGGCCCCCAATCGCCAGCGCCCCACGGTTCTGGAATCAGCCAACGGCACGCCCACGGTCAACATCCAGACCCCTTCTGCAGGTGGCGTCAGCCGCAACACCTATCAGCAGTTCGACATCGGGCAAAAGGGCGCCATCCTCAACAACAGCCGCACCAATGTGCAAACCCAGATTGGTGGCTGGGTGCAAGGCAATCCATGGCTTGCCAATGGCGGCGCCAGAGTCATTGTCAATGAAGTCAACTCAGCGGCGCAAACGCGCTTGATGGGGCCGCTGGAAGTCGCTGGCCAGCGAGCGGACGTCATCATTGCCAACCCTTCGGGTCTGGTGGTCGATGGCCTGTCCTTCATCAATGCTGCAGGCGTGACCTTGACGACGGGCAGGCCGCTGTACGGAGCCAATGGAGCTGTTGACAGCTTGAATGTACAAGGCGGTCTCATCAGCATCCAGGGCAATGGGCTTGATGCCACCAAGGCAGATTACGCCAACATCCTTGCAAGAGCCATCTCGCTGAACGCCGGGCTGTGGGCCCAGGATTTGCGTGTGGTCACAGGCGTCAACCAGATTACCACTGATGGCAATGTCCAGCAAAGCAACCCCGGTGCGACAGGCGCAGAGCCTGCGAAACCTCAGTTCGCCCTGGACGTGGCTCAATTGGGCGGCATGTATGCGGGCAAGATCTTTATCGTCGGCACCGAGTCTGGCTTGGGTGTTCGAAACGCTGGCCTGCTCCAAGCCAGTGGTGCAAGCCTCACCTTGAACAGTGAAGGCTGGCTCAACAACAGCGGCTCCATTCAATCCAGCAGCGCCGATGTTGTCGTGAACACCCGTGGTGCGGTAGAGCAAAGCGGTGCCATCTATGGCGGCGGCAATGTCCAATTGAGTTCGCAGGCGAGCCAGACACACAGTGGCACAGTGGCTGCCTTGGGTGATGTCTCTATTCAGGCTGCAGGGGCTGGGGCGCAGATTCAAGCCCGAGATGCAACAGTCTGGGCGGCTGGCCTGCAAACGGATGGACAGTTGCTCGGGGATAGAAATCTGAGCGTGCATGCAGATGCACAACTGCAGACGTCAGGCCAGGCGCTGGCCACCCGCAATGTGCAGATGCAAGGTGCAAGCCTTGACCTGTCTTCGTCCCGTCAGCAGGCTAAAACCTTGCAACTGCAAGCCACAACAGGTGACTTGCAAGCCAAAGGCAGTCAGTTGCTGGCAACCGAGAAAATGGATCTGCAAACGGGCCGGACACTCACGACAGATAGTGCGCGAGTACAGGCATCCACCCTCAGTGTTCAAGCCAACGCTCTGAGCAATGCCGGCGGACAGATCATCCAAAGCGGCAGCAGCGACCAGACAATCGCCTTGCAGGGGAGTCTGGACAACAGAGCTGGCGTGATTCAAACCGCAGCGGGTAACCTGGATATTGCTGCCGGGAACATCGATAACACGGCAGGTCAGTTGCTGCATGCCGGTGGCGGAAGCTTCAAGTTGAGTAGCCAAGGCCAACTGCTCAATAACACCCAAAGTGGCAGCCAACCGGCTGTCGCGGATGGTGCACGTATTGTGAGCAATGGCTCCCTGCATGCACAAGCCCAGGCCTTGAGCAACAGCGGCAGCGTCCATGCGGCGCAGGCACTTGAGACACATGCCTCGACCCTGAACAACAGCGGAGTCATGTATTCGGCAGGCAGCCAGGCACTGACCGTTGATGGCAGCATGACCAGTACCGGAACAATTGGCGCAGCCCAGAACCTGACGGTGCAAACCGGGAGTTTCAATGGCGCAGCCACCCATGTCCTGGCTGCGGGCATGGCTGCTGATGGCAAGCTTGCCGGAGCGGGTGTCCTGACTGCAACTGCATCAGGAAATCTGCAAAGCGCCGGACAAATTCTGGCAGCAGGCAATGTCAGCCTCGATGCCGCAAGTCTGGACCTCAGGCAGGGCAGCGCAGCAAGCACCGCAGGCAATATGAGTCTGACGGCTCAAAGCGGCGACATCCAGACGGGTGGCGCCCGCATCAGCAGCGCAGGCCTTTTGGCCATCCGAGCCGACGGATCGAGCAGCCAGCGCCTGGACAACACCCTCGGACAGATCAGTGCAAAGCAGCTCAGCATCAACGCGGGCAAGCTCGACAACACCGATGGATTGATCTCTGCGGTCGACCAACTCGACATTGCCAGTGCTCAATTGACCAACGGTGCCACCCCTGCGGCAAGCACCGCCAAAGGCATTCAAAGCCAGACGGGCGATGTTCACCTGAACGTTCAGCAACTCGATAACAGCGGAAACATCCAGGCCGCCAAAAACCTGATTGCGGCCACTTCAAGCCTGAGCAATGGCGGCACCATCTATGCAGGTGCTGCGCAGACGCTGAACGCGAGCGGTGCAATCACGAACAGCGGCACCATTGCTGCAGCCCAGGACCTGAACGTGACAGCCGCCACTTTTGCAGGCACTGGCAGCAATGTGCTGGCAGCAGGCATGGCTGCCGATGGAAAACTCGCCAATCCTGGGACTCTGAACCTCACCACTTCGGGTGGATTGCAAACAGCCGGCCAGGCATTGGCTGCAAACAACGTCAACCTCGGCGGCGGCAGCCTGGATCTGCGAAGTGCAACGGTAGGCAGTGCCAGTGCCGATGTGAATCTGAGTGCCGCCCAGGGCAACATTGTCACGGCGGGCTCACAAGTCAGCACACCAGGCAAGCTGTCGATTACCGCCAGCACGGTTTCAGGCCAAACGCTGGACAACACCGCAGGTCGTCTGGCTGGCCAGCAATTGCAAATTCAGGTTGGGCAGTTAAACAACCATCAAGGAAGCATTGAGCAGTCCGGTGGCGCTGATCTGGATATCAATCTGGGGGGCGGTGCACTGAACAACAACGCCGGGCGCATTGTTGTCAACGCTGCAAATCTGAAGCTTCAATCCGGTGCGCTGGACAATACGGACGGGCTGATCAGTCATGCCGGCTCAGGGCACGGCGCATTGCAGACATCCAGCCTTGACAACACGCGCGGCCAGATCGTTGGCAACGGAACCCTGTCTTTGGCCAGCAGCGGCAATGTCACCAACAGCGACGGGCTGATCTCCTCCAATGGCGACCTGCAACTGACAAGCGCAGACCTGGGCAACACCCGTACAGCCGCTTCAGGAAATGCCACAGGCATTCAAAGCCAAGGCGGCAGCCTCACGGTCAATGCCCAAGCCATCACCAACAGCAGCAACCTCTATGCTGCCAAGGATCTCAAAACCACTGCCACCAGCCTGAACAACAGCGCAACGCTGTACGCAGCTGGTGAACAGAGCTTGGATGTGGCCGGTGCGCTCAGCAATCAAGGCACCATTGCTGCGGCCAAAAATCTGTCGCTCACTGCAGACAGCTTTGCTGGCGGTGCGGCCAATGTTCTGGCTGCCGGCATGGCCGCCAATGGACAGCTGACGGGCAGCGGCGCGTTAACGGCAGTGACCTCCGGCAGCCTGCAAACCAATGGGCAGGCACTGGCGACAGGCGCATTGAACCTGAAAGCCGCCAGCCTCGATCTTCAAGGCAGCACCACCGGAAGCACGGGCGCAGACGTGACGCTGAGCGCGACGACGGGAGACATTCACGCTGCTCAGGCCAAGATCAGCACACCCGGATTGCTGAGCATCTCCGCCACCGCCGGACAAAAACTCGACAGCTCCAAGGCGCAAATCAGTGGTGGGCAGCTCAGCATCGATGTCGGCGAGATAAACAATACCGAAGGTGTCATCCAGCAGACGGATGCGGCTTCGGGATCCGCCAACCCCGTTGCAGGCATTCACAGTGCCGGTGCCATCAACAATAGCGCGGGACGCATTGTTGCCAATGCGCAGGACTTCGCCTTGGTCTCCGGTGGGCTGCTTGACAACACGGACGGGATGATCGGTCATGCTGGCTCCGGCCAGCTTCGCGTGGATACGGCTGGACTGCACAACGCACGCGGCAAAATCATCGGCAACGGGGCAACCACGCTCACCAGCTCTGCGGATGTCGACAACACCGGCGGCATGGTTGCAGGCCAGCAGAGCGTGACGGCAACAGCCACGGGTTGGGACAACACCCAGGGCACCTTGGTTGCAGTTCAGGGCGACCTCAATCTTCACACCACAACGAATGCCGTCAAAAACGCTGCAGGCCTGATCCAGGCAGAAAACGATATTCGTCTCACACTGGACGGTGCAGGCAATCAACTGCAAAACGCTCAAGGCAAGATCGTGTCGGGACGAGACGCCATCCTGTCGACCGGTCAGATGGACAACGATGCAGGCCTGGTGGCTGCAGGTCGCAATCTCAGCATTGACACCCACGAGCAAGCCCTGAGCAACCAGGCAAGCCGCAGCAGCACAGGTTCTCTGGGCTTGGTCGCCGGCGCACAACTGGACATTCACAGTGGCACGTTGAGCAACCAGGGCGGTCTGATCAGTGCCCAGACCGACCTGAACATCACGAGCAGCGGCGCGATCAACAGCACCGAGAAAAATGCGCAGGCGGCGCAGATTTACAGCGGCGCACATCTCAATCTGCAATCAACAGGCATCGACAACACGGGCAGCCAGATTCTTGCGGTGCAAGGAGCAGGTATCAACCTCGCAAGCGGCACTCTGACCAATCAGGCAGGGCTCATCCGGGTAGGGCAGGCATTGACGGTTCAGGCCGGAAGTATCGATAACCAGAACACCCTGGCTTTGAACAGCGATGGGAGTGCACAAGCGCTGGGCCTGGAAGCCAGCACGATTTCCGTGACTGCTGCCAAGCTGGACAACAGCCAGGGGGCTGTGCGTGCAGGGCAGGACTTGACGATTCTGAGCGATGGCCAACTGATCAATGATCGTGGCGAGCTCAGCGCCGGCAAGCTGCTGAAGATTGCCGCCGACCAGGCCGCCACTCCCACACTGAACATCAGCAACAACGCGGGTCAAATCGTTGCCGATCAGAATGTGGACATTCGCACAGGCAGCCTGAACGGCGCAGGAGAGATTGCCTCGCGCGGTGACGTCAGTCTGAATTTGCAAGGCGACCATACCCTGGGGGGCACCTTGCAGGCTGGCGGCAACCTGCAGCTGCAAGCCACGGGCACATTGACAAACCCGGTCACCGTCCAAGCCGGAAAGAACCTGACCGTCAACGCCAGCAACCTGGACAACCAGGCGACGGGTGAACTGCTCAGTGGGCAGACAACGCAGCTCACGATCTCCGACACCTTGACCAACCGCGGGCTGATCGACGGTGCCGACACCCGCATCCAGGCCGGCAATATCAACAACGTTGGCACCGGCCGCATCTATGGTGACCGGGTAGCGATTGCAGCCAACGCGCTGACCAACCAGGAAGAAACGGTTGCTGGCATCAGCCAGGCTGCCACGATTGCTGCGCGAGAGCGCATGGACCTGGGCGTTCAAAACATCACCAACCGAGAAAACGCACTGATCTATAGCGCAGGAAATCTATTCACGGGTGGGGCGCTCGATTCAAATTGGCATGCCACAGGCGCAGGGCAGACGCTCAACAACAACAGCGCCACGCTGGAGTCCGCCGGCAGCATGGTGCTGGGACATGACCAGGTTCGCAATACCAATGAGCATCTGCAGTGGACATTGGTCGACGGCCAGCCTCAAAAGATTGTTGAATTTCAAGCACCTAACGGCCAGCGCTACAAGGGCAGCGACGTTTTGCTGATCTCCAATGGCAAGGTTGGAGGCTCTGGGCCGCAGGACATCAGCTTCGTGGTCAGCGGCAATGAGTGGCGCTGCAATATGGGCGGAGAAACCTGCTCATTCACTACCGGTGAAACGACAGCCTTCGATCAGTACTACAAAGGCTTGCTGTTGCCTTCCGAACAATATCCGTTCGCGAAATATGCTCCTTACTACAACCCCAGCTATGTCGATGACAACGGCCAGCGGGTTCAGGGCTATATGCAGTACAGCGGTGACCGCACCGTGGGCGGGATCTGGGGAGGCGGAGAACTCGTCAAAGGCGCGCACTACGCCGCCGACCACCGAATCTGGAGCGACTTTGGCGTGCAGCCCTATACCGGGCCTGCGCCTGTTCTAAGCAGCACCAATCCCTGTGCTGCTCTGGCAAGCTGCACCGTGGGCTATCACGTCATCGGCAGCTCGGAGGACGGGGCCCAGTACGTCCAAGTCACTCAGGCAAACGTAGACGAATACAACGCCTACAAACCCCTGCTGGACGCCCGCAATGCAGCGGATGCCGCCTTGGACGCGAAGCTGGATGCTTTCTACCAAGATATTCGCAGCCGCTGGATTGGGGAGTTTGTCTTCTACGACTACAACCGCACTGAGCAAAGTGCGCAAGTGACGAAATCCTCCCCCGGAAAAATCGTGGCAGGCGGCAATCTGCAATGGAGTGGATCGAATCCATCCAGCAAGCTCCTGAATCAGGACAGCACCATCCTGGCCGGTGGAACGATCAATGCGACGGGCGGCTCACTCGACAACCGAGCGACAGCCGTAGAGGTCAAATCCGTCGATCAAGGCTATGTCTACAGCACATGGAAGGGCGGCTCCAGCACTCCAAACCGCAAGTACAGCGGCTCGGACTATGCACCTGTAGGCACAATCAAGACGCAAACACTGGCCTCCTACACATACACCGAGCACGCTGCGAACCCCTCGACCGGCGCAGCGCCGGGAGCCAGCGCCATTTCAGCGGTGCAGGCACAGGCATCTGCTGCGGGCGCCGTGGATGCCATCCATCATTCCGTAGCTCCTGGAGCCGTGCAGGGAACGCAGGCAGGCCCGGCAGCTGGTGCAGCCACCGCAACGCAGACCCAGGGGCAGATCACAAGCAATGCCGTGGCGGGTGTGGCGGCGCAAGAGGGCAGCGCTCAAGCGCAGGCCTCTGCCAAGGTCGGTGCAGCCGCGACCCCCGAGAGCGCGGCTGCGGATGCATCCAATGCCAAATCAGCGTCCTCTCAGGTCAATATTCGCACCGCCCAGCCCAACACCCAGGTACCTGGGACCTCCCTGTATCGCCAGCATCCTGAAGCAGGCTCCCGCTATCTGGTGGAGACAGACCCCAAGTTCACGCAATATAGAAACTGGCTGTCTTCGGACTACATGCTTCAGGCTCTGCAGATGGACCCCGGCACCGTTCAAAAGCGCCTGGGCGACGGGTTCTATGAGCAGCAACTGGTGCAGCAGCAAATCGGGCAGCTCACCGGACGCCGATTCCTGGGCAACTACACCAGCAACGACGAGCAATACAAAGACTTGCTGCAAAACGGCGCAACCTTCGCCCAGGCCCAGGGCTTGCGCCCTGGTGTGGAGCTCAGTGCGGCACAGGTGGCGCAACTGACCAGCGACATCGTCTGGCTGGTCACCAAGGAAGTGACGTTGGCTGACGGCAGCAAGCAAAGCGTTCTGGTTCCGCAAGTGTATGTAAGGGTCAAGCCCGGCGATCTGGACGGCACAGGCACCTTGCTGGCAGCCTCGGATGTGAATCTGATCCTCTCCGGCAATGCCATCAACAGCGGCAGCATTGCGGGCCGCAATACCTTGAACATCACGGCCGAGAACATCCAGAATCTGGGCGGCCAGATGTCCGGCAACGACGTCAAGCTTGCAGCCCGGCAGGACTTTGACAACCTCGCAGGCATCATCAAGGGCGTGGACTCGGCCACCGTGTCCGCAGGACGTGACCTGAACCTCACAACCACCACGCAAAGCAGTGCCAACCAGGCAGGCGGCAACCGCTTTACCCAGACAGGGATCGATCGTGTCGCGGGCATCTATGTATCCGGGCCGGCTGGTGTGCTGGTCGCCAGTGCGGGCAACAACCTCAATCTCACGGCTGCGCAGATACAGAATGCAGGCACCGGAGCCACCGTGCTCACCGCTGGCAACAATCTGAACCTCAACACGGTTGCGGTCGGCAGCAGCCAGGATATCAACTGGGACAGCAAGAACTACTTGCGCCAGTCGAGCACGCTGGATGTGGGCACGCAGATCACCGGCGCTGGCCGCGTGAACCTCAGCGCTGGTCAGGATATCAATGCCAAGGCAGCCACCATCGATGCAGGCAAGGCCTTGAGCCTGTCCGCCGGCAACGATATCCAGATCAGTGCCGGCCAGGCCAGCCAAAGCCTGGATGAAGCTCATCAACACACCAACAAAGGCTTTCTCTCCAGCAAGACCGTCACCACGCGGGAGCAACTGCACAGCACCACAGCGGTTGGAAGCAATCTAGGCGGAGATACGGTTGCCATCAACGCCGGCCGCGATATCGCGGTTACCGGCAGCCATGTCGTCTCCGACACCGCAACCACCTTGCAGGCGGGCCGAGACGTCACCATCGCCGCCGCCCAGGAAACCTCCAGCGAACAGCACTACCGCAAGGAAACCAAGAGCGGCATCTTTGGCGGCGGCGGAGGCATTGGCTTTACCATCGGCAGCCGCATGCAGAGCACCGACCAGGCCGGCACCCGCACCACGGCCGCAGCCTCCACCGTGGGCAGCATAGGCGGCGATGTGAACATCGTGGCCGGCAATGCCTATCGGCAGGTGGGCAGCGACGTGGTCGCCCCCCAGGGGGATGTGAATGTCGTGGCCAAGGACATTGCGATTACCGAAGCCCAGCAAACGCTTGGCAGCGAACAGCACACCAGATTCAAGCAAAGCGGCCTGAGCGTAAGCCTCTCCGCACCGGTGATCACCATGGCCCAGACAGCCTCCAGCTTGACTGAGGCTGCGGGCAAGACCAGCGATGGGCGCATGCAGGCTCTGGCCGCAGGGGCGGCAGCGCTCAATGTCTACAACAACCAGGATGCGGTCAAGGCACTGAGCCAGGGCGATCCCACTGGTGGTGGGGTCAGCGTCTCCATAACCCTGGGCTCCAGCAAGAGTCAGAGCGATAGCTACCAAAGCGGCACTGCCAGCCATGGCAGTAGCGTACAGGCTGGCGGCAACGTCAACCTCATCGCCACCGGCGCTGGCAAAGACAGCAACATCCTGATCCAGGGCAGCAACATCACGGCAGGCAAGGATGCCACCTTGATAGCCGACAACCAGGTCAATCTGCTGGCCTCGCAAGACACCCACAGCGACCGCAGCACCAACAGCAGCTCCAGCGCAGGTGTGGGCCTGGCCATCAGCTATGGCAAAAACGGATTTGCCGCAGGCATCACCGCCAGTGCCAGCAAGGGCAAGGGCCATGCCAACAGCGACGAAGTGAGCTACAGCAACACCCACGTCAGCGCAGGCAACGTCGTCACCATCGACTCCGGCGGCGATGCCAACCTGCGCGGCACGGTGGTCAGCGGCAAGCAGGTTGTGGCGGATGTGGGCGGCGACCTGAATCTGCAAAGCCTGCAAGACAGCAGCAGTTTTGACGGCAAGCAGCAAAACATCGGAGGATCGGTCACGATCGGAGCGGGCTTCTCCGCCAGTGTCAGCTACAGCAACAGCAAGGCCAAGGGCGACTACGCCAGCGTCACCGAGCAGACCGGCATACAGGCCGGAGACGGCGGCTTCCAGGTCAACGTCAAGGGCAACACCGACCTCAAGGGGGCGGTGATCGCCAGCACGCAGGATGCTGTCGACCACAACCGCAACCACCTCACCACTGGTACGTTGACCGCCAGCGACATCAACAACCACAGCGACCACAGCGCCAGTGGCGTCAACCTCTCTGGCGGTATCAGTGTCGCGGGCAGCAAGCCTGCGCAGAAGCCCAGTGGCACAGGAGGTACAGATAGTGCAGGCGGCGGCACCGTGAACAACGGTACCAACTGGAGCTGGCAGAACCTCGGCAAGACCGGCGTCAACGGTGCAGCCGCCGGGTTCAGCAGCGACAGCGGTAGTGCCAGCAGCACTACGCACAGCGGTATCAGCGGCGGCACATTGACCATCACCGATGAGGCGGGCCAACAGCAAAAGACCGGCCAAACGGCCAAAGAAGCGGCAGACAGCATCAAGCGGGAGGTGCTCGCTGGAGCAGACTCTGGCGCACTTAGCAAAAACTGGGACGGGCAGAAACTGCTGCAGGAGCAGGCCGCCAATGCGCAGATCATGGCGACGTTTGGGCAGCAGGCCAGCAAGGCCGTGGGAACCTATGCTAACCAAAAGTACAACGAACTTAAAAACTCAGACCCCGTAGAAGCTGAGAAATGGAGCGAGGGTGGGGCCTACCGTGTTGCCATGCATGCTGTGGTGGGAGGCTTGTCAGGAGGAGTGCAGGGCGCAATGGGCGCCACTGCGGCCAGTGCAGCGGCACCGGCTATCGACCAGTTGCAGCAGCAATTTCAGAGTGCGCTTCAAAATGCGGGGCTGGGAGAAGACGCCGCCAAGGTGCTAGCCAGCGTGGCTGGTGGCGCAACAGCGACGACGATTGGTGCAGCAGCCAGCGGTGGGTCTGCGGCAGGTGCATCCACGGCCTTCAATGCGGATTTCAATAATCGGCAGCAGAGTCCAAAGGAAATCAAAACCCTGGCAGCGCTGAAGGCAGGGAAGACCACGGAGGAGCAGCAGCGTTTGGACGACGCGGCGTGCGCGCTGATTCACTGTTCCTATGGTATGGATCCAAAGGATCCAACTTACGCGCAGAAGGTCGCGTCGCAAAATCGGGGAACGGACTACCTTGCGGAGCAGCAACAGCTAAAGGCAACGGGTCTGTTTACATACGGTTTCTTCGATAAGGGCGGAGATTCAGCGGCAGCGGTATGGCATGAATTGAACGATCAGGTCAAGGGCGCCGCCAGCGGAGCACAAAACTTAGCTGGTCTAGTGACCAACGATTTTCGCAATACGCAGAACGCTGCGAATCCGCAACTGCCGCCGGACGACCTTCCTGGTGGCAATGGCCCACGACTGGGAGGTGGCGCGGCAGCGGTGGTTACACCTTCGGTGATCTGTGCACCAGCGGTGGGGTGTATGCTGGTGCCGCCTGTGGCGATTGCGGGAACGGGAGGAGTACCGCCGAATTGGACACTGTCTCAGTCTCAGGATGGGCAGGGGTCGTCTTCCAATTCGGCAACTGGTACGTCCAACTCTAGTGGGGGCTTAAGTTCAGGAACAAAGGAGACAACTGCCTTAGGCTCAACGGAAATTCGGGCAATTGTCCGAGAAACTGGTACCCCATATGGGAAAAGCGGACAAGCTTTTAATGTTGAGTCTGAAAGTGAACTAAATTCACTATTCCAAAAAATTACTGTAGGTGCCGAAAATGCATCTGCAAAATATGATGGTGCTATGAAAATTCTGCCTGATGGCACTAGGATTGGCCTGAGAAATAGCTCAACATTTGGTGGCCAAACTATTGATATATTCCCTGCAAATGGGAAACCGTACAAAATTCATATTGGGTCGAAATAATTTTATGGAAAATCAATACGCATCTGATATGCTTAAATATCTCTATGAAGAAGGCGATAGAGATTTAATATTCTTTGGTCAAATACTAGGTGTAGTGAGTTACGATGAAAATGATAATTTATTTAGGAAAACGCCTGAAAGACGTTTAAGTGATGCAATAAAATTGGTTAATTATTTGATTTCTTTGGGTGACTTTGATATTGGTCGAACATTAAAACAAAAAGATGGGGAATATATCAATGTTCTTTATAAGAATGGATTGTCTGAATTTTTAATTAATGCAAATGAATTGTTCTCAAAAAATGGAATAGATGACATAGATTTAAATTCTGGAATATGGCTTAAAAAATTACATATTGGTCAATCTATATCTCGTATTCCCAATGAAATTACCGAATTGTTTAGATAGTTGGTTGTTTTTTGGAGGGATAATGCCTGAGGGGCGTTGTTGCACTACAGGGATTTCCCGTCAATGCAAGCGCTGATCATTAACTTTTGACTGGCCTGTCTGCCAAGACGATCCAGGTGCTTGAAACGAGGAACAGACTGCAGATCTACAGGGAACATCTCAAAACCCTCGAGTATTCAATTGTCCTGCTCGTCGGTAATGCCGATGAGCACTCCACTGGCGTTTGAGGCTCAAATTTCAGACGTTTTTTGGCCCTCCGGCACGCAGCCCTCATATCGGCAATGGTACGAAGGGTCAAGGCAGTGGAAACAAAGTAGACCAACTCCCGAATCAACAAGTTGTTGGCGCAGACGGCAAAACAATACCGATCTATGATGTGAAGCCTAATGGCCCTTATGCAACTCAAGAGTTCCCTTCGACTCCAGTTGCTCACGGCTTTCCCGACATTGTCGATAACTATGCGAATATTAATCCAAACTCACCGTTGTTCAATGTTCCCGACCTTTCTAGGCAGGGCACGTTTAGAACATTTACACCGGGAGCGAAGCCATGATGGATCATTCGTTTATTGCCTGTGAGAAGTGCGGAAGCCAAACGGAAGTATTTCGAGAGGGGAGAACCCAGGGCATTCGCTGCAAACAATGTGATTGGTCAGTTGTTACGACCTACACGCCGCCGATTCAACTTGATCAAACTATTTATGAGGTACGAATTGAGCGCGGTGACTACCAAGATGCCAAACAAGTGAAAGCTGTTGCACATGTGATCGGGGGTAATTTTTTGAGTGCAAGAGATACCCTGAAAAATGGACAGCCGATTGTGTTTAGTGGGGATGCTCAGCATGTGATGCAAGTACGTGACTCACTTCTTGCTGCGGGCGTAGTCGTTGCGGTACAGCCGGAGTTTCCGTGGTAGCGAGGGGTTCAACTCCAGGCGCTGCGCGCAGAGCCTGGATTGCAGTCCAGTCCGGGCATCGAGCCCGTCCCGTCCTGGCAGGGTCTGCGGGGTTAGTTGCTGCGCAACTAAACATAACGGTCTGTTTGGCAAAGTAGCCGCAGTCACTACGCTCGCGCTCCGTTTGGTGTGGCTAAGGGTCAAGCCAGGCGACCTGGATGGCACAGGCACCTTGCTGGCAGCCTCGGATGTGAATCTGATCCTTTCCGGCAATGCCATCAACAGCGGCAGCATTGCGGGCCGCAACACCTTGAACATCACCGCCGAGAACATCCAGAATCTGGGCGGCCAGATCTCGGATATCACTGCCGGCCAGGACGCCACCTTGGCCGCAGAAGGCGATATCCGTCTGCAGGCGGCTCAGAATACGGCCAGCCTCAGCGGCAACAGCAGCTCCAGCTCCGGCAGCATCGGCGTGAGCGTGGGAGCGCAAACCGGCATTACCGTCAGTGCCAGCAAAGGTCGTGGCAACCAGGCCGGTGACGATCTCACCCACACCAACACCCATATAGCCGCAGGCAACAGCGTCACCCTCCAGTCTGGCGGCGACACCCACCTCAAGGGGGCGGTGGTCAGCGGCAAGCAGGTGGTGGCCGATGTGGGTGGCGATCTCAAACTCGAAAGCCTGCAGGACAGCAGCAGCTACGCCAGCCGCAACCAGACGGCGGGCGGCAGCCTCACCATCAGCCCCGCAGGCGTGCCCATTGGCGGCGGATTGAATGCCGGCCAGAGCAAGGTCAACAGCCACTACCAAAGCGTCACCGAGCAAAGCGGCATACAGGCAGGGGACGGCGGCTTCCAGGTCAGCGTCAAGGGCGACACCGACCTCAAGGGCGCTGTCATCGCCAGCAACCAGACGGCGATAGATCAGGACAAGAACCGTTTCAGCACCGCAGTCGCACTCACCACCAGCGACCTGCACAACCAGGCTAGCTATGAAGGCCAGGCCGTGGGGGTCAATGCCAGCGTGGGCAACGACGCGGGCAAGTTCGGCGTCAAAGGCGTGGGAGCCGGCGTAGGTCAGGACAGCGGCAGTGCCCAAGGCACCACCACGGCGGGCATCTCCGGCATCGCCGGCGACCAGAGCGTGCGCACGGGCGACGCCACGGGTATCGAGCGGATATTTGATCAGAACAAGGTGCAGCGCGACATCGATGCGCAGGTGGCAATCACGGCGGAGTTTGGCAAGCAGGCGGCCAAGTCATGGGGCGAATATGCCAATACCCGATTTGCCAATGCCAAAAATGAAGATGAGGCGCGTTGCTGGGGGCCGGATGGCGCATGCCGCGCTGGTGGCCATGCACTACTTGGCGGATTAGGTGGTGGAGTGGCCGGTGCGGCAGGTGCAGGGCTTACTAGTGTTGCTGCACCGCATGTCGCAGGCTATCTGATTGGACAAGGGGTTGAGCCAAGCACAGCGGCCGCGCTGACGGGCTTGCTAGCCTTTGGTGCGGGCAGCGCCGCTGGTGGCGCGGCAGCAGGAGCCGGTGCGCTCAATGAGGCTGCGCAGAACAACCAACTTGTTATTTATACGGTTAATGCTGCGGTTCAACAGGGGCAGCGCTTTGGGGCGGGAGGGCTGAGGTTGTTGGACCAAGCCAGCCAAGCGCTATTGCGCACGTGTGCGAGTAGTAGCGTGTGCATGAATCTGCTGCCGGCGGCAGGGGTGGCATGGTTGGCTGCACAGTTGACCCAGGAGTTTGAGGCGAAACAACCGAGTCTGGCGGATCAAATACCTGGCTACGGTGGTGGCTACGGACCGAAGCCGGGGCCGAGCCACACGGGCAATGACAAGACCACAAACCCCATACCAGGGGGGACGTCGACGACATATCCAGCGGAGGGGCCGAAAGAGAGCGGGGTTGTGGGTGGCAAACCACTGGATCCTCAGAAGCCGGGGGATAATATACTTCCGGGCAGTCCTGCAGAGCCGTTGCCGGGAATTGGACCGATTTTCAATGAGGGGGCAAAGGGGGGGGCGGTTGAAGCGCCGGTGACTTCTGGCGGTACAGCTAACTCAGCGACTGGATTGGGATTAAATAAATCACTTGCCAGCGAGCAGCAGGTTACTCAGATAGCTGCTGGTGGCGGCATTGTCATGGCGGGAAATGGCTCCAGCGTGCCTTTGCGTGATGCACCTCGGTTGGCCGCTGAGTACGGAGGTAATCCCAAAGATTGGAGCAAGGTCAGCAGTAGTAGTTACACGGCTGCTGATGGTTCAATATTTGAAGTACATGCATATCGCAATGCGATTACCGGTCAAGTAGTGGAGCCAAAAACTATTCAGCCTGTAACGTTCCCAGGGGGTAAACCATGAGTGTGTCCGTGAATCCGCAGGAGGTAAAGGTAACTGCACGCAATCAACTTGTGCAAATTGTGCAGGCGATGCTCAATAATCAATGCACTTTCTTTGAGGGGGCCAAAACTGTCTTTGAATTGCGTAGCCAAATTGGCGGAGTGTCGGAGTCTGATCCGGATTTCAATGCGTTCGTTGCAATCTATTCAGAAACCGATCACTTGCCTTATGAGGCGCAACGTCATCTTTGGAGCCCTGACGCACTTGCCAAACTTAAGCCTGAGTATGAAAAAACCGAGTTGTGGGCTGCATCATTTGCTCCAGAGGCTTGTGAGAATTTATTGAAACGCTTTGGTGGCAGGGATGTGACGTAGGTTCTCTGCCCAACATTCAACTCCAGGCGCTACGCGCAGAGCGTCGATTGCAGTCCAGTCCAGGCATCGAGCCCGGCCCGTCCTGGCAGGGTCTGCGGGGTAAATCGCTTCGCGCTTTAACATAACGGTCTGTCTGGCAAAGTAGCCGCAGTCACTAACGGTTGGCAGCGTGGGCGGCGATGTCAACATCCTTGCGGGCAATGCTTACCAGCAGGTTGGCAGTGATGTCATTGCCCCCAAGGGCGACGTCAATGTCGTGGCCAAAGAGGTTCAGATCGTCGAGGCCCGCGAAACCGGCAGCTCCGCCACCGAGCAACGCTTCAAGCAAAGCGGCTTGAGCGTCAGCATCGGCAGCCCCGTCATCAGCGCCATACAGACAGCCGACAACATGGCGGATGCCGCCCGCAACACCAGCAGCGGCCGCATGCAGGCCCTGGCAGCAGCAGCGACGGCGTTGAACGTCAAGAACTCCGTGGGCGAACTGCAGGGCGCTGCCCAGGCGCTGGCCGGTGGCGACCCCTCCAAGGCCGCCTCCATCTCCGTCAGCCTGGGCTCCAGCAAAAGCCAGAGCAACACGGCACAAACCAGCGACAGCGCACGTGGCAGCACCGTCAAGGCCGGCGGCCATGTCAACATCGTTGCCCAAGGGGCGGGGGCGGACAGCTCCATCCTGGTTCGCGGCTCGGATATCACTGCCGGCCAGGACGCCACCTTGGCCGCAGAAGGCGATATCCGTCTGCAGTCGGCCCAGAATACGGCAAGCCTCAGCGGCAACAGCAGCTCCAGCTCCGGCAGCATCGGCGTGAGCGTGGGGCAGCAGACTGGCATTACCGTCAGTGCCAGCAAAGGCCGTGGCAACCAGGCCGGTGACGATCTCACCCACACCAACACCCATATAGCGGCAGGCAACAGCGTCACTCTCCAGTCTGGCGGCGACACCCACCTCAAGGGGGCGGTGGTCAGCGGCAAGCAGGTGGTAGCCGATGTGGGTGGCGATCTCAAGCTCGAAAGCCTGCAGGACAGCAGCAGCTACGCCAGCCGCAACCAGACGGCGGGCGGCAGCCTCACCATCAGCCCCGCAGGCGTGCCCATTGGCGGCGGATTGAATGCCGGCCAGAGCAAGGTCAACAGCCACTACCAAAGCGTCACCGAGCAAAGCGGCATACAGGCAGGGGACGGCGGCTTCCAGGTCAGCGTCAAGGGCGACACCGACCTCAAGGGCGCTGTCATCGCCAGCAACCAGACGGCGATAGATCAGGGTAAGAACCACTTCAGCACTGGCGGGGCACTCACCACCAGCGACCTGAACAACCAAGCTAGCTACGAAGGCCAGGCCGTGGGGGTCAATGCCAGCGTGGGCAACGACGCGGGCAAGTTCGGCGTCAAAGGCGTGGGAGCCGGCGTAGGCCAGGACAGCGGCAGTGCCCAAGGCACCACCACGGCGGGTATCTCCGGCATCGCCGGCGACCAGCGCGTGCGCACGGGCGACGCCACGGGTATCGAGCGGATATTTGATCAGAACAAGGTGCAGCGCGACATCGATGCGCAGGTGGCAATCACGGCGGAGTTTGGCAAGCAGGCCAGCAAGGCTTGGGGTGATTACGCCAACGAACAGTTCGCCAAAGCTGTGGCAGCAACAGATGAAGAGGGAGCCCGTTGCTGGGGGCCCGACGGAGCCTGCCGTGCAGGCGGGCATGCCCTGGTGGGCGGCTTGGGTGGCGGTGTGGCTGGGGCTGCGGGCGCAGGCCTGTCTAGCGTCATGGCGCCACAAGTACAGCAGGCCTTGGTCAACAGCGGCATAGCGCCCAACGCGGCGCAGGCTATTACGCAGCTCACGGTCATTGGCTCGGGCGCTGCCATGGGGGGGGCTTCTGGTGCTGCAGGTGCGGCCAATGAGGTCAACAACAACTTTGTGTTTGCTGTTCCAGTCATTGTGGAAGGCGTGATTGCCGGTGGAGCACTTGCTGCCCGGGCCTGCTTGAGTTCGCCAGCTTGCGTGAGAGCATTGCAACTGGGCGGGGCTGCGCTCGTTGCCAAGGTTGCGGCGATATTGACGCCGGACGAAATAGCGACAATACCTGGTTTTGCTGCCGGAGACAGGCCTCAACCAATCGCAATTTTGGTTAATCCCCTGCCAGATCCTTCAAAAATTAAAAATAAATATGGAGCTCCACCTCTAAATAGTCCAGATGAATTAAAAAAATGGTTGAATAATATTCTCGAAGGATATCCTTCGGATCAAGCAGAAAAATGGGCTAAGGACTTGGTTAGAACTTTGCCAATTAGTGAGCAGGTTACTTATGGTGATCTAATAGTTTCATCAGTAAAAAATAATTCAAGCTCTCCCGCAAATAATGCTTCAAAAATTAATCCAAAAAATTTATCAGATATTTGGAGTAAAAATCCTACAGATAGAGGAAATGCAATTGAATCATATTTATCTACCACGGATTATAAGGAATGGTTTAATATAGGTCAATTAAATGATGGTAAATTCCCACTTGTTGATTTTCAAAAAGACAATGTTTTAGTTAGTCTAAAAACCGTAGATACATCAGGGTCTACCTGGATGGATAGGATGCAAGCCCATATATATGATTTAGGAAGTAATGGGGCAACCGTTAATGGAATTCCTGCAAAAATGGTGCTTGATATAAGGGTGGAGCCGGGCGGAATAAAAGCTGCACAATCCTTAATAGCATATGGTCGACAAAACGGTGTAACAGTTATTATTCGCGAGTTCAAGTAATGAAAAAATGTCAAAAACTAGAGTTAATTTTTTTAAACAAGCCTGCTGATGATTTATTTTTTATAAAAAAAATAAAGACAACCTTAGTGGAGATTTATGGAAATTTTGATTTTTCTATTAGGCAAAAAAAAGATAACATAGAAACATACATTTCAGAAGTTGAAAAAGAGGGGAAGTGGAAATATGAATTTTTAGCTGCGGATCTTAGTTTTAAATTCGGATTTGTAAGAGCATTTAATCATTCATTCATTTGTATAAATGAAAAGAAGCCAGGTGCATTAAAAAATTGGAGGAAATGGGTTCAGAATTTTCTAATTGTTGACGGGTTTGTACAAGCTTGGGTGATAGATTCTGATTATGATTTTTGGCAAAATGCAGAACAAATTGCAGAATATGAATCTAGAGGTAGAGATTATGGCAATATTCCATTAATTTCGAATAATCTTCCTCCTCCGTTAAATGAGATTTTTATTGATATTTCAAAAAACCCGGGCAGGCGTATTTTGAAAGATGGATATGTTGAAGCAGTTGGTGATAAAATGTGGTTCAGCGACATTTTCTGGGAATTAATTGGAGGTCGTAGACTTGAAGAAATGTCTTCTGCCGGTTGGCAGATTGAAGAAATTGAAAAGAAATTTTGTTTTGCGTCAGTAAAGGATGAAACGTTTTCTGAGTCATCCGATATCTCACATCAAAACAAACTACGAAATTCTATATTTGGCAATTAGTTGCGTTATTCTGGGCCATTCTTTCACTTTAGAGGCGACACGTAATAGCCCAAGGGGCGGGGGCGGACAGCTCCATCCTGGTTCGCGGCTCGGATATCACTGCCGGCCAGGACGCCACCTTGGCCGCAGAAGGCGATATCCGTCTGCAGGCGGCACAGAATACGGCCAGCCTCAGCGGCAACAGCAGCTCCAGCTCCGGCAGCATCGGCGTGAGCGTGGGAGCGCAAACCGGCATTACCGTCAGTGCCAGCAAAGGCCGTGGCAACCAGGCCGGTGACGATCTCACCCACACCAACACCCATATAGCCGCAGGCAACAGCGTCACTCTCCAGTCCGGTGGTGACACCACGCTCAAGGGGGCGGTGGTCAGCGGCAAGCAGGTGGTGGCCGATGTGGGTGGCGATCTCAAACTCGAAAGCCTGCAGGACAGCAGCAGCTATGCCAGCCGCAACCAGACGGCGGGCGGCAGCCTCACCATCAGCCCCGCAGGCGTGCCCATTGGCGGCGGATTGAATGCCGGCCAGAGCAAGGTCAACAGCCACTACCAAAGCGTCACCGAGCAAAGCGGCATACAGGCAGGGGACGGCGGCTTCCAGGTCAACGTCAAGGGCGACACCGACCTCAAGGGCGCTGTCATCGCCAGCAACCAGACGGCGATAGATCAGGACAAGAACCGTTTCAGCACCGCAGTCGCACTCACCACCAGCGACCTGCACAACCAGGCTAGCTACGAAGGTCAGGCCGTGGGGGTCAATGCCAGCGTGGGCAACGACGCGGGCAAGTTCGGCGTCAAGGGCGTGGGAGCCGGTGTAGGCCAGGACAGCGGCAGTGCCCAAGGCACCACCACGGCGGGTATCTCGGGCATCGCCGGCGACCAGAGCGTGCGCACGGGCGACGCCACGGGGATCGAGCGGATATTTGATCAGAACAAGGTGCAGCGCGAGATCGATGCGCAGGTGGTAATCACGGCGGAGTTTGGGAAGCAGTCGGCCAAGTCATGGGGTGAATATGCCAATACTCGATTTGCCAATGCCAAAAATGAAGATGAGGCGCGTTGCTGGGGTCCGGATGGCGCATGCCGCGCTGGTGGCCATGCACTACTTGGCGGATTAGGTGGTGGAGTGGCCGGTGCGGCAGGTGCAGGGCTCACTAGTGTTGCTGCGCCGCATGTCGCAGGTTATCTGATTGGACAAGGGGTCGAGCCAAGCACAGCGGCCGCGCTGACGGGCTTGCTAGCCTTTGGTGCGGGCAGCGCCGCTGGTGGTGCGGCAGCAGGAGCCGGTGCGCTCAATGAGGCTGCGCAGAACAACCTACTTGTTATTAATACCGTTAATGCTGCTGTTCAACAGGGGCAGCGCCTCGGGGCGGGAGGGCTGAGGCTGTTGGACCAGGCCAGCCAGGCGCTATTGCGCACGTGTGCGAGCAGTAACGTGTGCATGAATCTGCTGCCGGCGGCAGGGGTGGCATGGTTGGCTGCACAGTTGACCCAGGAGTTTGAGGCGAAACAACCGAGTCTGGCGGATCAGATACCTGGCTACGGTGGTGGCTACGGACCGAAGCCGGGGCCGAGCCACACGGGCAATGACAAGACCTCAAACCCCATACCAGGGGGACGTCGACGACCTATCCAGCGGAGGGACCGAGAGAGCGGGGTTGTGGGTGGAAAACCACTGGATCCTCAGAAGCCGGGGATAGTGTCTTGCCTGGAAGTCCTGCAGATCCGTTGCCTGGGATAGGGCCAGTTTTTAGTGAAAAAAATGATTCTGAAGATGGCGTGGGAGTATCTGGCGAGTTGAAGAATATTTCTCAGCAGCAACTAGATAAAAAATTCAAGCACGCTTTAGATTTTGGTGTGATAACTACTAAAAAAATCCTGATACACTCAATCAATTTGGCGCAGCTATTGAATCTCATATGAAATCACCAAGTACTATTGCACATGGTACTTATAGTTTTGTAAAGGATTCAAAAGTCTTTTTCGACCCGCAAACAAATAATGCCGTAATTTTGGATGGAAAAGGAATTTTCGTGACTGGATTCAAATTATCCCCCGGCACACCTCAGTACGAAAATTATATGAAAAATGGAGTTTTACGTTGAGTTCCTCTCTCTTTGAAATCGCTACATCCTTTGTAGCAGGAAAAATTTCTGCTACATCTTTCTCAAATTCATATATCGACCTCTGGAGAATTGAAAGAGATAATGGTATTCTTCAGAAAGACGAGTCCCGATTAAGTGAATGCTTATCTAGTATATTTTGTGCAGCCGATATGTATTGTGCTGACGATGGGCTGCGAGAAGTTTATGAATTTGATGAAGAACAATTAAAGTATGAAGTTTCTACCATATTGAAAAAATATCTGTCTGACTAGTTGGGAGGATTTTTACTAGTAAGCAGGGACGTTGGTGCATAACCCCAGCACTCAAATGTGAAAGCCTCGTCGGATGAGTGAATCGAGCTAGAGAAAGCAATGCTTCGCACCATAAACTGGAAGTCGTACAACGCAATGCAGCGGTCGCCGCATGCCGGTGTTTGGGTCGAAGGATATGGAAAGTGTGGGGCGATTACCACCGGCGAAGCTTGGTGGAGACCAAGATGAACTGCATTGAACGATTGGGTGAACGAGTGATGTCTCGCACCTTTGAGCGCCAAGTCAACGAGCTGCATATCAGGGCAGCCATATTGAACCGATTCACTGAGCTGGGCCGTCCTCAGACGGTAGCCGTGGCCTAGCCACGGCCGGGGTTTGGGGAAGCTCGCCTCAAACTTGATTTATGCAACAGCGCCGTCCTGCGGCAACTCTCTTTCTTAGCCAGCGCTTAATTTGAATAGCAAAGACCGCTGTGGGTCAAACGGCGACAGTCGCAGTTCGGCTGTGGATTCAACCGATGGATGCAACACATTCGTTAAACATCTCAGCCGGGGTTCTGTACCCCAAGGTCTTCCTGGGCCGCTCGTTTAATTTTCTCGCAATCGCATCCAATTCATCCTGCGAGTAGCCAGAGATGTCGATGCCCTTGGGCAGGTACTGCCTCAGTAGCCCATTAGTGTTCTCGTTCGTTCCGCGCTGCCATGGGTTTTGTGGATCGCAGAAGTAGACCTGGATGTCGGTGGCCACAGTGAATCGTTTGTGCCCCGCCATTTCCGATCCTCGATCCCAGGTCAAGGAACGATAGAGCTCTTGTGGCAAGGTCTGCGCATGCCTGGCCAGCGCCGCCGCCACGGTGTACGAGTCCTTGTCCACCAGCTTGACCAACATTACGTAGCGCGTGTGCCGCTCCACCAAAGTTGCAATCTGGCTGTAGGCATCGCCAAACAACAGATCGCCCTCCCAATGGCCCGGCACTGCTCGATCCTCTATGCAGGCTGGGCGCTCGCTAATGGGCACTGCATCAACGATCCGGCCATGGGTCGGCGTCTTCTGGGTGTAATGGCGTGAGCGACGCATTCCTCTGGTGCGCCGCAGATGCTCCAGAAGCTCTTTCTTCAAGGCTCCGCGTGTTTGGACGAAGAGCGTGCGGTAGATGGCTTCGTGAGACACCTGCATATCCTTTGCGCCCGGGTAAGTTCGTTTGAGCCACCCTGCTATTTGCTCGGGCGACCATAGACTTTGTAATTTACCCGCCACGATCTGTGCCAGCGCAGGATTGCAGGCCAACTTGCACATCTTTGGGCGACGTGCCCGCCCCCAGGCAGCCTCGTCTGCCTTTGTAGCTCGGTAGCAAGTCTTGCCGCCATTGCGTAGGAGTTCTCGGCTGATGGTGGATGCTGCTCGCTTCAAGCGCCTGGCAACGCAGCGGATGGATTCACCTGCGGCCAACGCCCTGGAGATTTCTTCTCGCTCAGAAATGGTCAATGCCCAGCGAGACCGACGCCTCGCTGGTGGCCGGATGCCACCCGTCGCACTCAAGATGGTGTGAATGGACGAGTGTGGTCGGTCAAACAGCTTGCCGATCTCGTGCAGGGTATCGCCAGCTTTCCAGCGATCCCACATCAGGGCTTTCTGAGCTTCGGTGTAGTAAATCCGCGGTCTTTGCTTCATGCCAACACTCCATCCGCCAGAGGCAATCATTGTGTTGCATTGACCAGTTGAATCCACACTGCATAGCAGGCATAGAGCGGCACAGTTCAAATGACAGCAATGGGTTGTTTACGGACTAGGTTGTGCCGAGGCTCGCATAAGGCTTTGCGCCAGTCCCATGGCGCGATTGGCTCGGTCTCTCGCCAAAGTCCAACTCTTCGAGCCTTGGCCTCCTGCTCTGCAAACTCGTATTGCTCGCGCTCCTGCGGTGACTGCTCGCGGGCATATGCGCGATACCACCAGCAAACAAGCGCGTTTTTGTGCATGGTATTGTCTTTAAAATCAAATAATTAGGTGATTTTGATGTCATCAACTGCAGAAGGCAGGGCTGATGGTATCGACGAGGCGGATGGTATGGGCGACGCTCGGTGCCATGCAAAGTGCCACCGAAACCCGCCGACTTCGTAAGACCGGCTAGTTCCAGATATGGCTAGATAGAAATGAAAAAAGCCCGCGATATCGCGGGCTTGCATGAGAAAAGGCCTAAAGCTTGCGTGTCAGTTCACGACAGCGCTTTATTCCCACTCGATGGTTGCTGGTGGCTTGGTGCTCACGTCATAGGTGACGCGGTTGATGCCGCGCACTTCGTTGATGATGCGGCCGGAGACCTTCTTGAGCAGGCCGTAGGGCAACTCGGCCCAGTCGGCCGTCATGAAGTCGCTGGTGACCACGGCGCGCAGGGCCACGACGTAGTCGTAGGTGCGGCCGTCGCCCATCACGCCCACGCTCTTGACGGGCAGGAAGACGGTGAAGGCCTGGCTGGTCAGGTCGTACCAGCTCTTGCCGGTCTTTTCGTCGATCCAGTTGTTCAGCTCTTCGATGAAGATGGCATCTGCGCGGCGCAGCAGGTCGGCATATTCCTTCTTCACTTCGCCCAGAATGCGCACGCCCAGGCCGGGGCCGGGGAAGGGGTGGCGGTAGACCATGCCGCGGGGCAGGCCCAGGGCCACGCCCAGTTCGCGCACTTCGTCCTTGAACAGATCGCGCAGGGGCTCCAGCAGCTTCAGGCCCAGTTGCTCGGGCAGGCCGCCGACGTTGTGGTGGCTCTTGATGGTGACGGCCTTCTTGCTCTTGGCGCCGCCCGACTCGATCACGTCGGGGTAGATGGTGCCCTGGGCCAGGAAGGTTGCACCCTTGGAGCCGGCGTTGGCAGCCTTGAGCTTTTCGGCTTCGGCCTTGAAGACGTCCACGAACAGGCGGCCGATGATCTTGCGCTTTTGCTCGGGCTCGGACACGCCGGCCAACTCGCCCAGGAACAGGGCCGAGGCATCGACGCGCACGACCTTGGCGTGCAGCTTGCCTTCGAACATCTCCATGACCATATCGCCTTCGTTCAGGCGCAGCAGGCCGTGATCGACGAACACGCAGGTCAGCTGGTCGCCGATGGCGCGGTGGATCAGGGCAGCAGCCACCGACGAATCCACGCCGCCGGACAGGCCCAGGATCACTTCTTCGTCGCCCACCTGCTCGCGGATCTTGGCCACGGCTTCTTCGATGTAGTCGCCCATGATCCAGTCGGCTTGCGTGCCGCAGATGTCGAGCACAAAGCGGTTGAGCAGTGCCTGGCCTTGCACGGTGTGCGTGACTTCGGGGTGGAACTGCACGGCGTAGTAGCGACGTGCTTCGTCGGCCATGCCGGCGATGGGGCAGGAGGGCGTGGAGGCCATGACCTTGAAGCCCGCAGGCAGTTCGGTGACCTTGTCGCCGTGGCTCATCCAGACCTTGAGCATGCCGTGGCCTTCGGCCGTGGCGAAGTCTTCGATGCCTTGCAGCAGCTTGGTGTGGCCATGGGCGCGCACTTCGGCGTAACCGAATTCGCGGGTGTTGGAGCCTTCGACCTTGCCGCCCAGCTGGGTGGCCATGGTCTGCATGCCGTAGCAAATACCCAGTACGGGCAGGTTCAGCTCGAACACGGCGTCGGGAGCGCGGTCGTCCACTTCGTAGACGGAGGCATGGCTGCCCGACAGGATGATGCCCTTGAGCTTGCCGTCGGCGGCAAACTCGCGCACCCAGTCGCTGCTCACATCGCAGGGGTGGACTTCGCAGTAGACATTGGCTTCGCGCACGCGGCGCGCAATCAGCTGTGTGACCTGGGAGCCGAAGTCCAGAATAAGAATCTTGTCGTGTTGCATGGTGATCAAGGGCAAGAGGGTGGCAAAAAGGGATTAGAAATCTTCGGGAGCCCAGACGGTGACGCCGCTTTTGCGGGCGGCTGCAATCTGGGCTGCATCGAATGTGGCCAGCGGCAGGCGCAGCGATTGCGCCAGCCACAGGTATGCGGCGTCGTAGGTGGGCAGGCCGGTATCCAGCGCCACATCCAGCACGGCCTTGTGCTGTGCGGGAGCCAGGTCGTGCAGCTCCACGCGGTGACGAATGGCTTCCAGCACGCCCCACAGGCCTTCGACCGAGGTCTGCGGGATACGGCCATTATTCACGCCCGATGCAATCAGGTTGCCGCATTCCCATTGCCAGAGGTTGGGGGCTTGCGGGTCGACTTCATCGCGGCGGATACGGGTGTAGAGGCGTCTGGTGTGCTCGCTGGCGTCGTCAGGCAGCAACCAGGCGGCGGTGACGGATGCATCGAGCACAAAAGCGGTGGCGCTCATGCCTGGCTCCGTCCTGTGTGGCGCAGGCCAGTGGTGCTGTCCGCTGCGGTATGTGTGGCTGCTTGAGCTTTCACTGTCTGCTGCAGGGCCGAAATCTGCTCCAGCTCACGGGCAATCTGCTCATCGGTGATCACCGGCTTGCGGCGCATGGGCAGCATGCGCACGACTTCCTTGCCATGGCGCGTGATGCGAACTTCTTCGCCCTGTTCGACCATTTCGACCAGGGCGGAAAAGCGGGTTTTGGCTTCGTAGATACCGACGCAGTGCATGGAGGGTGAAAGCAAAAAAACGGATCTGATCAATGAATCAGACCCGATTTTAGCATTCTGGTCAGAATGGGGTGAATTCTGACCAGAAACCAAAGGACATGGTGGCGATAGAGGAGAGCGCTGCGTCAGTGCAAGGTAGTGCGGAGTACGTTCTCAAAAGTACGTGGTGACAGGTGATGGGCTTCGTTGTAAGTGTGTTGTGACACTGTGCGCTGCCCGCCGCGCTGCCAAGTAAGCCCCAGTATGTTTTCAACCCCCTGTTGCTCATTGGGGTCTTTGCACTCGCCCGCAGCGCTCAAAAACTGCTTTAAATGTCGATCTGCCAGTTGGCCGCCTGAACCGCGACATTGACTTCACGAATATTGCGCGAAAGATCATCGGCCTGTTTTTGCAGGCTGGCCACCTGAATCTGCGGCACCCATTTGATCTCACGCTGGCTGTAGCGATCCACATCCTTGTTGGTGGCGCTGATGGTGCTGATCAGCAGGGAGTGCTGTGCAATCAGCGTGTCGCGCTGCGCCAGTACATCGGCAAGCAGGCGGCCATCGGCCAGCTTGGCGCTTTCGTTGGCGGCGTTGATGCGGCGCACCAACGATTGCTGCTCCTGCAGGGCAGAGTAGGCTTCGGCCAGCAGGTCTTCGACCTTTTCCTTGGGCGTTTCACCTTCCTGCAGCAGGGCATTGCGGCCAATGCGTTCGCGCAGCGAGGCCAGCTTTTTCTTCAGATCGGCTCTGAGAAGCAGTGCTTCGGCAAGTTTCATGAAGACTCCTGAAATGAAAAAAGCAGGGCAGGCGAGGCCCGTCCTGCTTTTGAGACTAGCGGGTCAATCAGTCAGCGCGGTAGTTGGGCGCTTCCTTGGTGATCTGCACGTCGTGCACGTGAGATTCACGGATGCCGGCTGCGGTGATTTCCACAAACTCGGCCTTCTGGTTCATCTCGGAGATCGTGGCGCAACCGCAGTAGCCCATGGAGGCGCGCACGCCGCCAGCCATCTGATAGACGATGGAGACCATGGAGCCCTTGTAGGGCACGCGGCCTTCGATGCCTTCGGGAACCAGCTTGTCGGCATTGGGGTTGCCGGTGGAGGATTCCTGGAAGTAGCGGTCAGCCGAGCCTTGCTGCATGGCGCCGATGGAGCCCATGCCGCGGTAGCTCTTGTACGAGCGGCCCTGGTACAGAATCACTTCGCCAGGAGCTTCTTCGGTGCCGGCAAACATGCCGCCCATCATGATGGTGGAGGCACCGGCAGCCAGTGCCTTGGAGATATCGCCGGAGAAGCGGATGCCGCCGTCGCCGATCAGGGGCACGCCCGTGCCCTTGAGGGCGTCGGCCACATTGGAGATGGCCATGATCTGGGGCACGCCCACGCCAGCCACGATACGGGTGGTGCAGATGGAGCCGGGGCCGATACCGACCTTGACCGCATCGGCACCGGCTTCCACCAGAGCCAGGGCGGCAGCGCCGGTGGCAATATTGCCGCCGATGACGTCCACCTGGGGGTAGTTCTGCTTGACCCAGCGCACGCGGTCGATCACGCCCTTGGAGTGGCCGTGAGCCGTGTCCACGACGATTGCGTCCACGCCGGCCTTGACCAGCAGTTCCACGCGCTCTTCGGTGCCAGCGCCCACGCCGACAGCGGCAGCCACGCGAAGGCGGCCCGATGCA
Source organism: Comamonas sp. GW821-FHT11H03 (assembly GCF_058807955.1). Lineage (NCBI taxonomy): Bacteria > Pseudomonadati > Pseudomonadota > Betaproteobacteria > Burkholderiales > Comamonadaceae > Comamonas > Comamonas sp. GW821-FHT11H03. The sequence continues at coordinate 100,856 of NZ_JBXARF010000003.1, forward strand.
TCACGTGCGGCATTGGGGAAGGTGGTTTGCTTGGTGATGTCCTTGACGGTGATCAGGCCCTTGAGTTCAAAGGCGTCGTTCACCACCAGGATTCGCTCGAGCTTGTGCTTGTTCAGCAGTGCCTTGGCTTCGGCGGGGCTGGTGCCGTCTTTTTCATTGACGGTGATCAGCTTTTCGCGGGGCGTCATGATCTGGCTGACCTTGACGTCGTAGCGGGTCTCGAAGCGCAGATCGCGGCTGGTCACGATGCCGACCACCTTGCCGCCGTCGCACACGGGGAAGCCCGAAATGCCGCGTTCTTCCGACAGCTGCAGCACTTGCAGCACGGTGTGTTCGGGGGTGATGACCACAGGGTCGTGCACCACACCGGATTCGTGGCGCTTGACCTTGGACACTTCAGCGGCTTGCTGCTCGGCTGTCATGTTCTTGTGGATCACGCCGATACCGCCTTCTTGCGCAATGGCGATGGCCAGACGCGCTTCTGTCACCGTGTCCATGGCGGCAGACACCAGGGGCAGGTTCAGGCGGATATTGCGAGTGAATTGGGTGGCGAGGGAAACGTCCTTGGGCAGGACTTCGGAGTAGGCGGGAACGAGCAGGACGTCGTCAAAGGTCAGTGCTTTTCCGAGAAGGCGCATGTGATGGCTCCAAAAGAAAGATTGTACCTGTGACTTGCCGCACAATGTGGGCTCGTGACCCAGAATCCCCAACGCCACTCCAAGACTTATTGACTCCATGCACGCCATCAAGTTCGCTTTGTTTGCAGCCATTGCCAGCTGCACGGTTCCCGCAATTGCCCAGTGGCAATGGATTGATGGTCAGGGGCGCAAGGTGTTCAGCGACAGGGCTCCGCCGGCCGATATCCCCGCCAAGAATATTTTGCGCAGCCCCGGCAGTGCCAGAGTCGCAGCACCTTCGGCGGTGCCGGAGGTCGGCGCGGCCAAGCCCGTGGCGCAAGCCGGTGTGGACAAAGGGCTGGAAGAGCAAAAGCGCAAGATGCAGGAGCAGGAAGCAGCCAAGACCCAGGCCGACAAACTGCAAAAGGAAAAGCAGCGCCAGGACAACTGCAATCGTGCCAGGCAGGCCAAGGCAACGCTGGCGTCGGGCCGCTTGCTCTCCCATGTGAATGCCAAGGGCGAGCGTGGCTTCATGGATGAGGCCGCGCGCGATGCCGAGATCAAGCACGCCGATGCCGTGATCGCTTCCGATTGCGGACCCATGGCAGAGTCGGCGCAGTAGTCGCCGGGTCTTTGCTGGGCTCTTCGCCGGGATTTCAATAAAAAAAGCGCCTTCAGTAGGCGCTTTTTTGAGTCCTGTTGGCTAGTAACCCGCCTTGGCTCCGTCTCTTTGGCGTTTGAACAGACCGGCGCTGCGCGCGCCCTGGCGGGCAAAGCGTTCGCGTCGGGCGACCTTGGGGTCTACGGTCAGTGGTCGATAGATCTCCAGACGATCGCCATGCTTGAGAACCTGGCCCGGATTCGCGACCTTGCCCCAGATACCGACCATGCCGGCCAAGGCCTCGGGCAGTTGCACATCCGGCATGGCTGTTGAGGCGGTCACTGCGTCCAGAGCTTGCTGGACAGTGCTGCCAGCGGGAAGCTGCAACAGGGCTTCCTGCACGGTGCCGGAGCAGGGCGATGTGCAGACGGTGATGTCGATCACCTCTGGCAGAGCATCAGCCATAGATTTGTTCGGCTCGCTTGATGAAGGCGTCGACCATGGAGCCTGCGATGCGGTCGAAGACCGGGCCGATGATGGCGGCCACGGCACCGTTGTCGAAGCCGTAGTCCAGCTGCAGCTCGACCTTGCAGGCGCGTTGCGTGCCGTCGCCTACGGGATGAAAGCGCCAGTGGCCTTCAAGACGCGAGAAAGGTCCTTTGACCAGACGCATGCTGACCTGCTTGCCGCCGTCATCCATGCTACTGTTCGTGTTGCGCGTCACGAAAGACTTGCGCAGACCGCTGAACGCAATACCCACCTCGGCTGTCATACCTGTGTCGTCCTGCTCCAGAATCTTGGCATGATCGCACCAGGGCAGAAAGTCGGCATAGTGGGCCACGTCCGTCACGAGGGCAAACATTTCTTCGGGGCTGTACCAGATGAGGACGGACTTGTTGACGTTTTTCATGAACAAAGAGCAATCAGCAGGGCGCAAGAGCAGGGAATTGGCCTAGGTCAATATACCCAGAGGCGCGATGCGAAACTAAAATCATCGCTCAGAGGCGAGACGGCAATCCAGTATTGTAGGGAGAGCTTTCATCTCCGGTCCGCCTGCAACTAATATTCCATGGCCAAGAAACCAGAAACATCGTCGCGCATTGCCGACAATAAAAAAGCAGCTTTCAACTATTTCTTCGAGGAGCGCCACGAAGCCGGCATGGTGCTGCACGGCTGGGAGGTCAAGGCCCTGCGCAGCGGCAAGGTGCAGCTCACCGACGGCTATGTGCTGATCAAGGACGGCGAGCTGTTCCTGCTGGGCTGCCAGATCAACCCGCTCAAGACGGCGTCCACCCACGTCAATCCGGACTCGGCACGCATCAAGAAGCTGCTCTTGAAAAAGGACGAGATCAAGCGTCTCGTCGGCAAGGTCGAGCAAAAGGGCTATACCCTGGTGCCCATCAATCTGCACTGGAAGAACGGTTACGTGAAATGCGAGATCGCCCTGGCCAAGGGCAAGGCCGAGCACGACAAGCGCGATGTGATCAAGGACCGAGAAGGCAAGCGCGAGGTGGAGCGCGCCATGAAAAATCGCAACCGTTGATACGTAGCGCCTGGGCCATCGCCTGGACTGACACAGTTTTGACATCAAGGCCCGCTATGTTGGGCCTTGGTTTAGGGACATATCGCAGCAAGGAGTTTGGTCATGGGCACTTGGTCGCACGGCAATTTCGATAACGACACCGCATTGGACTGGCTGGCCGATATCACGGGCCAGCTCATCGATGAAATTGCCGAGGCACTGGACTCGCCCGAGGCTTTGCAGGCGGGCGAGACGGAGTCGGATCTGGTGCCTTGCCGCATCGAGCTGCTGTGCGCCATGGCCGAGGGCGGCATGCATCCGCTGTGGCCGGATCTGCCGACGCTGGAGCAATGGAAAGCCACTTATCTGCAGGCCTGGGACCAGAGCATCGACGAGCTGGAGCCCGAGGAGGGCTACAAGCAGGACCGCCGCATCGCGATCATCGAGACCTTCGATCGCATGATCGCGCTGGCTGCAGCACAAGAGGAAGAGGGCGCGGACGAAGACTGGGGCGAAGAGTAAGCCCGTCAGTCACGCAGCACGCCTGCCACAGGCTTGCTGCGTCGCGGCCGCTTCAAGGGTTTTCGCCGTAGCGGGTCTTGAAATCGAACTCCAGGCGTTCGCAGTCCTGAGGGGTTTTGAACTCCTGGGTCTTGCGCTCGGCCTCGGGCTTGGCCGTCTGTTTCCAGCAGATCTTGATGGTTTCTGCTTCTGTCCAGCGCTGCTTGCTGAGCGGATCGTCCATGAACTGGCCGATGAGCATGAGCGCGCCAAAGATGATCACGGGCAGTGCGATGAGCCAGACCACCAGTCGGTTTTTGGCAGGGGCAGCGGGCTTGGAGGTCTCGGGTTGGGGTGTGTCGCTCATAGTGGTTGCCGATTATCCGCAAGCCGATGATGAAGACATTAATGCAACGCATGAAAATTCATGATCGCTGTTATCGGCACAAGGCCGCGCGGGTATGTAGCCGCAAACCTATAATGTTCGGCTGATTTGCCTGTCTGCGCAGCTCCTGAAAAAGCAGCGCCGGGCCGTACTGATCGCAGGCGTCATGCAGGCGTCTTCATACCAAACACCATGAGTACACCCACTTTTTCCGTTGCGGACATCCGCAAGACGTTCCTGGATTTCTACGCTTCCAAGGGCCACACGGTTGTCGCGTCCAGCTCGCTGGTTCCCGGCAACGATCCGACGCTGATGTTCACCAACTCCGGCATGGTGCAGTTCAAGGACGTGTTCCTGGGCTCGGACAAGCGCCCCTACAACCGCGCAACTTCGGTGCAGGCCTGCCTGCGCGCCGGCGGCAAGCACAACGACCTGGAAAACGTGGGCTACACCGCGCGCCACCACACGTTCTTCGAAATGCTGGGCAATTGGTCCTTCGGCGACTACTTCAAGAAGGAGTCCATCGAGTGGGGCTGGGAGCTGCTGACCAAAGTCTTCGGCCTGCCCGCCGAGAAGCTGCTGGCCACGGTCTATCACGAAGACGACGAAGCCTATGACATCTGGAAGAACGTCATCGGCCTGCCTGCCGAGCGCATCATCCGCATCGGCGACAACAAGGGCGGCAAGTACAAGAGCGACAACTTCTGGATGATGGCCGACACAGGCCCCTGCGGCCCCTGCTCGGAAATCTTCTACGACCACGGCGAGCACATTGCCGGCGGCCCTCCCGGCAGCCCGGAAGAAGACGGCGACCGCTTCATCGAGATCTGGAACCACGTGTTCATGCAGTTCGACATGAAGGAAGACGGCTCCGTGGTGAAGCTGCCCGCACCTTGCGTGGACACCGGCATGGGCCTGGAGCGCCTGGCTGCGATCCTGCAGCATGTGCACAGCAACTACGAGATCGACCTGTTCCAGGCATTGATCAAGGCTGCCGGCCGTGAAACCCACACCGAAGATCTGAGCACTCCTTCGCTGAAGGTGATTGCCGACCATATCCGCGCGACCTCCTTCCTGGTGTCCGACGGCGTGATTCCTTCCAACGAAGGTCGTGGCTATGTGCAGCGCCGCATCATCCGCCGCGCCATCCGTCACGGTTACAAGCTGGGCCAGAAGACTCCTTTCTTCCACAGGCTGGTGGCCGACCTGGTGGTGCAGATGGGCGATGCCTATCCCAAGCTCAAGGAGCAGGAAGCGCATATCACCAGCGTGCTCAAGGCCGAGGAAGAGCGTTTCTTCGAGACCCTGGCCAACGGCATGGAAATCCTGGACAGCGCACTGGCCGGCGACGTCAAGGTGCTGCCCGGCGATGTGGCCTTCAAGCTGCATGACACCTACGGCTTCCCGCTGGATCTGTCCAACGACGTGGCGCGCGAGCGTGGCGTGACGGTGGACGAGGCCGGCTTCAACGCCGCCATGCAGCACCAGAAGGAAACTGCCCGCGCAGCCGGCAAGTTCAAGATGGACCGCGCGCTGGAATACACAGGGGACGCCAATGTGTTCACCGGCTACGACAAGCTGGCCGAGGCTGCCAAGGTCGTTGCGCTGTACGCCGATGGCGTGAGCGTGAACGAGCTGCAGGCCGGCCAAAACGGTGTCGTGGTGCTGGACACGACTCCTTTCTACGCCGAATCGGGCGGCCAGGTCGGCGACCAGGGCGTGATTGTTGCGGGCGGCAACCGCTTTGCCGTGGAAGACACGCTCAAGATCAAGGCCGATGTATTCGGTCACCACGGCGTGCTGGAAGCCGGCAGCCTGAAGGTGGGCGATGCCGTTGAAGCACAGGTGGATACCGCCGTGCGTGCTGCGACCATGCGCAACCACTCGGTCACACACATCATGCACAAGGCCTTGCGCGAAGTGCTGGGCGGCCATGTGCAGCAAAAGGGCTCGCTGGTCAATGCCGAGCGTACCCGCTTCGACTTTGCACACAACGCCCCGGTGACTGCCGAGCAGATCCGCGAGATCGAAGCCCGCGTGAATGCCGAGGTGCTGGCCAACACCGCCACCGATGCGCGCGTGATGGATATCGAATCGGCCCAGAAGACCGGCGCGATGATGCTGTTCGGCGAGAAGTACGGCGAAACCGTGCGCGTGCTGGACATCGGCTCCAGCCGCGAGCTGTGCGGCGGCACTCACGTCAGCCGTACCGGCGACATCGGCCTGTTCAAGGTGGTGGGTGAATCCGGCGTGGCCGCTGGCGTGCGCCGTATCGAAGGCATTACCGGCGAGAACGCGCTGGCCTATCTGCAGTCGCTGGAGTCCACCGTGGACCAGGCCGCGGCCGCTTTCAAGGCCCCTGCAGCCGAGCTGACCAACCGCATCGGCGGTGCGCTGGATCAGATCAAGGCACTGGAAAAGGAAATCGCTGCGCTCAAGGGCAAGCTGGCTTCCAGCCAGGGCGATGAGCTGCTCACGCAGGCAGCCGACGTCAATGGCGTGAAGGTGCTGGCCGCCAAGCTCGAAGGAGCGGACGCCAAGACCTTGCGCGACACCATGGACAAGCTCAAGGACAAGCTGGGTGCGGCCGTGATCGTGCTGGCTGCCGTGGACGGCGACAAGGTGCAACTGGCAGCAGGCGTGACCAAGGCTGAAACCGCCAAGGTCAAGGCCGGCGAGCTGGTGAACTTTGTGGCCCAGCAAGTGGGCGGCAAGGGCGGTGGCAAGCCCGATATGGCCATGGCTGGCGGCACCGATGCCGCAGCCGTGCCCGCAGCGCTGGCCAGCGTGCAGGCCTGGGTGGCCGAGCGCCTCTGAGCCGAGCGCCTCTAAGCCGAGCGCCTGTAAGGCAAGCACCAAAAGGCAGTCCAGGCTGCCTTGCTCCAAAACAAAACGCTCCTCAATGAGGAGCGTTTTTTATGGCTTGGAGCGAAACCCTTGCAACTGGCGCTAATCCAAATCAGGGACAGCAAGCAAGGGCCGCCCCGCACCGACGGTGTCGTCCCCCTCCCGAAGAGAAAGGGGGCGCCCGGCTAGGGGAAGGCGCAAAGCGCCTCAGGGGGTTACTTCTTCCTGAACACCAGGTCCCAGACGCCATGACCGAGGCGAATGCCACGGTTTTCGAATTTGGTCAGAGGGCGGTAGTCGGGCTTCTCGGCGTAGTTCTCGGCCGTGTTCTGCAGCATGGGCTCTGCGTTCAGCACTTCCAGGATCTGCACCGCATAGGGTTCCCAGTCGGTGGCGCAGTGGATGTAGCCGCCGGGCTTGATGCGAGCGGCCAGCTTGGCGATCAGCGGGCTCTGGATCAGGCGGCGCTTGTTGTGCTTTTTCTTGTGCCAGGGGTCGGGGAAGAAGATGTGCACGCCGTCGATCGAGGCTTCGGGCAGCATGTTGTCGATGACTTCCACGGCATCGTGCTGCAGGATGCGGATGTTCTCGATCTCCTGCTCGCCAATGCGCTTGAGCAGTGCGCCCACGCCGGGCTCGTGGACCTCGCAGCACAGGAAATTGTCGTCGGGGCGCACGCGGGCGATATGGGCGGTGGCTTCACCCATGCCGAAGCCGATTTCCAGAATCAGCTTGCCGTCGCGGCCATAGGCGGCTGCGGCGTCCAGAGGAGCCTTCTGGTATTGCAGCAGGAAGCGCGGACCCAGTTCTTCAAAAGCCTTGGCCTGGCCCGTAGTGGTGCGGCCTGCGCGGCGCACATAGCTTTTGATGGTCTTGGGATAGGCCACGCCTTCGGGCGCCTGGCCTTGGGATGCTGCGGATGCGTCAGCGGCTGGCACGTTTTCGGCCATATCGGTGGTAGGTGTTGAATTAGAAGAAGTCACGGGGCGATATTGTAGGTTTGGCGCCAGCACCGGACCCAGAAGTCCAGCGCCAAAGGCAAGGCGCTTGCGGGGCTTTCGCTGCTGCAGGGGGCGGCTGCGGGCGCTTGTGGCAGGCCGAGCTGCTGCGCTGCGGCAGACAGCACGGTCAGAGGCTGGCTGACATCCACGGCTGGTGCGCCATGCTGTTTGGAGAGCTTTTCTCCGTTTTCCATGCAGACCAGCGGCGTGTGAAGATAGCGCGGCTGGGTCAGACCCAGGGCGCGCTGCAGCATTAGCTGGCGAGGCGTGTTGTCGGCCAGGTCTTCGCCGCGCACCACATCGGTGATGCCTTGCTCGGCGTCGTCGACGACCACGGCCAACTGGTAGGCCCAGAGTCCGTCCGCGCGGCGCAGCACAAAGTCGCCCACGCCGGTGATCAGGTTCTGCTGCTGCGCGCCCAGATGCCGGTCCTGCCAGTGCAGCACGGGGCACCTGCTTTCCAGGGCGTGTTGTTTGAGTGCGATGTTTTGCGTGGCTGAATACGATTGATGGGGCAGCGCTTCGGGCTGGTTTTCCTGTAAATCATGTACCTGTTGCTCCAGTGCAAAGCGCCAGGCTCTGGCGGGCTTGCCTTGCAGGCCATGACGGCAGGTTCCGGGGTAGGGTCGCTCCACATGCCGCTCGTGGGTCAGCCCCTGTGCCTGCCAGGCGGCTTCGATGTTTTTGCGCGTGCAGCCGCAGGGGTAGGCCATTTTTTGCGCCTGCAGCTGTTGCAGCGCTTTTTCATAGAGTGCATGTCGCTGCGACTGCCAGACCACGGGGGCATCGGAGTGCAGGCCACAGGCGGCCAGCTGGCGCAGGATTTCCTGGTCGGCGCCAGCCTGGCAGCGTGGCGGATCGATGTCTTCGATGCGAATCAGCCAGCCTCCGTGATGGGCGCGTGCATCCAGCCAGCTGGCCAGCGCCGCGACCAAAGAGCCGGCATGCAGCGCTCCGGTGGGAGAGGGCGCAAAGCGCCCGATATATGGCCCCGTGCGGGGAGCGTTGGAGGAGGGTCGGGAGAGGGCCGCAGTCATGAGGGACGCCATCTTACGCCCCCTGACTGCGCGCAGTTGGCTCAGGCCAGGGCCAGGCCCATTTCCAGACCCGAGACAAAAGCGTCTTCCACCCGCATGCCTATGCACCAGTCCCCGCACAGGCCCAGGCCTACCGAGGGGTCGTGGCTGAACGGTCTGCCCAGGGGCGCAAGTGTCTGGGCATGCTGCCAGAGGTAGACGCTGGCATGGCGCGGCGCAACGCGGATGCCCGTGATCTCGCCAAAGGCCTTTTGCAGCTTGGCAAGCACGCGTGTGGCGTCGTCGTGGCGGTGCTCGTTGGACCACAGCGGGTTGGCATGGATCGTCCAGCGCTCGGTCTGGGCGCGGCCGGGTTTGGAGGACTCGCGGGCCACCCAGGCAACGCGCTCGTGCGTGCTGCGTGCGGCATTCCACTGCGGGCCCAGTGTGGTCAGGCCGGCCTGCGCGGCCATCGGGTAGGACAGCGTCATGGCCCAGCAGGGGGCCATTTCCACGGGGGCCAGGGTCCTGGCCAGGGTCGCACCCTGCGGCGCTGTCTGCAGCAGTTGCGCGGCCACGGGCGCCGGCACGGCCAGCACCACGGCATCGAAGTCGGCTGCAATCTGCGGGCCGTGGTCTTCGGTATCGAGCATCAGGGACCATTGGTGGCGGCTGTGGTGGTTGCCGCTGGCAATGTGGTGGCTCATGGCGCGCAGGGACTGGCCCAGATGCAGGCGTCCGGCATCCCATAGCGGCGCGGCCCAGGCCAGTGGCAGCGATTGCATATCGGGCATGCCGACCCAGTGGGTCTCGCGCACCGGAGCGTGCTTGTCGACTCTGCGGCCCTGGGCGTTGCGGGTCTGAACGCTGTTCAGGCTCCAGGCGCGCAGATTGCCGGCAGTGGTGTCCAGCACCTGCTGAAAGCGCGGGTCGCGTACGGTGAAGAACTGGGCGCCGATGTCAAAGCTGCCGTAGGGGCCGCTGACCGAGCGCATGCGTCCGCCGGCCTGGGTCAGGCGCTCATAGACATGAACGTCATGCCCGGCCTGCATCAGCGTGCGGGCGCAGGCCAGACCTGCAATGCCTGCACCGATGACGGCAATGCGCTTGGCGCTGGTATGCGGGGAAGGGGAGGAAGCGGAGGCAGTTGCGGACGCGCGAGTGCGGGAAGCATTCATGAAAAAGCCTTTTCGACACCGTTTGAGTTCTAGCGTAGCAGCTATCCAAAGGATAGCAAGTGCTGCTTGTGCTGAATTGTTGCAGCGCAACTCACTCTACACCTCCCGCGTGATGGCCGCGACGCGCAGCAGCTTATTGACGGTGATGGTTTTCCATAAGCGCCTTGCGCGTGGCAGGGCTTTCCAGTTGCGTCAGCCACCACTGAAGGGCTCGCCCGGGCGTGCGGTGGGCGGGGCCGGGCCATGCATAGTGCAGGCGCAGATTGCGGCTGGCGCGCTGCACCTGTCTTGTGACCAGCAGGCCGGCGTCCAGATAGGCCTGCACCATGCCGCGTGGCAGAAAGCCGGCACCAATGCCGCGTATCTGGGCCTCCAGCTTGGCCTGCATGCTGTCCACGGTCAGAACGTCCTGGCCGTTGACCAGGCCAAAGCTGGTGTTGCTGCGCACGCCCGAGTCGGCCACGGCCACCATGCGATGGCGCAGCAGCAACTCGTCGGACAGCGGCTCATCGAGTCTGGCCAGCGGGTGGTGCGGCGCGACGGCGAAGACGAAATCCATCTCCCCGATTTCGCGCATCTGCAGCTCGGAGACATTGCTGGTGTTGACCGCAACGCCAATGGCCAGATCGGCATGGCCGCTGGTCAGCACTTCCAGCGTGCCGTTGAGAATGCCGTCACGCAGCTTGAGTGTGGTGGGCGGGGTCAGCGCATAAAAGGCTTCGACCAGTTCAAAGATGGGCGTGCGGGCCACTGCCCCGTCAATGACGATGGTCAGCTGCGGCTCCCAGCCCGTGGCCACGCGCTTGACGCGGTGCGCCACGGCGTCGATCTCCTGCAGCAGGCGGGCACCTTCGCGCAGCAAGGCCTGGCCGGCCTCCGTGGCCTGGGCATGGCGCGAGCTGCGGTCAAACAGCAGCACATCGAGCGCATCTTCGATCTGGCGCACGCGGTAGGTCAGTGCACTGGGCACCAGGCCCAGGGAGCGCGCAGCAGCGGCAAAGCTGCCGGTTTCGGCAATGGCCTGCAGCATGGCCAGGCTGTCGGGGGTGAGCACATCGCGGGAGCTGGGCATGGTGAGATTGATGATTCAAACAGTTTGAATGATGCCATCAACGCCGTTCAGCCACAGCCTGGCAGTCGACTTCTACAGTAGAGCCCATAGAGACAGTCACTTGAACGAAAGGAAGCACACCATGATGACTCTGCGCAAATCCCAGGAACGCGGCTACGCCGACCACGGCTGGCTCAAGTCGTATCACAGCTTTTCGTTTGCCGGTTACTACGACCCGCGCCATATGGGGTTCGGCAATCTGCGCGTGATCAACGAAGACCGGATTGCACCCGGCACGGGTTTTGGCTCGCACGGCCACCGCGATATGGAGATCATCAGCTATGTGCTCGAAGGTGCTCTCTCGCACAAGGACAGCATGGGCAATGAAACCCCCATCCTGCCTGGAGAGGTGCAGCGCATGAGCGCGGGCTCGGGGGTGGTGCACAGCGAGCAGAACTACGCCAAGGAGCAGACCACGCACTTTCTGCAGATCTGGCTGCTGCCCGCACGCACAGGTATCGAGCCAGGCTATGCGCAGAAGACATTCAGCGAGGCGCAAAAGCGTGGACGTCTGTGTCTGGTGGCTTCACCCGATGGTGCCGAGGGCTCGGTTCCCATGAATGCCGATGCACGCTTGTATGCCGCTCTGTTCGACGGCGCAGAGGCTGCCGATGTGGCCCTGCCGGCCGGGCGCAAGACCTATGTGCACCTGGTGCGTGGCGAGCTGGACGTGAATGGACAAAAGCTGACAAGCGGTGACGCCGCACTTATTGAAAATGAGGAGCGCCTGCGCCTTGCCAATGGCCGGGCTGCGGAAGTTCTGGTGTTTGATCTGGAGCCTTGAGTCTGACGATTTCAAGGGTTGTACTGATGGAGTTGAGCCAATGCGACCCTTGGTCGCGATGACTGGAGTTTGAAATGTTGAATCAATTGCGAAATCCTCTGGACCTGCTGGGCCGTGTGCTGATTGCCCTGCTGTTCCTGCCTGCGGGCATTCAGAAAATCAGCGGCTTTGCGGGCACCGTGGGTTATGCAGCGTCGGTGGGCATGCCCATGCCCCAGGTTGCGGTGGCGGTGGGCCTGGTGATCGAGATCGTGGGCGGTCTGGCCATATTGCTGGGTTGGCACACGCGCTACGCGGCCTTGATCCTGGGATTTTTCACGCTGATTGCCAGCTTCTTCTTCCATAACTTCTGGGGCGTGCCCGCAGAAGCCGCCATGATGCAGCAGTTGCTGTTCTGGAAGAACATCGCTGTGGTCGGCGGTCTGCTTGGTTACGCCGCCCATGGGGCTGGCGCCTGGAGCATGGACGGCCGCAAAGGCTAAAGCAAAGCATGGGGCAGCACAGGCTGAAAGTGCGCAGGCGTTCATGGCTTTGATAAGCTAGCGCGCTCTCGCAAGACAAGGCTCGCCGGGTGTCAATCCGGCGAGCCTTTATTGGGAACAGATACAGGATGGCGCGGCGGATGGCTGCGCCGATGCAAGAAGGCAAGAAGGAAAGAAGAAATCATGAGCAAGATCGTTGTGGTCTACCACTCCGGCTACGGCCATACCCAGCGCATGGCGCAATCCGTGGCCCAGGGCGCAGGCGCGCAGCTGCTGGCCATCGACGCCGATGGCAATTTGCCCGAAGGTGGCTGGGAGCAACTGGCTGCGGCCGATGCCATCGTCTTCGGCGCGCCGACCTATATGGCCGCTCCGAGCTGGCAGTTCAAGAAATTTGCCGACGCCTCGTCCAAGGCCTGGTTTTCCCAGGCCTGGAAGGACAAGCTGTTTGCCGGCTTCAGCAATAGCGCCAGCGTGCAGGGCGACAAGCAGGTCACGCTCGACTATTTCCACCACCTGGCCATGCAGCATGGCGGCGTGTGGGTGGGTCTGGGCCTGCTGCCTTCGAACACCAAGGCCGCGCAGCGCAACGATGTGAACTGGATGGGCAGCTTCAGCGGCGCCATGGCACAGTCACCCTCTGACTCATCGGCCGGCGAGATGGCCGCTGGCGATCTGGAAACCGCACGCCAGTTTGGCGAGCGCGTGGCCAGCGCTGCAGCGCGCTGGGCAAGATAAGCAGCATCAATCTGCTATTGAATAAGAAGCGGCTAGCGCTTTTGTATCATTGATTTCAGATGGTTTTATATCTGAAATCGTTTGATGACAAGCGCTAGCTGCTCTTTTTTTGAGAGTCGCCCAGCAAGGACGACTTAGTCCATCAGATGCTTTTTGATGGGGCGGGGGTGAACCAGCTCGGTGCGCGACAGATCGGTGCCCAGCGAGTCGCGGCCGTCAAAGACAAAGCAGCCGCCGTCGTAGAACTTGCCGTCGGTTTCCTCGAAATATTTGAGGATGCCGCCTTCGAGCTGGTAGACGTTTTCGATGCCTTCATCCTGCATGAGGATGGCTGCCTTTTCGCAGCGGATGCCGCCCGTGCAGTAGCTGACCACGGTCTTGCCGGCAAGTTCATCCTTGTGCTGGCGCAGTGCAGGCGGGAATTCGGTGAACTTGCCCAGGCGCCAGTCGATCGTGCCGGCAAACGCGCCTTCGTCCACTTCGTAGTCGTTGCGCGTGTCCAGCGTCACCACTTCGCGGCCCTCGTCGTCATGGCCTTGCTCCAGCCAGCGGCGCAGCGTGACCGGGCTGACCGATGGCGCACGGCCGTGGGCGGGTCGAATGGCGGGATGATCCATGCGGATGATCTCGTTTTTGACCTTGACCAGCATTTTGCGAAAGGGCACGGTTTCGGACCAGCTTTCCTTGGGAGCCAGGTCGGCAAAACGCGGGTCTTGCTTGAGCTGGTCCACAAAGGCGCGTACGGCCTGGGCAGGGCCTGCCAGGAAAAAGTTGATGCCTTCTTCGGCCAGCAGCACCGTGCCCTTGAGGCTCAGGTCATGCGCACGCTCCAGCAGCGTCTGGCGCAACTGGTCGGCGTCGGGCAGGGGCGTGAATTTGTAGCAGGAGATGTTGAGTATGTCGGCCACGTCGATATCCGGGGGGGCGGCCGCGCGGCTGCTGCATCGACGGTGATGCAGCTCAGACCGGGGCCGTCAGCTCTGCCTTGATTTTATTGGACAGCTGAGCCACTGCGAGAGATGCGGGTGCTCCGGGCATGGCCTGCAGCAGCAGCTGGCGGCGCATCACGGCCTCGCGCACGGAGGAGTCGAGCGGAATATCGCCCCAGTGGGTCAGCTGCAGCGGCTGGCCGGACTCGGTGGTCACGAAGCGGTTGAGCACCTGCTGCAACTGGCCCGTGATGGCACGGCCATCGCCAGGGCGTTGCGCCTGGTTGATGACCAGACGGATCTGCTGGCGCTTTTGCTGCAGGGCCAGCACCTTGATGGCGGCGTAGGCATCGGTCAGCGAGGTGGGCTCGGGCGTGGCCACGACCAGCACTTCGGTCGCCAAAGAGACGGAGAACAGCACCACATCCGAGATGCCGGCACCGGTGTCGAGCAAGATGATGTCGTAGCGCGGGCGCAGCAGCTCCACCGTGCGCATGAACTGGGAACGGATCTCGGGGGTGAGGCGCGAATACTCGATCATGCCCGAGCCGGCCAGCAGCACGGAGTAGCCGCCCGGCGTGGTCAGAATCGCATCCTCCAGCGTGGAGCGGCCCGTGAACACATCGTGCAGCGTGACCTTGGGGTAGAGGTTGAGCACTACATCCAGATTGGCCAGGCCAAGGTCTGCGTCCAGTACCAGCACGTTGAAGCCATGACGCGTCAGAGCCGCAGCCAGATTGGCAGAGACGAAAGTCTTGCCGACACCGCCTTTGCCGCTGGTGACGGCAATGATGTGGGCCTGCTTGTTGCGGCCAGGCGCCCGCAGGGCATCTTCCATGGATATATGAGCGGGCAAAGTAGGGTGAGGGGCCAAGGTGTCCATCGTCTCAAGGCGTTATGACCTGGCTTGCGGCGTCGGTGTTTACGTCTGGTGCTGTATTGTCAGAGACATTTTCCTCTAAAGAGGCAGCAGGCAAAGGGCTGAAAAGCAGGCTTTTTTCCTCGGCACTCACCGTACTGTCGGGCGGATCTTCCACGAAGACGCGGTTGCGCCCCGCCGATTTGGCCAGATAGAGCAGGCGATCGGCTCGCTCGGTCCACAGTTGCGCCGTGCTGCGAATCCATTGCTGGGCGTAGACCCCGCCAATACTCACAGTGACCTTCAGCGACTGGCCGGAGGACACCGCGATGGAGTTGTTTTCGATGGCCTGGCGCAGGCGTTCGGCGACCGCACGGCCTTGATGCGCAGGGCACACCGGCAGCACTATGGCGAATTCTTCACCACCGAAGCGCGCCAGGGTGTCCATGGGGCGAATGATTTCGGACAGGGTCTGTGCAACGGACTGCAACACCATATCGCCAGCAATATGACCGTGCTCGTCGTTGATCTGCTTGAAGTGGTCGATGTCCAGCATCAGCAGCAGTGCGGTTTCTCCGGAGCGGGCCACGCGGTCGATCTCGCGCTCGATCACGGAGCGGAAATGGCGTCGGTTGGCCAGCCCCGTGAGGGGGTCTCGCAAAGACAGTGCGCACAAGCCGTCAATCAGTGCTTGCAGGTAATGGGTGGGAGTGTCAGTGGGCAGACGGTTATCGCTACCGCCCGCGCGAGTCACCAGATTGTGTGCGGTGGCAAGGCGCAGATCGCGCAAAAACACGGATTGATGGGGGGCGGATGAGGTCACGACGAACTATCAATGATGGCCGTCAGTGTAGCAGCGCCCCCTATCTTTTTGTGGATGTAGGCTTTTCGTCAGCGTTGATCGGAGCCAGTTCTGTGGGGAAATTGCCAAGCGTTCGCAGAAAGTCGGCATCCGTGCGATAGAGCCTGATGGGGCTGCCTTGCTTGTGCAGCAGGCCGGCGCGCTCCAGCCTTTGCTCGGCCGGCAGCTTCAACCCCACCACGTGCAGCAGACCGCCACGCAATGCGACCAGGCGTTCGAGTCGGGCAAAGGTTTCGACTCCGGTGATGTCTATGCTGTTGATGGACTGCATCAGCAGCGCCAGATCTCTGGCCTGGGGCGCTTGCTGCAGGGCATCGGCTGCGTAGCGCTCAAGTGCCGTGGCCGTGGCAAAGTCCAGGTCTGCATCCATGCGCAGAGCCACGACTTCAGGTGCCAGGGGGGGCAATTGCCAAAGCTGGCGGCTGCGCAGGCTGCCGTCGGGATGCTCGCCGACCTCGATGATGCGCGGGTGCAGGTGGTGATAGAGATAGTAAGCCTGGCTGAGCATGATGCCCGCGAACACGCCCCAGTACATGCGGGGGGCGGTGACGATGGTCAGCACCAGCGTGGCGACGCTGATGCTGGCTTCGACCTTGGAGATCCTGAACAGCTTGAGGATGGCGCTGGGCTTGACCAGGTTGAGCACGGCGGTGATCACGATGGCTGCCAGCGTTGCCTGAGGCACATGGTAGAGCCAGGGAATGAACCAGAGCACGACCACCACCACCAGCAAAATGGAGAAGACGTTGGCGTAGCCGGTCCTGGCACCTGCGAGCAAGTTGACGGCAGAGCGTGAGAAAGATGCGCTGGTGGCAAAGCTGCCGAACAGTCCGGCGCTGATCTTGGACAGGCCCTGGGCGATCAGATCCTGGTTCTCGTTCCAGCGCGTGCCGGCCTGCTGATGCTCTACCTGGGCGCTGGAGGCTGTCTCCAGAAAGCTGACCAGGGAGATGACCAGCACCGGCATGATCAGGGCGCCGAACTGCTCCCAGTCGAGCATGCCTGGCCATTGGAAGCTGGGCAGCCCCGCAGGCAGATGACCGATCACGGCACCGCCCGTATCGGCAAAACCCGTGAGCCAGCTGATGAGGCCGCTCAGGCCGATGATGAAAATGGCCGAGGGAAAAGCAGGACGCCATTTCTTGGCCAGCATCAGCAAGGCCATGCTGACCAGGCCGTAGGCGATGGACTGGATGCTGAACAGATAGATGGACGGCGAATGCCAGACGGTGGACCAGTCAGCGCGCATGCCCAGCAGGGTGGGCAGCTGCGAAGCCAGAATCAGCAGCGCAGCAGCCTGGGTGAAGCCTGCCAGTACCGGCGAGGTGACCAGGTTGAGCAGCCAGCCCGCGCGCACAACGCCCAGACTCCACTGCACCAGGCCCGACAAAATGGCCATCCATGCAGCGAGTACCACCCATTGGGCCGAGCCCGGCTCGGCCATGCCGGTCAAAGAGGCGCCGATCAGCAAGGCACTAAGCGCCGTCGGCCCCACGCCCAGCCGGGGTGAGGGGCTGAAGAGAATGGCCACTGCGGCCGGAATGATGGAGGCGTAGATGCCGGTGATCAGCGGCATGCCCGCCAGCGCGGCGTAAGCCACCCCCTGGGGCAGCAACATCAGGCCCACGGTCAGGCCGGCCCAGAACTCGCCGCGCAGCAGGCCGAAAGTCGGTTTGGGCCAATTGAGAAAGGGCAGCCATCGGGCCAGGGATTGCATGGAGGTCATGATTGCGGCGAACTAAATCCTCTGCAAGCTTAGTCGGGCTTTGTTGTGCAGGGATTAAAAACAGGACGAGGCTGCGACATTGGCCGAGGGGACGCCTTGTTCCAAAGTGAGTCGAGGCGCTGTCCGAACCGGGCCCGCATGGCATCGATGGCGGCAAGGGGGTCGGCGGGTGGCCGATGAGTGCGCGAGGCGGTGTCCGCCAGATCCGCGCCCTGCCATGCGACCGGGTGGGTCGTTGGCTGCTTGTGAATGATGCTCACGTTGAAATCGACTCGAAGACAGAGAAAACGGCACCAACTGCTATGCATTTTCAATGCCGGTGCCGTGTTTCATCCTAGCATGCTGCCCGTGCCTATGCTGGGGCGCGCTCCGGTTTCGGGGCGGGAGCGGCCATAAAAAAAGAGAGGCTCAGGGCCTCTCTGTACACCTTTCGGTGCGGTGCGCGCAGTGGCTGAACCACCTGTTGTCCATCAGTTGCCCAGGTTGCGAATCGCCTCGGGAGTGTACTGGCTCGGCTTGAGGTCGTCCTTGCCCAGAATGGGTGCCTTGGGGCGCTCCTGCACCAGATTCATGCCCACATAGGAGCCGGCATTCAGGTCGTAGTAGAACGATGTGCCCGCGTGCCATTTCTTGATGTCGTAGGCGTAGTAGTAATTGATCTCACCGTGCTGCCACAACTGGCCGCGTGCGTCGTAGAAGTCTCCCGAGACGGCGTGGCCGGTGTCTTCGTCGATGAACATCACACGCTTGGAGTACAGGTGACGGAAGCCGGGCTTGAGCTTGCCCTCCAGCACCCAGACGCGGCGCAGCTCATAGCGGGTGTAGGCTGGGTTGGGGTGACCTGGCTTGAGCAGATCGGCGTATTTCATCTGCTGGTTGATGCGGAAGGTGTTCGCAGGAATGAACATCTCGCGCTTGCCGTGCAGGGTCCACTCATAGCGCTCGGAGCCACCGTTGAACAGGCGCTCGGAGTCGATGGTCGCCTTGCCGCTGGTGCCGGGGGAGGGCTGGTCATAGCCGAACTCGGGCAGCTGTCGCACGCGGCGAGTGCCGGGATCGTAGTTCCAGGCCAGGCGCTTGTCCGTGCCGAAGTTCATGGGCTCGATGGACAGGATCACGCCGCCTTTTTCGCGCTCGGGCAGGATGGAGAAATTGGTCACATAGGCGTATTTGCCTTCGTTGGGCTTGCCCAGGTTCTCCTTGGAGTCATAGCGGCTGAGCTGGATATAGCTGGTGCGGCCCCAGGCAATATCGCCGCTTGCGCCCACCAGTGCCATGTCGCGTTCCACCTCTTCGGTGCTGGCGCGGCTGGGTATGAGGTTGTTCCAGAGCAGTTCCAGGCCGGTCTTGGGAATGGGGAAGGGCAGAGCGCCCATGAAGCCCTTGACGCCATTGCCGTCGTTGACTATCTCGGCTTCCAGTGCATTGCGCTTGATGACGGCGCAGATATCGTCGTCATAACGGAAGTCGCGGTGGCCCGGATAGACGGGAATGCGCATGGTGGTGGGGAACTTGCTCAGTAGCGCCTTCTGGCCGGCGCTGAGCTTGTCGCCATATTGCGCCATATTGGCGGCCGTGATTTCGAACAGCGGCTTTTCATTGGCGTAGATATCGGGCTGGAACTGTCCCACGGACTTGGTGAACTTCACGCCGGGCGGAACGCCCAGGATCTTGCCCGTGAATGGCGGGATGCTGCCATCGGCATTGCCGGCTTTGATGGCGCCGGTGCAGGTCAGCTCCTTGCCCAGCTTGTCGGCTTCCGCGGCGGGAACCTTGGCACAGGCGGCTCCTGCGCTCAGCAAACCTATGCACAGCATCAGCGCTGTGCTCATCGTCTTTTGTTGCATTGCTCTTGTTTTCCAAGTGAAAAAACGGTGCAGGCTATTGCCTGCGAGCATGTATTTTTCAGATATTTGTCATGACATGAATCGTCTGTTGAGACTAATCGACAGCATCCGAGGCAAGCCCAGGACGCAAAAAAGGCAGCGCCGTTGCCGGTGCTGCCTTGGGCCGGGTCAAAAATGACCAGGTATTAACGCGAGCCGTTCAGATCCATCTCCGAGTATTTGACGATCTTGGTGCCCTTGACCCATTTGTAGCCAAACCAGATGGCCAGGAACAGCGGCAGGCCGATATAGGTGGCAATGGCGCCGACCCAGTCGATCTGGTCCTTGATCAGGTTCTCATAGTTCTGGCCCAAGGTGATGACCAGGCACAGCACAAAGGCGAAGATGGGGCCGAAGGGGAAGGCCGCTGCCTTGTAAGGCAGCTGGTTCAAATCGTAGTTCTGCACTTCGCAGCCCTTGCGGAAACGATAGTGGCTGATGGCAATGCCCAGCCAGGCGACAAAGCCGCACATGCCGGACAGATTCAGCAGCCAGATATAGACGACCTCAGGGCTGAAGATATTGGTCAGAAAGCACAGAGCGGCAATCACGGTGGTGGCGATCAATGCCCGCACGGGCACGCCGCGCGTGTTGACCTGGGCAAACAGCTTGGGCGCCATGCCCTGCTTGGCCAGCGCATACAGCATGCGGGTGGAGGCATACATGCCGGAGTTGCCGGCCGACAGCACCGAGGTCAGTACCACGGCATTCATCACGGCGGCGGCGCCCAGCAGGCCGGCACGCTCGAAAACCAGTGTGAAGGGGCTGACGGCGATATCGCCCAGGTCGTTGCGCAGCAACTTGGGGTCGGTATAGGGAATCAGCAGACCGATGATGAGGATGGCGAAGACATAGAACAGCAAAATGCGCCAGAACACCTTGCGCACGGCCTTGGGCACATTCTTGGCGGGATCTTCGGATTCGCCGGCGGCGATGCCGATCAGCTCCGTTCCCTGGAAGGAAAAGCCCACTACCATGGCCACGCCGATCAAGGCCGCAAAGCCGCCTGCAAACGGTGCGTCGCCCGTGCTCAGGTTGGCAATATTGCCCCAGATCCCATCGGGCGCGCCGCCTTGCAAAATGCCGAAGATCATCAGCACGCCGATGGCGATGAAGACCAGCACCGTTGTGACCTTGATGGCGGCAAACCAGAATTCGGATTCGCCAAAGCCCTTGGCAGATAGTGCATTCAGGCCAAACATCAGTGCCAGAAACAGAGCACTCCAGAGCACTCCGTTGGTGCCGGGGAACCAGTAGGCCATCACCAACTGCGCCGCAACCAGGTCCACGGCGATGGTCACGGCCCAGTTGTACCAGTAGTTCCAGCCCAGTGCGAAGCCAAAGCCTTCATCCACGTACTTGGCGCCATAGGTGGCAAAGGAGCCGGAGACGGGCATGTGTGCTGCCATCTCGCCCAGACTGGTCATGAGGAAATAGACCATCAGGCCCACGATCATGTAGGCCAGCAATGCGCCGCCGGGGCCTGCTTGCGAGATGGTTGCGCCAGAGGCGACAAAAAGACCGGTGCCGATGGAGCCGCCGATGGCGATCATCGACATATGTCGGGCCTTGAGGGAACGGTGCAAGCCACCGTTGTCAGTTTTTGCTTGGCTATCGCTCATGAGAGATATTGGTTTTTTGCGGATCATGAAGCCTGGGCGGTTCTGCTGGTGAAAGCCTTGGCCTCATGCTCTTTTTGTTGCGCCCTGATGTCGGGGTCTCCGGATATCAACGCGGTCAGCGTGAACGGCGATGACATGCATCGTGCTCAGTGGCTTCCGATAGGGTGCAGATTGTGAGCGATTTGCGCAGCAGCCGTACAGCGCGAGCTGTGGAACAGGGGCGCCGTGGCTTGAATCGATATCTAAGTGTTTGATATTTCAGAATTAATGGCTGGATCGGAAATTCAGAAAAATATCCTTATATCTTCGTCAAATCGTCGGCGAGAGTGGCTACCTGCTTGGCCTGCATTCGATGGAGCTTTGTCTATTTGATTGTTTTATTTTTCATTTCGTCAAAAATATTTGTCGAAATGTCAATGTTGGCTGTCGATATCTTCTGTCTTTCAATGAAAAAAGCCGCCAGCCAATAGTTATCAAGGACTGGCAGCTTCTTTTTTGATAGTGAACTGTGCGCGCGCCACACCAGGCCGGGCCACACCAGGCCGGGCCGCGTCAGGCCGGGCCACGTCAGGCACAGCCGTTCGCCGCAGGGGATGCGCTGCAGGCCATTGCCGGGCTGGAGGCGCAAATTGGCGCAGGTGCAGGACGCGCGCAGAACGCGCGCATGGCGTGGCGGCAGGCGCCGAAGACGCATCACTGCAATGTGACCGAGGCCATGTGACCGAGGCCATGTGACCGAGGCCATGTGACCGAGGCCTCGTGCAGCCTGGGGCTGAGCCGGCTCAAGATGTAGCGGCACATGCACCAATGGGTGATCGTCAGCCCAGGCCGTCTGGGGGATTGAACAAGCTCTTTCGCCGGTGCCGGCTCTGGCTCCTAGGCTTGTACTTAGACCAATCGGACTAAGGTCTACAGCCGGTAAGTCAAGTCAGCCATCGCTGATAGCCTGCGCCTGTCAATGATCCACGGAGGGTGGATACATGGCCTTTACCCATAAAGGAGCAGGCATGAAGGGGGTGACAGGAGTGGTTTCATTCGCGGAGATCGATCGCAGCATGGACAGGCGCAGGGTCTTGCACCTGGGGCTGCTGGGATTGGTATCCACGGGGGCCGGCGGGCTGCTGGCCGCCTGCGGCGGCGGGGACGGCATGGAGCCCAAAGCGGCCACGCCAAGGTTGTCGTCCATGCTCAACTTCCGAGACGTGGCCGGGGCGGATGACGCATCGGTCTATCGCAACGCTGCCGGGCAGCCACTCAAGCGCGGCGTGTTCTACCGCTCCAATGCGGTATTGCCCAGCGCGGCCGATGCAGCGACGCTGGGCAATCTGGGCATTAGCACGGCCTACGATTTGCGCACCACGAACGAGGCGGCCAAGGACGCGGACCGTCTGCCGCCGGGGATCCGCTATGTGTATATGAACCTCTTCGGCACGGCCGACCCGGTGTTCTCGCCCTTTCATACGCCCAAGGAGACCGAGGCCGCGATGGAGGAGATGGGCCGCGTGATGGTGCGCGACGCCGGCATGCGCGCTCGCATGGGGCAGTTGCTCAGGACCATGGCCTCTACCGCCGATGCGCAACTGTTTCACTGCACCTCCGGCAAGGACCGTACGGGTTGGGTGGCGGCACTGCTGCACACCATTGCCGGCGTACCGCGCGAAACCATTCTGAAGGACTACCTGCTCACCAATACTTATACCGAGGCCTGGATGAACGCCACCTATCAGCTGATGCTGGCGCACAACGGCAAGGATGCAGCCGATCTCTACTGGCCCCTGCTGGGCGTGCAGCGCAGCTACCTGGAGGCGGAGTTCGACGAGGCCCAGCGCGGCTTCGGCTCGATGGGCCGCTACCTGAGCGAAGGGTTGGGTCTGGGCACGGACGAGCTTGCGCAACTGCGCGCCAAGCTGCTGGGTTGAAACGGTTGCTATCTTTAAAGGAGCTTAAAGCGCTTGATGTATATGGATTTTAGATATTAATATATCTGATATATAGAGTTTGCAAGCGCTGCCAGCTATCAAAAAGAAAGTCCGCCAGGGGCGGACTTTTTGTAGGGATCGGGCCGGGCTTCAGCTCAGCAGCAGTGCATCGTCGGCCAGCTTCTCGCCACGCACCTTCTCGAACATGTGCAGCAGGTCGGGCACATCCATTTTGGAGCGCTCTTCGCCGCTGACGTCCAGCACCACATTGCCCTGGTGAAGCATGACGGTACGCGTGCCCACATCCAGCGCCTGGCGCATGCTGTGCGTGACCATCATGGTGGTGAGATTGGCTTCCTGCACGATGCGTGCCGTCAGTTGCAGCACAAAGTCCGCGGTGCGCGGGTCAAGCGCGGCCGTGTGTTCGTCCAGCAGCAGAATGCGCGAGGGCTGCAGCGCCGCCATCAGCAGGCTCACGGCCTGGCGCTGTCCGCCCGAGAGCAGGCCGATACGGTCGGTCAGGCGATTTTCCAGACCCAGGCCCAGCGTGGCCAGGCGGTCGCGGTACAGCTCGCGATTGGTGGCCTTGACTGCCTTGGACAGGCCGCGGAGGTTGCCGCGCTCGTGTGCCAGCGCCATGTTCTCTTCGATGGAGAGGTCTTCACAGGTGCCGGCCATGGGGTCCTGAAACACGCGGGCCACCTGCTTGGAGCGGGACCATACCGGCATGCGCGTCATGTCGATGCCGGCAATTTCGATCCTGCCCTTGTCCACGCTCTGGTCGCCCGAGACGCAGTTCAGAAATGTGGACTTGCCTGCGCCGTTGGAGCCGATGACGGTCACGAACTGGCCGTCGGGGATGGACAGCGACAGGCCGCGCAGGGCGCGGGTTTCGATCGGCGTGCCGGGGTTGAAGGTGAGTTCGAGGTTTTGTGCGTTCAGCATGATGTATTCCGATCAGTCACTGAGGGCGCAGCATTTGTGAGTGCTGCAGTTCCTTGGCGAGAGGGCCCGCAGGGGCCGCCCCGCAGCAAAGGCCATCGTCCCCCTTGGGGGACGCGGCAAAGCCGCTCAGGGGGTTACTTTCTCTTCAGCTTTTTCTTGATTTGCGGAATCACCAGTGCGATGGTCACCAGCACTGCCGTCACCAGATTCAAATCCTGTGCCTTCAGGCCGATGGCATCGATATTGAGGGCCGCTGCGATGAAGAAGCGGTAGACCACGGCGCCAAGCACCACGGCCAGCGTGGCCCAGATGATCTTGCGCGAGGGCAGGATGGTCTCGCCCACGATCACGGCCGCCAGACCGATGACGATGGTGCCGATGCCCATGGAGATGTCGGAGCCGCCCTGCGTCTGCACGAACAGCGCTCCGGCCAGACCGACCAGGCCGTTGGAAATTGCCATGCCCAGCAGAATCATGGCACCAGTGTTGACGCCCTGAGCGCGGGCCATGCGGGCATTGGAGCCCGTGGCACGGATGGCCAGACCGCGTTCGGTGGCAAAGAACCAGTCCAGAGCCAGCTTGGCCGCGATGACAAAGCCCAGCATGATCAGGGGGCGCATCACGTAGTCTTCAATGTTCGCCGGCTGCAGCATGGTGAACAGTGTGGGCTCGTTGATCAGCGGCACATTGGGGCCGCCCATGATGCGCAGATTGACCGAGTACAGGCCGATCATCATCAGGATGGAGGCCAGCAGGTCCATGATCTTGAGCTTGACGTTGAGCCAGCCTGTGATGAACCCGGCCACGGCTCCGGCCGCTGTGCCGGCCAGCGTGGCCAGCCAGGGGTTGGTGCCCGTGGAAATCAGAATGGCGCATACCGCACCGCCGAGGGGGAAGCTGCCGTCGACCGTCAGATCGGGGAAACGCAGCAAGCGAAAGGAGATGAAGACGCCCAGCGCCACCAGGCTGAAGATCAGGCCAATTTCAATGGCACCGAGGATGGAAAATAGAGACATAGAGATAGCGACAGGCGCGGCAAACGTCTAAAAAAATCGGCAGGGCCATGTTGCCACGGCACCTGCCGCTGCGCTGGCACCGCCTGAGAGCGGCAGTGCTGGCGACAGGGATTGGATTACTTGACCACGGTCGCGGCGGACTTGATCAGCGCGTCGGACAGCTTCACGCCTTGCTTTTCGGCTGCGCCGGGGTTCACGAACAGTTCCATCTTGGTCGAGACTTCGGGCTTGATGTCGCCGGGCTTCTCGCCCTTGAGAATGCGCACCACCATGCGGCCGGTCTGCTCGCCCAGATCGCGGTAGTTGATGCCGTAGGCAGCCACAGCACCGCGCTTGACGGAGTCGGTGTCAGAAGCCACCAGAGGAATCTTGGCGTCCTGGCCAACCTTGACCAGCGATTCATAGGCCGACACCACGTTGTTGTCGGTGTTGGTGTAGATCACGTCCACCTTGCCAACCAACGAGCGTGCGGCGCTGGAGACGTCCACCGAGCGGGGAGCCGCA
Source organism: Comamonas sp. GW821-FHT11H03 (assembly GCF_058807955.1). NCBI lineage: Bacteria > Pseudomonadati > Pseudomonadota > Betaproteobacteria > Burkholderiales > Comamonadaceae > Comamonas > Comamonas sp. GW821-FHT11H03. The sequence goes on from NZ_JBXARF010000003.1 coordinate 125,907, forward strand.
GCAGTCACCAGGGTCCAGCCCATCTTGGGCAGCAGGGCCTGCAGTTCCTTCACGACCACGGCGGAGTTGGCTTCACCGGGGTTGTAGACCATGCCGATGCGCTTGGCATTGGGCACGACCTGCTTGACCAGATCCATCTGCTTGTCCAGGGCCAGCAGGTCGGAAACGCCGGTCACATTGTTCTTGGAGGGCTCCCAGCTGGGGACCAGCTTCGCGGCCACGGGGTCGGTCACGGCGGAGAACACGACGGGCACGGTCTTGGTGGACGCGATCACGGCCTGAGCGGAGGGTGTGGCGATGGCGACGATGGCATCAGGCTTGTCACCCACGAACTTGCGGGCGATCTGGGCAGCGGTGCCGGTATTGCCCTGTGCGCTCTGGTATTGCCACTTCAGGGACTTGCCTTCTTCGTAGCCGGCTGCCTTAAGGGCGTCCTTGACGCCGTCGCGCACCGCATCCAGGGCGGGGTGTTCAACAATGGCGGTCACGGCCACGGACTTGGTATCGGCGGCATAGGCACCCGACATGGCGGAAATTGCCAGGGCCAGTGCGCCCATGCGGGCCAAGGACAGCTGCTTCATGTGTATCTCCAGCGTTTTGTGTGTTGCAGGTGAATTAAGACGGCAGTGCGTGATGCGCGTCGCCTCGCGGCAAAGTCTACTGCACCGATCCGGCTGTCTTCGTGATTGAGATAACCTTGTTTATCCCTATACGATGATCGCGAAAAAATGGCATGAAAGCTGCGCAAAGCGCTATTTGGCAGGAGTTAGTGTGTGTGGATGCAGGGCAATGGCGCGCAATATTGCGTTGAGCGGGTCCTGGTTTTGGTTTTGTCCCGCATTTTTCCTGCGCCTGATGCGATATGGGTAAGCATATTGGTGCAACTGCCTGTTTTTTGAACATTGCTCTTTCTGTGCGGGAGAGCGATCTTCATTGGTGGATTCGCGGCGGTTGCGGTGGCCTGAGTTTTTTCTGTGATGCTGCAAATTTGTGGGCATTTGGCAGCCTGCGTTGCTAAAAACATTCAGCCCATGAAAAAAGCCTGCGCAGCAATGGCTGGCGCAGGCTTTTGTGATGCAGCATCCGGAGCAGTTGCTGCGCCCGGATGCAATCGCGGAGGGATTACATACCTGAGTAGTTGGGGCCGCCGCCGCCTTCGGGTGTCACCCAGACGATGTTCTGTGTCGGGTCCTTGATGTCGCAGGTCTTGCAGTGCACACAGTTCTGTGCATTGATCTGCAGGCGCTGCTTGCCGGCATCGGCCGCGTCCTCCACGAACTCATACACGCCTGCGGGGCAGTAGCGTTGCTCGGGTCCGGCGAACTTGGTCAGGTTCACTGCGACAGGGACGCTGGCGTCCTTGAGCGTCAGGTGAGCCGGCTGGTTCTCGGCATGATTGGTGCTGCTGATGAAGACGCTGGAGAGGCGGTCGAAGGTCAGCTTGCCGTCGGGCTTGGGGTACTCGATGGGGGCGCACTCGGCGGCGGGCTTGAGATAGGCGTGGTCGGGCTTGTTGCGATGCAGCGTCCAGGGGATGTTGCCGCGCAGCACGAACTGCTCCAGCCCGTTCATCACGGTGGCCGTGGTCAGGCCCTTCTTGAACCAGGCCTTGAAGTTGCGCGCCTTCCACAGCTCTTCATAGAGCCAGCTGTTCTCGAACGCATAGGTATAGGCGGTCAGCTCGTCGCCCTGGCGACCGGCGACGATGGCGGCGTAGGCAGCTTCGGCTGCCAGCATGCCGGTCTTGATCGCGGCATGGCTGCCCTTGATTCGGCTGACATTGAGGAAGCCTGCTTCGCAGCCAACCAGTGCGCCGCCGGGGAAGACAAAGCGGGGCAGGCTGGAGATGCCGCCGGCCGTGATGGCACGGGCACCGTAGCTGATGCGCTTGGCGGGCTTGATGCCGTTGGCTTCGTCGCCTTCCAGGTAGTAGCGGATATTGGGATGGGTCTTCCAGCGCTGCATCTCCTCGAATGGAGACAGATAAGGGTTGGAGTAATCCAGACCGGTGATGAAGCCCAGCGTGACCAGATTGTCTTCCAGGTGATAGAGGAAGGCACCGCCGTAGGTGTCGCTCTTCATGGGCCAGCCTGCGGTGTGCAGCACCATGCCAGGCTTGTGACGCTTGGGGTCGATCTCCCAGAGTTCCTTGATGCCCAGACCGTAAGTCTGTGGGTCGCGGTTGGCGTCCAGGGAGTACTTGGCGATGATCTGCTTGCCCAGGTGGCCGCGCGCACCTTCGGCAAAGATGGTGTATTTGCCGTGCAGCTCCATGCCCAGCTGGAAGTCGCCCGTGGGCTCGCCTTCCTTGCTGATGCCCATATTGCCGGTGGCCACGCCCTTGACGGAGCCGTCTTCGTTGTAGAGCACTTCGGCTGCGGTGAAGCCGGGGAAGATTTCCACGCCCAGGGCTTCGGCCTGCTCTGCCAGCCACTTGGTGACAAAGCCCAGGCGAACGATGTAGTTGCCTTCGTTATGGAAGCACTTGGGCAGCAGCCAGTTGGGCGTGCGCAGGGAGCTCTTCTCGCCGAGGAAGACCATGGCGTCTTCGGTCACCGGCTGGTTCAGGGGGGCACCCTTTTCCTTCCAGTCGGGGATCAGCTCGGTCAGCGCGCGAGGATCCATGATTGCGCCAGACAGGGTGTGTGCGCCGGGCTCGGAGCCTTTTTCCAGCACGACTACGGAGACATCCTGACCTTTTTCGGCCGCCAGCTGCTTGAGGCGAATGGCAGTGGCCAGGCCGCCGGGGCCACCGCCCACCACGACCACGTCATATTCCATGGCCTCTCGCGGGCCGAACTGGGCCAGGATCTCTTCGTTTGTCATCGGGAAAGTCTCGCTTGATATTGGATTGGGAAAACTGGCGTGCACGGCCTTGGCAGGTGCGTCTGCAAAAACCGCGATGCGGGCGATTCTATGCTGACAGCTCGGCACGACCGTGCAGATTTGGCGACAGCGCATCAATCGGTGTTGCGACAAAGTCCATAGGCTAGTGATCGCCCCAGGGCGCGCCATCCCTCAAAGAAACTAGAACAAGGTGGTGATGCAGATGCAAACCTCGTTCAATCAGGAGACATACCGGCATGAAAATCGAGCTGCCCGAGCTGAAGAAGCAGGTCTATGAAACGCGCTTTCCCGTACGCTGGGGCGATATGGACGCCATGGGGCATGTCAACAACGCCCAGTACTTTCGCTACCTGGAAACTGCCCGTATCGACTGGATGCATGGCATGGGCCTGAATCCGGACCCCGCGGGGCAGGGGCCGGTCATCGTCAACGCCTTCTGCAATTTCTATCAGCAGCTTGCGTATCCGGATGAGGTGCTGCTCAAGATGTTTGTCAGCGATCCCGCACGCACGACCTTTGAGACCTGGGCCACCATGGAGCGTGTGACGCAGCCGGGAGTCATTTGTGCCGCTGGCGGAGGCACGGTGATCTGGGTGGATTTTCCCCGGCAGAAAGCCGCTGCGCTGCCGGACTGGATACGTTCAGCAGTCACGGCCTGAGTCCTGTTCGGAATTCCGTCAATTAGTTCGGATGCTGTCCGGAAATCCGATTGTTGTTATGCAAAAAAGTATTTTGAATATAAGCAAATCAAAGACTTGGAGGTGATTTTTTGGCTGGCACGGTATGTGCTTAAAGGACGGCACGCCGCTTCACTGCGGCTGACCAAGTGAGACTGGGGCAGGATCCAGCTGACGAAACCTCGGTTCCGTCGGCGGTCCGTCTCGGTTTGTTGTCGCTGCCGGAGTCCGGTGCCTGCATGGCCTGGATTCAGGCAGTGGCTCAAACAACGCATACCAAGATTCCAAAAAATGAAATCCAACCGCCTGACCATCATGGTTCTGCTGGCCATGGTTCTGGGTGTGGTTGTGGGCTATCTCGTCCACGCCAACGCCGCGACACCGGAGACAGCCAAAGACATTGCCGGCTATTTCGGCATTCTCACCGACGTATTTCTGCGCATGATCAAGATGATCATCGCGCCGCTGGTCTTTGCCACGCTGGTGGCGGGGCTGGCCAATATGGGCGATGCCGGCTCTGTGGGCCGCGTGGGTGGTCGTGCGCTGGGCTGGTTTATTGCGGCATCGTTCTGCTCGCTGTTTCTGGGTCTGGTTTTTGCCAATGTATTGCAGCCCGGCCACGGCCTGACGGTGGAGCTGCCCACGAATGCCGAGAGCCTGGGTCTGAAGACCGGTGCGCTGAATTTCAAGGATTTCATCACCCATGTCTTCCCCAAGAACATCTTCGAGGCCATGGCCACCAATGAGGTGTTGCAGATCCTGGTGTTTGCTCTGTTCTTCGGTATCGCTCTGGGCTACCTGAACCACCAGAAAAAGCACATGCTGGTCGATCTGATGGAGGAGACCTCGCATGTCATGCTGCGCGTGACCGAGTACGTGATGCGCTTTGCGCCCGTGGGCGTGTTCGGCTCTGTCGCCGGCACCATTGCCACCCACGGACTGGGCATGCTGCTGGTGTTCGGCAAGTTCCTGCTGGGCTTCTATATTGCACTGGCCGCGCTGTGGGTACTGCTCATCGGTGCCGGCTATCTGGTGCTGGGCAAGGATGTCTTCCGTCTGCTGTCGCTGATTCGCGGCCCGGTGCTGGTGGGCTTTTTCACGGCCAGCAGCGAATCGACGCTGCCCAAGCTGATGGAACAGCTGGACAAATTCGGCATCAAGCCGCGCATCACAGGCTTTGTGCTGCCTCTGGGTTACTCGTTCAACCTCGATGGCTCCATGATCTACACCACTTTCCTGGCCATCTTCATCGCTCAGGCCTACGGCATCGAGATGACACTGACGGCTCAGCTGACCATGCTGCTGGTGCTGATGATTTCCAGCAAGGGCATTGCCGGCGTGCCTCGTGCCTCGCTGGTGGTGGTTGCCGCCGTGCTGCCCATGTTCGGTTTGCCGGAAGCGGGCATTTTGCTGATTCTGGGCATCGACCACTTCCTGGACATGGGCCGTACATTGACCAACGTGCTGGGTAATGCCATTGCCACGGCCGTGGTTGCCAAATGGGAAGGCAGCGAAGAGCAGGAGTCCTGCGCAGAGCTGGCTGTCGAGCCACAGATGATGCCCGAGCCCATTCGCGTTCGAGCCTAATCTTTCCGTTGCCCGGATTCCTGTCCCCTGCGGTGCCGGGCGCTGCTACCATGGTTCGCACCATGTTAGCTGTCCTGCCCCCGCGCCTGCGTGCTGTTTTGCTGATCCTGCTCTGGCTGGCTGCAAGCAGCCTGGGCGGCTGGCTGGGCTATCAGGGCTTCGTCAAGATCGGTCTCGAGACCGTGGTGGCTGCCGGCAACAACCGCCTCGATCTCTATGCTGCCAGCCTGCGGCGCGAGATCGAAAAATATGCCTTTCTGCCCGATGTCGTGGCCTTGCAGCCCGAGATCCTGTCGCTGCTGCAATCGCCGGGCGACGAAAGACTGCAGTCTCGCGCCAATCTCTATCTGGAGGAGCTGAGCCGTCGTGCCGGCACCCTCAGCGTCTACATGCTCGATCACGACGGGCATGTGCTGGCCGCCAGCAATTGGCGCCGCGCCGACAGCTTTGTGGGCGAGAATCTCGGTTTCAGGCCCTATGTCCAGCAGGCATTGCGAGAGGGGCGCGGGCGCTACTTCGGCGTGGGCACCACGCGCGGCGAGCCCGGCTATTACCTGACCACGACCTTGGGGCAGGGCGAGATGCATGGCGTGGTGGTGGTCAAGGTCGGGCTGGCGCAGCTCGAACAGTCCTGGGCCAGTGCGGAGTCTCCGGTACTGGTCAGCGATGAAAATACAGTGGTCATCCTCAGCAACATGCCTGCCTGGCGCTTTGCCACCTTGCTGCCGCTGGATGAGGCAAGACGTGCCGAGCTGGAAGCTTCGCAGAAATACAACCGTCTGAACCTGCGGCCTCTGGGCTGGCGTGGCATGAGCAGCGTCACGGGCGTCAGGCAGGTGAGCATTCCCGATGTCAAGGACGCTGCAGCAGACCAGAGCGCTGGCCGTTTTCTGGCCCAGTCCAGACCTATGGCCGGCACGCCCTGGCAGATTACCGTGCTTTCCCCCTTGAGCGTTGCATTGCAGTTGGCGGCCAGTCGCGCCTGGGTGACGGGGGCGTTGATTGCGTTGATGCTTTTGCTGGGAGCTTTGCTGTACCAGCGGCGCAGACATGTGCGTGAGCAACTGGCGGCCCAGCAAGCTCTGAAACAGGCCAACGAGGTGCTGGAAAACAAGGTGCAGCAGCGCACAGCCGATCTGCAGAGTGCCAATGTGGCGCTGCAGCAGGAGGTGATGGAGCGCATGCAGGCCGAGACCACGCTGCGCGCGGCGCAGGACGAGTTGGTACAGGCCGGCAAACTGGCCGTCATCGGTCAGCTCTCCACGGAAGTGGCCCATGAGCTCAATCAGCCCCTGGCGGCCTTGCGGGCGCTGGCCGGCAACAGTCAGCGCTTTTTGGAACGCGGTCACAGCGAGATGGTGCAAAGCAATTTGCAGCGCATGGCCGAGCTGACCGAGCGTATGGGGCGTATTACCGGGCAATTGCGCAACTTTGCCCGCAAGTCTGCCGGCCAGCCCGAGCCGGTTGAACTGGCCAAGGTGGTCGATGGCGCTCTGTCCCTCATGGAGCCGCGCATTGCCCAAAGCGGCGTCATGATCTTGCGCCAGCCCTCGGATCTCGAGTTGAGCGCCTGGTGCGATGCCAATCGCGTGCAGCAGGTGTTGATCAATCTGTTGAGCAATGCGCTGGACGCCGTGCAGGGTGGCAATACGCGGTGCGTGGAAATTGCCTGCAAGCGTTGCGGCTCCTGGGCGCAGATCACGGTGCGCGACCACGGTCCTGGACTCAGCGATCAGGTGCAAGCGCGACTGTTCGAGCCTTTTTTCACCACCAAGCCCGAGGGGCTGGGTTTGGGCCTGGGCCTGCCTCTGTCGGCCGAGATCGCCCAGGCCGCAGGCGGCAGCCTGACGGGCGGCAACCATCCGGAAGGCGGGGCCATCTTCACGCTGAGCCTGCCCTTGGTGGATACTCGGCCGCTGTCCTGATTGCCTGCAGCCCATGAACCCTTCCCTCAAAGTCCTGATCGTTGAAGACGATGCCGATGTCGCCATGGCCTGCGAGCAGACCATGCGCCTCGAAGGTCTGGACTGCGTCTGCGTGAGCAGTGCCGAGCAGGCGCAAAAGCACCTGTCCCCGGATTTTGCCGGCATCGTAGTCAGCGACATCCGCTTGCCGCAGATGAGCGGCCTTGGGCTGCTGGCAGCCGTGCGCGTGCTGGACGCCGAGCTGCCCGTGATTCTCATCACCGGGCATGGCGATATCTCCATGGCCGTGCAAGCCATGAAGGATGGCGCTGCCGATTTTCTGGAAAAGCCGTTTGCGCCCGAACGCCTTGTGGAAGCCGTGCGCCGTGCGCTGGAGCGCCGTCGCCTGGTGCTGGAGGTGCGCAGCCTGCGCCAGCAGCTGCAAAGCCGGGATGTGTTGCAGCACCAGTTGCTCGGGCGTTCGCTGCCCATGCAGCAGTTGCGCAGCACATTGCAAAGCCTTGCGGCCAGCGAGGCCGATGTGCTGATCTGGGGGGAAACGGGCACCGGCAAGGAAAGAGTCGCGCGCAGCCTGCATGAATCCAGCCGGCGCAAGAGCGGCAATTTTGTCGCCATCAACTGCGGCGGCCTGCCGGAGACGCTGTTTGACAGCGAAATGTTCGGCAGCGAGGCCGGGGCCTTTACCGGCGCGGGCAAAAAGCGCATCGGCAAGATCGAACATGCCAGCGGCGGCACCTTGTTTCTCGACGAGATCGAAAGCATGCCCCTGGCCATGCAGGCCAAGCTGCTGCGCGTGCTGCAGGAAAGAGTGCTGGAGCGTCTGGGCTCGAACACGCTCATTGCCGTCGACTGCCGTGTGATTGCTGCAACCAAGGTCGATTTGCTGGAGCTCAGCCGTCAGGGCCTGTTTCGCTCCGATCTTTACTACCGCCTCAATGTGGTGACCGTGAACCTGCCCCCGCTGCGCGAGCGCCGCGAGGATGTTGCGCTGCTGTTCGAGCATTTCGCGTTGCAGGCCGCCGCCCGCCACCAGCGGCCCGTGGCCGAGCTGACGCCGCAGCGTCTGCAGGCGCTGATTGCCCACGACTGGCCAGGCAATGTGCGCGAGCTGCGCAACACGGCCGAGCGCATCACGCTGGGGCTGGATGCCGGCCTGTCCCCGTCCGGTACGGCGCCCGAGGCGGCGACTTCGCTGGCGGCAACCATGGAGTCCATTGAGCGCTCCCTGATTTCCGAAGCCTTGCGCAACAACGAAGGCAGCTTGACGCGCACGGCCCAGGCGCTGCACACCCCCAAGACCACGCTGCACGACAAGATTCGCAAGTACGGACTGTGACCGGGCCATGAACGCGGCGGAGCAGGCTCGCCGTTGCCAGGCTTGCCAGGCAAAGCGGTTTGCACATCGTGGTGGCAGGGCGCTCGGCCTCTGCAGCGCTGGGCACTCCACGCGCCGCTGGCGAGGGGACGATTCATTTCGAACTGCGGGCCAGTCCCGAGGCGGAAACCTGGATCCGCAGTTTCCCCTCGCAGCTCATGCGCTCAACCATGCAGTTGCACAATGGCCAGCTGATCGAGCGCCTTGGCCCGGCGCGACTGTGCTTTGCCTTGCAGGCCGTGGATGGACGGCTTCTCATGCGACTGCAGCGTCTGTATTTTCTGGGCTTCCCATGCCCGGGCTGGCTTGCACCGCGCATCGTGGCCGAAGAAACCGGTGCCGGGGAGCATATGCAATTTCATGTCGAAGCGGCCGTCCCCCTGATTGGCGTGGTGGCCAGTTATCGTGGCTATCTTTTGCTGCCCGAGGAAAAAGCATGATTGTGGTCTTTGATGGGCAATGTCTGCTGTGCAATGGCTGGGTTCAGTTCTTGCTCAAGCACGACAAGCAGGGCATTTTTCGGTTCGCCGACATACAGGGCGAGGTCGGCGGCAAGCTGTTGGCCGATGCAGGCTTGCGCATGGAAGGTCTTCAGACCATGCTGCTGGTGGACGGCCAGCGCTCCTGGCAGCACACGGATGCCATTTTGCGCGTGCTGCACGCACTGGGCTGGCCGTGGCGAATGACAGCGGTGATCAGGTTGATACCCGCTGCATTGCGCGATGCGCTCTACCGCATGATCGCCAGAAACCGCTATCACTGGTTTGGCAAAAGCGAACAGTGCATGATGCCGGAGCCTGCTATGGCTGAGCGCTTTCTGGACTGAATTCCGAATCCAAAGCGGTATCGCTCAGCGAGCATGGGGATCAATGCCATTGATGGATCCGCAATCAGGCATGCTCTGGCGGCATGGGCGCAGTATTCAATAGGGCTTGGTACTTTTTCTGCAGCTCGCCAAAGCGTTGCAGTGTCGGCAGCGCAGCCTGCATCTTCAACGCCTTGTGCAGCAGCGGCAGCAGCTGCCCGCCGAGATTGTTCAATGACTGGCTTGCCTCGTGAAAGCAGGCTTCGCCTTTTTCATCTTCGTAGTACAACTGCTCCAGTTCGAGCCAGCCCGTGTAATAGCCGTAGTCAAAGAACTCCTGAAAGTTCTCGGCAATCACCCAGCTCAATTCGTTCACGCAGGGCAGTGTCATGACGATGGGGCAGACGCTATCGGGCAGGCGCTCATCGACCAGATAGCTGTAATGAACGCTGTCGCAGCCCGTGGTCGCAAACGTCATCACATTGTGCGGCGTGCACCAACCGATGTAACTGGGTACGGGGGGGATCTCCAGCCGCAGGCCGCAGTCCCCAAAAACGGTTTCGGGCGGCAGGCCGAACTGCGGGCCTATGGCTGCAGCCGCGTCATACAAAGTCTGCAGTGGTGCAGGAATCTGAAATGACCGAATTGCATTGCGCATTGCAGCATATTAGCAACGCCGGTTAGGCGGCCCGACGCTTACTCATTAGAATACGCCGCTTATCAGTCCTTCTTGATGCTGCTGCTCGAAGGTGCGTTGCATCTCCCAGATTCGGAGATGCGCTGTTGCGTACCTATTTTTCTCAGCATCATGCCGCATTCTTCCGGGAAGCTTTCCCGACTGCAAAAAGCTCTGTCACGTCAGGGCATCCAGGTCTCCTACCGAGACAATATCTATCAAATCCATAACGAGCAGGCCGCAGCCACCATTTTGCTGCCCGACAGTCTGCCGCTGGAGCACAAAGCCGTTCGTCAACTGCTGGACTTCGCTTCGGTTGCCGACCCGCAAGGCCATGGCGCGGTCTGCAAAGCCTGTGCCACGCCGGACTTTCACCCCGGCAGCATTGCGCCCGTGGGGGCGGTGGTGGCCACGTCGCCAGACTTCGTGATTCCTGCGGCCATCGGCACAGACATCAATTGCGGCATACGCCTGCTGAGCACGGGCCTGACGCAGGCGCAGGCCGAGCTGCACAAAAGCACCATCGTTCAGCGGCTGACCCGCGTCATCTTGCAGAACGGGCGCGATGTACCCGTGCGCAGCGCAGGCTTCAAGGCGCTGTTTGATGAGGGCCCCCAGGCCTTTATTGAACAGTTGCCTGACGTGGGTCTATGGCAAGGCGTGAACCGCGACCGCCTGCAAGCCGAACTGGCCGAGTGCGTGGGCCTGCAAGGCTTTGCGGGACAGAGTCGCTACGCGCCTGAAGCCCTGTTGCAGGCGCGCGAGCTGCTGCGCCCGCCGTCTGCCGCAGACCTGGGAAGCGGTAACCACTTTCTGGAGTTCTGCGTGGTCGAGGAAGTCTACGACCGTCATGCCGCCTATGCCGCGGGGCTCAAGAAGGGCGATGTCACGGTGATGATCCACACTGGCTCGCGTGATGTCGGCTTTTATGTCGGCCGCCGCTGGATGGAGCTGGCCAGGCAGCAATGGCCGCAAGGCATCAAGCACCCTCAGCATGGTCTGTATGGCCTGAGCGGCGCGCTGGCGCAGGATTATCTGCAAGCGATGGGCGTGGCTGCGCGCTACGCGTGGTTCAACCGCATGGCGCTGGCGGAGTTGGTGCGCAAAGAGCTGGCAGGCATTGCCGCGCCCGATGCATCGCGCCTGATTGTGGATGTGCCCCACAACGTGGTGATGACCGAGGGCGAGTTCAACGTGCACCGCAAGGGCTCCACTCCCGCGCATGACGGCCAGTGGGCGCTGATTCCGGGCTCGATGGGCGACTACTCCTTCCTCGTCAAAGGTTTGGGTCATGAAGACTGGCTGCGGTCCTGCAGCCATGGCGCGGGCCGCCAGGTGCGCAGACAGGACACGCGGCGCATGAAGCAGCCGCTGCTCGAGTCCGTCTGGCAATGCATCACCTTGCGTGAAGAGCGGCTGATCGAAGAGGCGCCCAGCGCCTACAAACCCGTAGGGCCGGTGCTGCAGGCGCAGGAAGAGGCGGGGCTGATTCGTGCGAGTGTGCGGTTGAAGCCCTGGTTGACTTTCAAGGCTTGAGGTTGAAGTTGCTGCCAGCGCCTGATGGCCAAGTGCTGGCAGCAAGGCTGTTTGACCAATCGCGAGTTCTTGGAAGATGGAGCGCAATCGATACGTGGCAGACAATCAGATCAATGCTTAAAACCGTCACGCCATAGCCTTGTCTGTCACAGGCATCCATGCGCAAGCTCTTGCCCTTGCCGGATGGAGCGTTTCTGTCGCCACAAACGGTCACGCTCTCGTCGGATGCCATCGGGGTAGCCTCGGTTCGGGGAGACACGATACTGCCGTGGTCAGGAGTGCTGGCGCTTGCCGAAGATGACGTGAACGACTATCTGTTCATCGACGCGATGCAGGCTCTGCTACTGCCCAGAGCGGCCATTGCCAACATGGCTGCAGAGTTCGAGCAATTTACGCGCCATCTCAGGGCCTCTGCATTTTTAAGTCTGTCTTCCTGCAGATGCTCGAGCATTCATGACGGCAACCCGAGGCACAGGGGCCAGGCTTGCATGCGTCCAATACCGTCCCGCGCGACATGCAGCGTCGGCTGCAATTGAAGTGAAACGGTGGCCCAACTGATCGTTGCAGCGGCCTGCCGCTAATTTTCTGGTATCTGCCTGTGCTCCTGAGGCGTCAAGGCCTCGCGTCGCTGGATTTCGTCCACCAGTGCCCTGAACTGGCGTTTCAGCAATTGGCGCATTACCGGTTTGCCGATCAGCGGCGGGATAGAGAAAGCGGGGACCATGCGAGCGCTGTAGGCCAAGCGTACCCGGCCGTTGGCTTGGGTTTGCAGGGTATAGCTGCCGTTCATCTGCTTGAGATTGCCGCCGATCGCATGAGCGGCGATGCGCTGCTGCGGCCATTCGGTCACAGCCAGTCTGACCTCGATTGCCTGGCGAAAGAACAGAAACCCCAGATTGCCTTTTTGCTCCAGCAGCACCTGATTGCCGTCGCGTTGGAGCACGCGCGAGCTTTGGATATCCGGCACAAAGTCGGCCAGATGGTCGTAGTCGGAGATCACGCTCCAGGCCGTGGCCAGCCTGACTTGCATGACGGCCGAGGCGTTCACCGTCAATGCCTCGTTCTGTTCGGTAGTCTCTATGCGCAGCTCTTGTGCCGAGACCTGCACACTGCCGCAGAGCATGGTCAGAGCTGCGCCGCAGGCACCCACAAGCGCTGCTCTCATGACCGGGATTCCTGCTTCAAAGGTGGTCCGGCGCGCACTTCGAAGTTCAACTCGAGCCTGTCGCGGACCTGGATTGCACCGCCCAGGATGGACAAAGGCGTGATGCCAAAACTCGATTGATCGATGCTCAGCGAGCCGCTGATATGGAGTTCGCCTGGCGTCCTCCTGATCAGGGCCGGTACGCTCAGGCTGCGTGTGACGCCGTGAAGAGTGAGTTCCAGGGCCAGCAGTACATCGCCGTCTGCTTGCGGGGACGCATGTGCCTGGATCAGTGCAAACGGATGGATCGAGGTTTGCAGCAGCTTGTTCAGCATATTGGCTCGGGTCGCTTCAATATCGGCAGCGCTGGGCTGGGTGTCCAGGGCCGCCTTGGCGCGCAGAGCGGATTCGTCAACCGATAGCCTGTCCAGCGCCACATAAAGATCGGCGCGGCCAAGCTGGGGGGCCACATAGCCTTGCAGTTCATGGCTGGCAATCACATGGTCGTGCCCTAGTTTTGCCAAAGCGCCAGCACGTCGAACGGTGATTGAGACCAGAGAATGCGAGGAATCAATCGGAAGCACCGACTGGCCCCGTGCGGCAGCATCGGCATAGAAGGCCGCAGGAAAGTCCGCAGGCCTTGCCGTTGGGCCGGGAGGCTGCGCTGGCTCTATGCCTGGTTGCGAGCAACCCGCGATCAGAGCCAACAGGACTGCAATCAGCGGTCTGCGCAATGTCATGGCAACTCGCGCAACTGGACACGGAATCTCACTGTCACGGCGTCTCCCACGGCATCGCTGCTCTTCCACTCTCCTGTGCCGATATCAAATATCGAGCGGCGGGTAACGAATTCGCCTTCCATGCGGCGTTCCTCGGGCTTCCAGCTGAATGGCAGCACAAGCGGCTGTCTGCGGCCTTTGAGCTCCAGGGTTCCACGTGCCAGGTAACGGGCTGCGCCGGGGGCGTCAAGAATCTCGCGGGCATCAAAGACCGCCTCGGGATAACGCACAAAGTCAAACCAGTCCTTGCCGGCAATGGCCTGGTTGATGTCCGGATTGGCCATATCGGCGCTGCTGATGCGAATGCTGACATTCAGCTTGTTGCTGCCTGGCTTTTGAGGGTCGAAATCAAAGCGAACCCGGAAGTCCTTGAACACTCCGGTGACCGGCGTTTGCTCGAAAGTGGCGGTGAACTCCAGTCTGTTGTCGCCACCGGGCTTGAGCTCCCACGAGGTGGCATGAGCCGCAGTGGCACAGAGCGTGGTGAGCAGGGCGGCGAGGTAGCAAACGGCTTTTTGCATCTGGATGACCTCCGGCAAACAGCGTTTTGCCGGGGTGGCCGCTGCTGTGCAAGGGATGATGCGTCATTGCGATGCAAGTTGCATCGATTGCCGCCCATGAGTTACTGCTTGTTGCTTCAGGCTTTTTTCTCGCGCGGCACCCGGCCCATCAGATAGAACTCGGGATTGGGCTGCATGCCCGCGAAGCTGGCCATCCGGTTGGACAGTCCGAAGAAGGCGGTGATGGCCGCAATGTCCCAGATATCCTCGTCGTCAAAGCCGTGAGGGTACAAGGCTTCGTAGTCGGCATCGTCGATCTCGGCGCTGTGCAGACAGACCTTCATGGCAAAGTCCAGCATGGCCCGCTCGCGCGCGCTGATGTCGGCCTTGCGGTAATTGACCGCCACCTGGTCGGCAATCAGCGGCTTTTTCTCATAGATGCGCAAGATGGCGCCATGAGCCACCACGCAATACAGGCACTGATTGGCAGCGCTGGTGGCGGTGACGATCATTTCGCGCTCGCCCTTGCTGAGACTGCCGTCCTCCTTGAGCATCAGCGCATCGTGGTAGGCAAAGAAGGCGCGCCACTCGGCCGGCCGGCGAGCAAAGGCCAGAAAAACATTGGGAACAAAGCCCGACTTTTGCTGTACCTCGGCGATGCGTTGCTTGATGTCTTCAGGCAGGCGGCTCAGATCGGGAAAGGGGTAGCGGCTTTTCATGGTGCTTGTCTCCTTTGGAGTTTTGCTGATAGGTACCAACCATGGCAAGCATGGCACGGGTGAGCGCTCCAAAGCTGTCGTTTGCGTTGCAGATGCTGCTATTGCGGTCTTGCGGCCATTGGGCTTGTCGGGCTTTTCCTATCAGATGCCGGCATTCATCAGATTCGACGTGGCCGGTGTGCCGGTGGTGATCAGCAGCAGGCCCAGGACGAGCAACACGCAGCCCAGACTGCGATCTACCCAGGGGCGTATGGCTTGCACCTTGGGCTGGAGCACCGGTGCCGAGAAAAAGCAGGCTACCAGCGCAAACCACAGTACGTGGGCCATGGCGACGAAAAGGCCGTAGGCCAACTGGGTGGGCATGGGCACGGCAGGGCCGACAATTTGCATGAACAGGCTGAGGATGAACAGCGCTGTCTTGGGATTGAGTGCATTGGTCAGAAAGCCCAGGACAAAAAGCGAGCGGCCTGGCGCATGGCCTTTGAGTGCATTGCGCTGGCCTGGCTCGGCACTGGATCGGGACTCTGGCCGATCCCCATTTGCACAGCTGGCGCCGCGCCACAGAGAGATTCCGAGCCATACCAGATAGGCTGCGCCCGCATATTTGAGCAGATTGAAAAGCCAGGGCAGGCGTTGCAGGACCATGCCCAGTCCCAGCAGGGTGTAGGCCACATGGACCAGAACGCCACAGCCGATGCCCAGCGCCACCCAGAGACCCGCACGGCGCGATTCCATCAGGCTGGTGCGGGTGACCATGGCGAAATCGGCGCCGGGGCTGATGACGGCGAGAGAGGTAACGAGAATCACGGTGGGCCAGGAGTTCATACAGTGAATTGGTTGAGTTCAAATATCTGTTTGTGAGATGGCTCTGTTGCACGAGAATGGCAAACAGTGCTCTACAGCTGTGAACTCTAGGGCGATCAAAGTTTTTTGAATAACGATGATTTCTCAAGAAAATAGTGATTCAAACTCACCTATTTCCGCTGGCGGCCCACAACGAATGCCTTCGCTGGTCGCTTTGCGCTGTTTTGAAGCGGCAGCGCGGCTGGAGAGCTTCAGCCGCGCGGCCGATGAGCTGCACCTGACCCATGGAGCCATCAGTCGCGCGGTGCGCTCGGTGGAGGAAGAGTTGGGGGTGCAGCTGTTTGAGCGCCGCAATCGCCGTGTGTTTCTCAATGCCGCAGGCCGCTTGTTGTTCGATGGCGTCCATGCCGGGCTGACGCAGATGGCGCGCGCGGCAGAAGCGGTGCGTCGGCAGGTGGCTGGCAGGCCGTTGCTGCTGTCGTGCGAGCCCACGCTGCTGATGCGCTGGCTGATTCCGCGCTGGGGCGACTTCCAGGCGCGCTACCCGCAGCACACCGTGCATCTGGTTGCAGGCGGCGGTGCCGTGGAATGGGGGCGCGGCATCGATCTGGCCATTCGGCGCAACGACTTTGACTGGGGTCGCAATGTCCAAATGCAGCCCTTGTGCGCAGAGCGCATGGGGCCGGTCTGCCACCCGGACAGTCTGGCGCAGTTCTTTGCGTTGCAGTCCGATGGCGGTCTGGCGCTTCGTGGCGATGCAACGCGCTTGCACAGCAAGACACGACCCAAGGCATGGGAGGATTGGTGGAAAACCCCGCCAAATCAGCCTCCCACCCAGATCCGGCAGGCGCAAGCAGGAGGTGATCTGGTGCTTGAGCATTTCTACCTGAGCTTGCAGGCGGCAGCAGCGGGCCTGGGCGTGGCCATGGGCCCGCAACTGCTGGTGCAGGACGATATCGCTGCCGGCCGGCTGGTGGCTCCACTGGGCTTTGTGCCAGATGGCTCGCACTACTGCCTGCTGGCCGTACAGAGTTGGGGGGCGGACTCGGTGCAGCAGCTTCTGGCCGACTGGATAGCGCAGCAGATGAAGAGCTGAACGCAAGTCGACGGGGCATGGGGTTCCGGGCCCGGGCATGCCCGCTTCTTGCCTGACAATGCGGTCTGTTGAAAAGCAATGGATACGCGATGAGCAACGACGCACAAACCACCGACTGGGCTGCCTGGAGCCGTGAGGCCGTTGAAATGATGCAGGCCCGCAATGCTAAATGGCCTCTGGAATTTGGCTTGCAGGGCAGCCCCGGCTACCGCTGGGATCTCGACCGCGCCCTGCTGGCGCTTGAAGCCCCGCTGCATAAGGTGATTGCCACGGTCTGCCTGGTGGGCACCAGCAGCGAGCAGGACGGCAGCTTTGTCTGGAGCTGGGCCAACGAAGCCATTCCCAAGCAGCATGGCCAGGCGCTGGAAGTCGTGCATGAGTTCGGCCGCCAGAATCAGCTGGCATTGCTGACCACGGCCCGGATTCCCGGCGGCCGTCCCGAGGGCATGGAGTGCATGTGCATTGCCGCCCGCCTGCAGCGCGCCGTAGGTACCTTCATCGACCAGAAGGGCGATGTGACCCTGTATTTCACCTTGCTGCACATGCAGGTGGCGGTCGAGCAGCAGCCGGCCAACTGAGGGCCGCAGAAAAGATGGTTGACAGAATGCCAGCGGGATCGCCTATAGACTGCCACCCCGGAAAATCAGAAAAGGTTCAACCCATGAAAATCATGCTTGCGCTGGCTGCGACCCTGTGGGTGCTCAGCGGCTGCGCGGTCTACGATGGCCGCGGCGGGTATTACGACGATGGCTACAAAAAGCCTCATCCCCATGGCTGCCCTCCGGGCCAGGCCAAAAAAGGCAATTGCTGAAATGGCCGCGAAGAAACCCGCTCAGGCGGGTTTTTTTGCGTCTTGAAGTTCGTCGGGCTTGAGCCAGCCAATGCGACCCTGGCCGCTTTCATTGAGGGCACTGACGAACTGGGCGGCATCGGCCTCGGGCATCTGCAGTGTGAAGCGAACCAGAGAGCCGTGATCGACCTCCAGCAGCGCCGCACCCGCCGTGTCGGCCATGCGTCGCACCAGACCTTCCAGCGGATAGGGGACCGTGCACTGCAAGGTCTGCATGCGTTGAATGGCGACTTTTTCGGCCTGCAGCAAGGCCTGTGCCACGGCGTCGGTGTAGGCGCGCACCAGTCCGCCGGCACCGAGCTTGACCCCGCCAAAGTAGCGCACCACGGTGGCCAGCACACCCTCCAGGTCCTGATGGCGCAGCACATCAAGCATGGGGCGACCGGCCGTTCCACTGGGCTCGCCGTCGTCCACGGCGGCCGATTGACCGCCTGCCAGCAGGGCCCAGCAGATATGGGCGGCGCCCGGGTGCTCGCGCCACAGTGCATCCACTACGGCCTGCGCGCTGGAGCGATCCGTCATCGGCTGCACGCAGCCGATAAAGCGGCTTTTCTTGATGATGAGTTCACTGGTGACAGGAGCGCGAAGGGTCTGAGGCATAGCGGCGGCAGCATAACCGCAAAGTCGGGGCCGGGCCGCGTTGCGATGCATGGGCCGGGTGGCGGCAGTTGTGACATATCCATGACATGACGACGCGGCTTGTGGGGATTGCTCGACAGTGTCGTTAAGCCAATTCCTACAAGTTCGGCCAGCCTCGCGCCTTAAGCTTTGCGCAAAGGAGGCCGCCATGAACCATCCGCATCCACAGCCCCTGAGCGAACATACTTTTGGCCGCGAGCATTTCACGCCGCCTCCGCTGGCGCAGGAGCTGGCAGAGCCCCAGGCCCTGCAGGCTGCGGCGCCCGAAGACGAATGGGAGCTGCTGCAGCGCATACGCAGCGTGGGCGAGTGGTAGGGCGCCAGGGGCCGACCGCATTTTCTGCCTCTAGCCAAACCGGCCAAACCGGCCAGACCGGCTGCTCCTGAAAGGGAGAGCCGGTTTTTCCTGTGCGCGGCCGCGCTGCAGCGGCGAAAATTGCAGCCCATGACTGCTTGCTCCGCGCCGTTTCCCGATTCTTCGCACTGGATGCTGCTGCCGCCTGCCGCCCAGGCAGCGCAGCTACCCGTGGCCCTGGCCGATGTGACGGCCATGATGGAAAGAGTGGGGCGCAGCAGCAGCGACGCCGTGGCCGAGCAGATCTTGCAGCTGCTGGGACGTCATGTGCCGCTGGCCCAATGCACGATCTTTTCCTTCCAGGGCATGGCCAGGCCGCGCGTGGTGGGCATGGGAGACAGGGCGCGCACAGGGGCGCTGCCCATGATCTCCCAGGATTACAGCGAGCGCTTCTATCTGCTCGACGGTTCGCAGCGTGTGATGCAGGCCGAGCTGGCACGTCTTGCCAGGGATGCGCATGCCAAGCCGCGAGTCTGGCTGCATCGCCAGGGGCCGCGTGATGTGCAGCATCCCGAATACCGCCATGTCTGCTATGAGCTGCCGCGCATTGCCGAGCGGCTGTCGCTGCTGATGCTGCAGGAAAACGCGCGCTGGCTTTCCGTGAACCTGTACCGCGGCGAGGAGCATGGCTGCTTCGACGCTGTGGCCATTGCCCGGATCGAGGCCTTCGCGCCGCTGGTCATGCAGGCCATGCGTCTGCATTACGCGGGGCAGGCGCTGCAGGACGACCTGGTCGGGCTGGTGCTTGCGCGACTGGCGCGGCGCTTCGAGCAGCTGACGCCGCGCGACCTCGATGTGGTGCGGGCACTGGCCCAGGGCCTGGATGCCGATTCGCTGGCGCAGCGCCTGGGCATTACCGTCAGCAGCGCGCGCACCTATGTCAAACGCGTCTGCGCCAAGCTGGGCGTGCAGGGGCAGCGTGAGCTGTTTGCGCTGCTGATGGAGCCCGCCGACGGTGTCGATGGTCAACTTTGATAGCTTCTATCGATTGATGGGTAAGGGATAGAGGCTGATTTCATTGAAAATTTAGCCCGTATAGGCTTGTCTCCATCTGGTGACATCGCCGTTGGTCTGCTTTTCTACACTGCATTGCAAGCCAGACCGCAAAGGGGATGAAAGCGCACCGGTTTGACCACACAGCGCCCCCCAGGAGACAAGAACATGCATCAGCCCTATGCCGAGCCACGCCGCTCCATCTACTACCAGTACCAGGTGCACCAGCCCTGGCTTGCCTCCCGGCATCCGGGCGAGCAAAACCACCCCATCGTCATCGTCGGCACTGGCCCCGTGGGTCTGACCACGGCGCTGGAGATTGCCCGCCACGGCCAGCGCTGCGTGGTGCTCGAGTCCGAGCTGCAGGTGTCCGAAGGAAGCCGCGCCATTGTGTTCACGCGCCGCTCCATGGAAATCCTGCAGCAAGTGGGCGTGGCCCAGCGTGTGACGGAGACCGGACTGCCCTGGTGCTACGGCAACAGCATCTACCGCGGCCAGCGTGTGTTTCGCATGGAAAACGCGCGTGCCGACGATGACCGCTTCTTTCCCATGATCAATCTGCAGCAGCAGTACCTGGAGGAATACCTGGTCGATGCAGTGCAGGCCAACCCGCTGATCGAGCTGCGTTGGGGCAACCGCGTGAACAAGGTCGAGCAAAAGGGCGAGCAGGCATGGTTGGAGGTGGACACCCCTGAAGGCAGCTACGAGTTGCGGGCCGACTGGCTGGTGGCCTGCGACGGCGCGCGCTCGGGGATTCGCACCGGCATGAATCTGCTGATGGAAGGCGCTTCCTACGAAGGCCGCTTCGTCATTGCGGACATCCGCATCGACTTGCCTTTGCCCACCGAGCGTCTCGCATTCTTCGATCCCGCATGGAACCCGGGCAACACCATCCTCATGCACCGCGAGCCGCATGGCATCTGGCGCGTGGACTACCAGCTGCCTGCCGGCGAAGACCCCGAGGATGCGCTCAGGCCCGAGTCGCTGAAGGCGCGCATCGATGCGCAGTTGGAGATGATCGGCTTTGGCGGCACGCCCTGGGAGATGGACTGGAGCTCCGTCTACTCGGCCCGTGCGCTGACCCTGCCCGAGTATGTGCATGGCCGCGTGATCTTTGCGGGCGATGCCGCCCATATGTTGCCCATCTTCGGCGTGCGCGGCGCCAACACCGGTTTTCAGGATGCTCAGGGCCTGGGCTGGCGTCTGGCACTCGTTGCCAAGGGCGCGGCCAGCGCCGCGCTGCTGCAAAGCTACAGCAGCGAGCGCGTGGGCGCGGCCCGCGAGATTGTGGAGGAGGCCGGCAAGAGCACGCGTTTCATGGCACCGCCCAGCAGAGGCTTCAGGCTGCTGCGCGACGCCGTGCTGTCCCTGTCGCTGAGCCAGTCCTTTGTCGGCCCGCTCTACCACTGGCGCACCTCGCGCCCGCATGAGTATGGCAACTCGCCGCTCAACAGCATGGGCGACGACAATCTGCTGTTCAAGGCCGGCCCCGGCCATGGCGCGCCGCCTCTGAACGTGCGCTTTGCGCCGGACAGCTATCTGCTCGACCATCTGGGCGGTGGCTTCGATCTGCTGTATTTCACGAGCGGCAAGGCGATTGCTGCCCAACTGCAGGCGGTCGTGGCCGGCGTCAGAGCTCGCGGCGTTGCTGTGCGCCTGGTCGCCGTCAGCAGCCACGCTGCAAGCGCTATCGAAGGTGCCGATCTGGTGCTTGATGACAGCGAAGGCCGCTGCCGCGCCCGCTATGGCGTGATGGCCGATGGCGCTGCCTACCTGCTGCGCCCCGATCAGCATGTCTGTGCGCGCTGGATGGCGCTGGACGCCAATCGTTTGCAAGCCGCATTCAAAGCAGCCTTGCCCGCCTGAGGAGAGATTCAAATGACGCAAACCACTCTTGATATCGCAGGTCTGGAGACCGTGTACGACCTGCTGGCTGGCGCCATTGATGCCGTGGGCGCGGAAAAGTCCGAGCTGCTGCTGGTCAAGCTGGCGCTGCTGGCCGCCAATCAGCTCGGTGATGCCCGCCAGTTTGGCGAAATGATTGCGGCGGCCCAGCAAGATCTGTAAGCAAAAGGCCTGTCCGTGGCAGTCATCCCGGCCCGCCCGGACCTGGTTCTGGCGGGTTTTCTGTGCGCTGATTCACGGATTTCATAGCGGATAATCTTTGCCTATCAATAGTTTGAGATAGATTTTCTGCAAGTCGATATGGCTTGATATCCGACAAGGCCGCGCCACGGATTCGAGGCAGACTGGAGCCATTGCCACTGTAGGAGGATTGGTCCATGAGATTGCATCCCAGCACCTTGCTGCTATCTGCAGCCCTGAGCCTGAGTGGATTGAGTGCGACTTCGGCCCTGGCCAAGTCGGCTGCCGAATGGCTGGCCTTGACAGGTGCCGTGCAGATCGGCTTGAGTCAGGCCGTCGAAAAAGCCCAGGCCGTAGCTCCCGGAAAAGCGATCGATGTCGAGCTGGAAGAGGGCAAGAAGGGCGCTGCGCCTTATTACTCGGTCACCCTGATCTCACCCGTGAATGAGGAAATCAAGCTGCGCGTGAATGCCAGCACGGGCGATGCAGCGGTGGAGGAGAACAAGGGCCGGGCCGAGGGCAAGCATGTCAAGCGCCTGGCCGATGCCCGGATCACGCTGGTGCAGGCCGTCGATGCAGCTATTGCCGCCTTGCCCGGCAAGCCGCTGGAGGCCCAGCTGGATTCGGACTGGGGCAAGACCAGCTACAAGGTCAAGATGCTGCGCGCCGATCAGACGGTCATGAAGCTCAGGCTGGACCCTGCCACCGGCGCTGTGACGAGGCAGGAGAAAGACTGAGTCGGCGCGTTATCTGGATTCTGGTGCTATGAAGAAATGAGTATCTAGCGCTTGCCCATAATAGGTTTAAGACATGTTTGATGTTGAATTCCTTTTGTGGAATGCGCTAGGTGCTATGAGTTTCAGAGTTCCAGCCATGTTTTCGCAAGACCTTGCACGTGCAAGGCTGAGGGCGGAAAAGTACACTGGCCGGTTCTTTCTCCGCATAGGCCATGAGGCCATATAAAGCCCATCCACATGAACGCCCCGGTTGATGTCTCCTTTTTCCATCGCGATGCCAAACCGCTGACCAGCTACAAGCCGTACTGGGCCAAGCGCTTCGGCCCGGCGCCGTTCCTGCCCATGAGCCGTGCGGAGATGGATCAGCTCGGCTGGGACAGCTGCGACATCATTCTGGTCACGGGCGACGCCTATGTCGATCACCCCAGCTTCGGCATGGCGGTCATCGGCCGGGTGCTGGAGGCGCAAGGCTTTCGCGTGGGCATCATCGCCCAGCCCGACTGGACCAGCGCCGAGGCCTTCAAGGCCCTGGGCAAGCCCAATCTGTTTTGGGGCGTGACGGCTGGCAACATGGACTCGATGATCAACCGTTACACGGCTGATCGCAAGATTCGCAGTGACGACGCCTATACCCCCGGTGATGTGGCCGGCAAGCGCCCCGATCGCGCGGCCATCGTCTACTGCCAGCGCTGCCGCGAGGCCTACAAGGATGTGCCGATCGTGCTGGGCGGCATCGAGGGCTCGCTGCGTCGCATTGCCCACTACGACTACTGGAGCGACAAGGTGCGCCGCTCCATCGTGGTGGACAGCAAGTGCGACATCCTGCTCTACGGCAATGCCGAGCGCGCCCTGGTCGAGGTGGCCCACCGCATCGCGGCGCGCGAGCCGGTGGAGCAGATCACCGATGTGCGCGGCACTTCGTTCTTTCGCCGTGCTTCGGAGGAGGGCTGGTTCGAGGTCGACTCCACCACGGTGGACGAGCCCGGCGAGGTCGAGCCCCATATCAACCCCTATATGACGACCAGCGAGCAGGCCGAGGCCCAGGGCCAGAGCTGCTCCAAGGAAGATGCTGCGAAATCAGGCGCTGACAGCACAGCTGCGGCCTGTGGCAGCGGTGCAAATGATGCCAAATCCGTGGCATCGGTACAGCCGATTGCGGCCCAGCCCATCCAGTTCGTGCCCAATCTCTCGCTGCGCAGCAAGTCCAAGCTGCCTGCGCGCGATCGCACCGTGCTGCGCCTGCCCAGCTACGAAGAGGTCAAGAGCGATCCGATTCTGTACGCGCACGCCAATCGCGTGCTGCACCTGGAAACCAACCCCGGCAACGCGCGCGCGCTGGTGCAGGCTCACGGAGAGGGGACCACGGCCCGCGATGTGTGGATGAATCCGCCGCCCATTCCTCTTACAACGGCCGAGATGGACTGGGTCTTCGGCCTGCCGTACGCGCGCAGCCCGCACCCTGCCTATGCCGACGAAAGCGGCAGCCATGAGGGAGCCACCAAGATTCCTGCCTGGGAGATGATTCGCACCTCGGTGAACATCATGCGCGGCTGCTTCGGCGGCTGCACCTTCTGCTCCATCACCGAGCACGAGGGCCGCATCATCCAGAGCCGCTCGGAAGATTCCATCATCCAGGAGCTCGAAGAGATCCGCGACAAGGTCAAGGGCTTTACCGGCACCATCTCCGACCTGGGCGGACCCACGGCCAATATGTACCGCCTGGGCTGCAAGAGTCCGCAGATCGAAGCGGCCTGCCGCAAGCCCAGCTGTGTCTTCCCCGGCATCTGCCAGAACCTGCACACCGACCACGGGCCGCTGATCAAGATCTACCGCCGCGCGCGCAAGCTGCCAGGCATCAAGAAGATTCTGATCGGCTCCGGCCTGCGCTACGACCTGGCCGTCAAGTCGCCCGAGTATGTCAAGGAGCTGGTCCAGCACCATGTGGGCGGCTATCTCAAGATCGCCCCCGAGCATACCGAGCAAGGCCCGCTGACCAAGATGATGAAGCCGGGCATCGGCAGCTATGACAAGTTCAAGCAGCTGTTCGAGAAGTTCAGCGAGGAAGCCGGCAAGAAGCAGTTTCTGATTCCCTACTTCATTGCCGCCCACCCCGGCACCAGCGATGAAGACATGATGAATCTGGCCATCTGGCTCAAGAAGAACGGCTTCCGTGCCGATCAGGTGCAGACCTTCTACCCGAGCCCCATGGCCACGGCCACGGCCATGTACCACAGCGGTCGCAACACGCTGACCAAGGTGCGCCGTCAGATGCGGGACGAGGCCGAAGAGCGCGTAGATATCGTGCGCGGTGAAAAGCGCCGCCGTCTGCACAAGGCTTTCCTGCGCTATCACGACCCGAACAATTGGCCGCTGCTGCGCGAGGCGCTCAAAACCATGGGACGCGCCGATCTGATCGGCAACGGCAAGCAGCACCTGATCCCGACCTTCCAGCCTCTGGTCGACGGTAGCTATCAGAGTGCCCGCAAGAAAAACAGCACCTCGTCAAAGGCGGGTGGCGGCATCGGCTACACCACCAACAAGGATGGCAAGGCCGTGGCCGTGCGACGCCGCAGCGAAGAGGCGAGCCTGGAGCCCAAGGGCGATGTGCGCTTTCGCAGCAGCCAGCCGCAACCGGGCAAGCTGCTGACCCAGCATACCGGCCTGCCGCCGCGCGCGGGTGTGACTGGCAAGGCCAAGCCCGGCTTCAAGACTGCGGCGAGACCCGCCAAGCCAGCGGGCCAGGGTTCGCGCAAGTCCCGTTGATGGCATCAGCCTGATTGCAGTCAAAAAAACGACGCTTGATGCGTCGTTTTTTGTGTGGATATGCGAGCTTTTCAGCCCATGGCCAGTGAGGCGCACCACTGCGGCAACTGGTTTTCCTGCGTGGGAGCAAAGTATTCGGTCGTCATGGGTTTGGGGCGGGCGATGGCGTAGCCTTGGACATAGTCCACGCCCATGGTCATGAGTTCCTCGGCGATCTCGCGGCTCTCGACAAACTCTGCAATGGTCTTCTTGCCCAGGGTCTGACCGATGCGATTGATCATCTCCACCATGGCATGGTCTCCCTTGTCCTTGAGCATGTCGCGCACAAAGCCGCCGTCGATCTTGAGATAGTCGACGGGCAACTGCTTCAGATAGGTCAGCGACGACATGCCGACGCCGAAGTCGTCCAGGGCAAAACGGCAACCCAGGGCGCGCAGCGACTGAATCAGCCGTGTGGCATTGCTGAGATTGCCAATGGCGCTGGTTTCGGTGATCTCGAAACAGAGCTTTTGCGGCGCAATGGCGTGCTGCTGCAACTGCTCCTTCACAAATTCCAGCAGGCCGTCGTCGTCCAGGCTGGGACCGGAGAGATTGATGGCGCAGGTTTCCACCAGCTTGGCGTGTCCAGGCTGCTGCGCCAGTGTCTGCAGGGCCCGGGAGATCACCCAGCGGTCAAGCGATGGCATCAGACCGTAGCGCTCGGCGGCGGGTATGAAATTTCCCGGGGCCAGGATCTGGCCATTTTCATCGCGCAGGCGCAGCAGGACTTCGAAGTGCATGCCCCTGTGGCGGCTGTTCTTGCGGGCCTGCAGCGGTGCAATGCTCTGGGCATAGAGGCAAAAGCGCTCTTCGTCCAGTGCGCTGCGAATGCGTGTGGCCCATTCCATCTCGCTGACATAGCGGCTGTAGATTCCGTCCTCGGCCTTGTAGAAAAAGACCTTGTTGCGTCCGCGTTCCTTGGCCTGATAGCAGGCCATATCGACCATGCGCAGCAGATCGGAGGCATTGACCGCATCACCGGGAACATGCACGGCACCGATCGAAAAACCGGTGCGCAATATCTTCTCTCCCCAGGTGGTTTGCAGTTGCTGGGCTGCCAGTCGCAGCTTCTCGGCAATGCTCGCGACGTTGGAAGGAGGGCAGTTCTCCAGCAGCACGGCAAACTCGTCGCCGCCCATGCGTGCCAGGCAATCGGTTTCGCGTAGATTGGCTTGCAGCATGCGGGAGACTTCGCACAGCACTTCATCACCGGCGGCATGGCCACTGGTTTCGTTGATGAGCTTGAACTGGTCCAGGTCGATGTAGAGCAGGGCATAGGGCTTGACCTGATGCAGGCCCTGGGTCAGCATTTTCTGCAGTCTGCGCTCGAACTCGCCGCGGTTTTCCAGCCCTGTCAGCGTGTCGTGGCGCGCGTTCCAGGAGATCTGATCCATGTATTGCTGCTCGCGCGATACGTCGCGCAGCACGAAGACGGCGCCCGATGTCTCACCCTCACGCTGCATGGCAGAGCCCAGTACCTTGACCGGCACGATGCTGTGGTCGGTGCGGCGCACCCAGTGCGTTTGTTCATCACGCACGACGGTGCTTTCCTTGGTTTCGCTGACCAGCTGGGCGAGCAGGCCCTCGCTGGTGATGGAGGCGTCCATGGTGTAGAACTGCAGCACCTGCTTGATGGGCTTGTCCAGATAGCTGTGCTTTTGCAGACCCAGCAGGCCTATGGCGGCGGGGTTGACGTAGTTGATCAGGCCTTTGGCATTGGTGGTGATGACCGCATCGCTGAGCGCTGCGAGCGTGGTCTCCGCGCGCTCTTTTTCACTGTTCAGGCCGTCTTGAACCTGCTCTCGCAGCAGGATCAGCCGCCAGGTGTTCCAGACCCACAGGCTCACCAGTCCGATGGCCAGGGCACCGTTGAGCGCGAGCAGCAGCCAGACGATGTTGCGCGAGCTCTGGCCCAGAGAGTCGCTGAATGCCTTGGTTAATGCCGTCACGCCCTGGTTGATCAGGTCGATCTCGCGCTTCCAGGTGGCAATGTTTTCGCGGCTGATGTTGCCGACTTCGTATCCATGCCGGATTTCCTGGGCCAATGTATCGAGCTGGGTCAGGTATTCGTCACCCATCTTCCAGTACGCAACGGGCTCCTGCACCCAGCTGAAGTAGCGGAATGTGCGCAGCAGCCAGATGAGGGAGCTGACATCGTCGGGGTGGTTCTGGCCTTGCTCTATGCCTTTGCGCGCCAGGTCCAGGCGCAGAGGCTTGTCGTAGAGGGCAATACGTGCCTCGGCATCGCCACGCGGCACCTGCAACGCCCGCTGGTAGTGGGCGAAGTCCACTGGATTGCCTTCGTCGGCATAGCGGGACAGCGAGTAGATCGCATCCTTCTGGGCCTTGGACCAGAGGCTTTCACCGTTGACGAAGGCGCGCACGGCCGAGAGCAGGTACAGGCTGCAGCTGGCACTGAGCATCAGAATCAGTGCCAGCAGCGCAAAGGCCCAGACGCGCTGCAGCAATTGTTGAGACTTCAGTGCGGGGCTCAAAGATGCCTTCATGACGCCTCATCCAGTAAATAGACTGTAGGTGCATGAGTGAGGGCATCCACAAGACGCACAGGTACGAAACAGCCAGCAGACGCCGTCTTGCTGGCGATCAGAAGTCCGTCGCGATGCCCGCTCTCATGCTCGACTTTTGACAGCATTGCGCAGAAGGTATGTCAGATCACACGCAATTTGTATTTATTGGTAATTTTTGGCCTGTAGAAGTGAGTCTGGCGTCGGACAACTTCCTCTGTCCCCCCAAGACAGTGCGGTGATTCATGTGAGAAAGTGGGTAGCCAGTCTGGCAGCTCAGATCAGGTCTAGGCAGTGCACCTGCGGCTGCTCCAGCACGCCGGCACTGCGGTCGGCAAAGAAGCGCTCCAGGGTGAGCTTGACGGTGCGAAACGCGATTTCTTCCCAGGGGATGTCTGCCTCGGTAAACAACTGGGCCTCCATGGTCTCGGGGCCGGGGTAGAACTGGGTGCTTCTGAGGCGGGCCAGATAGAAGAGATGGACCTGTCCCACCTGGGGCACGTTGATGAGACTGAACAGCCTGCCCAGCTCGATGTCGGCTCCGGCTTCCTCGTCGGTTTCGCGCTGGGCCCCGCGGCTGGTGGTTTCGGCCAGCTCCATGAAGCCTGCAGGCAGCGTCCATTTGCCGCGGCGCGGCTCGATATTGCGCTTGCACAGCAGCACGCGTCCGTCGTCCGTCACGGGCAGGGTGCCAACCACATTGAGCGGGTTTTCATAGTGGATGGTGTGACAGGCCGGGCAAACGGCACGCTCGCGAGTATCCCCATCGTCAGGAACGCGGTAGGTGACTGCGGTGCCGCAATTGCGGCAGAACTTGATGGGGCTGCGAAAAATCATTCCGCAACTATAAGCAAATCAAGCTGCTAGCGCAGGTACAACATGCGCAAACAGCTATGAAAAAGGGAGTCGCACCTTGATTGCCGCGTGACTCCCCGAGTACCTGGTCGGCGCTAACTGCCTGTGCGCCAAGGACTTTCAGGCGATCTGGATCTTGATCGATTCAAGTCCGCTGACTGCGCCTTCCAGCACATCGCCTTTGATCACTGCGGCCACACCCTCTGGGGTGCCGGTCATGATCAGATCGCCGGGCTGCAGCTCCCAGGCGCTGGAGAGATGCTCAATGGTTTCGGCGATATTCCAGATCAGCTTGTGGATGTGGCTGCGCTGGCGATAGTCACCATTGACCTGCAGCGAAATCTCGGCGTTGACGATGTCTCCCGCCTGATCGGCCGGCGTGATGGGGCCAATGGGGGCCGATTGCTCGAAAGCCTTGCCGATACACCAGGGGCGGCCTTGCTTCTTCATGTCGTTTTGCAGGTCGCGACGTGTCATGTCCAGACCCACGGCATAGCCGTAGATGTACTGCAGTGCGTCGGCTGCCTTGATGTTCTTGCCGGCCTTGCCGATGGCGACGACCAGCTCGATCTCATGGTGCAGATTCTGGGTCAGCGTGGGATAGGCCACTGTGGTGGTGCTGCCAGCTTCCACTGCCACGGTCGCGTCCGCAGGCTTCATGAAGAAAAACGG
Organism: Comamonas sp. GW821-FHT11H03; assembly: GCF_058807955.1. Taxonomy (NCBI): domain Bacteria; kingdom Pseudomonadati; phylum Pseudomonadota; class Betaproteobacteria; order Burkholderiales; family Comamonadaceae; genus Comamonas; species Comamonas sp. GW821-FHT11H03. The sequence continues at coordinate 154,890 of NZ_JBXARF010000003.1, forward strand.
CGGTTCGCGGCCGGTAAAGCCCATTTCCTTGGCGTGATCCTCATAGTTGCGGCCCACGCAGTAGATGCGGTGAATGGGAAAGCGCTCGCCACGGCCCACAACAGGCAGGCTGGCAACGGCAGGGGGATTGAACACGTAACTCATGAAGTCCTCGGCAGGAACACGCGCTGAAATCAGCAATGGTTGATGTGGCAAGCAGTGTGCCACGATGCAGGCCCGGGGACGGCATGGCGCATGACGGCTTTTACGTATTCCGGCCCTAGGGAAAATGCCAGTCTGCTCGGCTCGCGCTATGCTGCTCGCATCATGAAGCTGCATACCTATTTCCGCTCTTCCGCCTCTTACCGTGTGCGCATTGCGCTGCAACTCAAGGGGCTGTCCTACGACTCCGTGCCCGTGCATCTTGTGCGCGGCGAACAAAAGGCTGCGGCCTATGCCTCCCATGTGGGTGACCCGCTGGTGCCCGCACTGGTGACGGATGAGGGGCACTGGCTCACGCAGTCCATGGCCATCATCGAATATCTCGATGAGACCCATGCTGAAACACCATTGCTGCCCAGGGATGCACTGGGTCGTGCCCATGTGCGCGCATTGGCGCAGATGGTGGCTTGCGATATCCATCCGCTCAACAACCTGCGCGTGCTCAAGTACCTGGTGCACCAGATGGGCGTCGGCGACGAGGCCAAGAATGGCTGGTACGCGCACTGGGTACGTTCGGGCCTCGAAGCCTTCGAGCGTCAGCTGGCGCTGCTGGATGCCGAACGCAAGGTCTCAGGTCTGCCGCCTTCGACGTTTTGCTGGGGCGACACCCCCACGCTGGCCGAATGCTGCTTGGTGCCGCAGATCTACAACGCCCAGCGCTTCAATGTGAGTCTCGATGCGCTGCCGCGCCTGATGGACGTGGCAGCGCGCTGCCACGCCTTGCCTGCCTTTCAACTGGCCCATCCTTCGGCCTGTCCGGATGCAGAGTGAAGAGGGTGCCATGAGCGAGACCTATCGGCCGGGTCCGCCGGAGCTCTGGCCCGACTCCTGGCTGGTTCCGGACTGGCCGGCTCTGCCCGGCGTGCATGCCATCTGCACCTCGCGCGAGGGCGGCGTCAGTCAGGCACCCTGGGGCAGCATGAACCTGGGCGACCATGTGAGCGACAACCCCGCACACGTGAGCCGCAACCGTGAACTGTTCAACGCGGCGCTGCAGGCCCGCACCCCCGGTGCCTGCACGGCGTTCCTGCAGCAGGTGCATGGCGTGGATGTGCTGGAGCTGGATGCCGGCAATGTGCTCGAGTCCAATGGTGCAGCTTTCGACGCGTGTGTGACCGACGATGCTGGCGTGGTCTGCACCGTCATGGTGGCGGACTGTCTGCCCGTGTTGCTGGCCCATGATTCGGGGCTGGTCGTGGGCGCGGCCCATGCGGGCTGGCGCGGTTTGGCCGGCATGCCGCCCGGCAGACAGCCGTCCGAGGGGCCGTTGCCCGGCGGTGTGCTGGAGATGCTTTTCGAGTCTTTTTCCCGCAAAGTACAGGCGCAGCAATCGCTTTCAGCGGCCGACATGAAGCCGTCCCGCATTGCCGCTCGCACCCAGGCCTGGCTAGGCCCGTGCATAGGTCCCGAGTCCTTTGAGGTGGGCTCCGAGGTGCGCGATATCTTCATGGCGCATGACGCCGATGCGGCACGACACTTTGTGCCTGTAGCGGGCAGCAGCACCAAATATCTGGCCGATCTGGCGCAGCTGGCACGTCTGCGGCTTGCTGCATTGGGCATTGCTGCAATCTTCGGCAACGATGGCAGTCTGCCCTGGTGCACGGTCAGCAATGCATCACGTTTCTTCTCGCACCGGCGCGACGCCGTCCGTCTGGGCGGCAGCGGGCGGCTGGCTGCCAGCATCTGGCGCGACGCCTGAGCCTGGGCTGGGGGGCGCTTGTTTTGCAGCTAGTGCTTCCTGTTCCTGTCGGGCTTTGAGGCGGCGCTTTCTGGCCGGCGTGCCCAGTATGTAGAGCACGATGGAAAGCGGCAGCAGACCATAGAGCACAAAGGTGAAAAATGCACCCAGCAGGGTGCCGCCGGGGCTGACGGCCTCGGCGATCGTCATCATCACGACAACGTACATCCAGGCAATGGCAATAAGGTACATGGAGCTTCTGTAATGGGCCAGAAAGCATTCTGGCTCCGGGTTGTTTTGTGTCAAAACAGCTTCATAACGGCGAAATGAAGTCGCTTCTTGTCGGAACTGCCTGGCACATAGGTGACAATGCCGCCGTGTGAGCCGTATTGCAGATTCCGCAAGCGTCCCCAGACCCTGAGATCGCCGGTCGCTTGCCTTGACTAGGATGTAAGCATGAATTTTGACCCGAGCTGGGGCCAGGCTGGCCAATCCATTCAACAATTCTGGCAGGAGCAGTGGGGCAAGAGCCTCCAGACGCTTCAGCAGATGCAGTCCGGTGCTCCCATGGGGCTCAGCGCCATTCCGGGTCTGGGCGCTGCACCCAACCCCTGGGCTTCCATCATGGAGGCTATGCAATCGGCCATGCCCCAGGTGGCGGCCGGCTCGGCTCAGACGGTTCAGTTCGATGCTCCCAAGCTGCAGGGGTTGCAGCAGGAATACCTGCAGTCCGTGCAGTCGCTGGCGGATGCCAAGCAGGTTCAGGACCTGCTGGCCAAGGACAAGCGCTTCGCCAAGCCCGAATGGAGCGCCAATCCCGTTGCATCGATGGCTGCAGCCAACTACCTGCTGGGCAGTCGCATGCTGACCGGTATGGCCGAAGCGGTGCAGGGTGATGAGAAAACACGCAATCGCGTGCGTTTTGCGGTCGAGCAATGGGTGGCGGCCATGGCGCCCAGCAATTTTCTGGCGCTGAACGCCGATGCGCTCAACAAGGTCGTGGAAACCAAGGGCGAGAGCCTGGCTCAGGGCATTGCCAATCTGCTGGCCGACATGCGCCAGGGTCATGTCTCCATGACCGACGAGAGCCTGTTCACCGTGGGCAAGAACGTGGCGACCACCGAAGGCGCGGTGGTTTTCGAGAACGAGCTGTTCCAGCTCATCGAATACAAGCCGCTGACTGCCAAGGTATTCGAGAAGCCTTTTCTGATGGTGCCGCCCTGCATCAACAAGTTCTACATTCTGGACTTGCAACCGGACAACTCCGTCATTCGCTATGCCGTCAGCCAGGGACATCGCACCTTTGTGGTCAGTTGGCGCAATCCAGACGAAAGCCTGGGTCACAAGAGCTGGGATGACTACATCGAAGATGGCGTACTCAAGGCAGTGAGTACGGTTCAGGATATCTGCGAGGCGCCGCAGATCAATGTGCTGGGTTTCTGCGTGGGCGGCACCATGGTCTCCACGGCCATGGCGGTGCTGGCCGCACGCCACGCCCGCGAGCACGGAGAGCTACCAGCCGCCAAGCCTGCACGCAGCCGCGCTGCGGCAGCCAAGTCCAGCAGCAGGACGGCTGCTGCTGTCAAGACGCCGGCCCAGCCTTTCCCCGTGGCCAGCATGACGCTTCTGACCACGCTGATCGACTTCCGCGATACCGGCATTCTGGACATCTTCATCGATGAAAACATGGTGCGTCTGCGCGAGATGCAGATGGGCAAAGGCGGGCTGATGAAGGGTCAGGACATGGCATCCACCTTCAGCTTTCTGCGCCCGAACGATCTGGTCTGGAACTATGTGGTGGGCAACTACCTCAAGGGCGAGACGCCGCCGCCCTTCGATTTGCTTTACTGGAACAGTGACTCGACCAATCTGCCCGGCCCGTTCTATGCCTGGTATCTGCGCAATCTCTACCTCGAAAACAATCTGATCAAGCCCGGCGTGCTGACCGTGTGCGGCGAGAAGATCGACATGAGCCAGCTCAAGATGCCGGTCTATATCTACGGCTCGCGCGAGGACCACATCGTTCCTGTCGGTGCAGCCTATGCCTCCTCACAGGTGCTGGGTGGTGAGCTTCGTTTCGTGATGGGGGCCTCCGGCCATATCGCCGGCGTCATCAATCCTCCGGCCAAGAACAAGCGCAGCCACTGGCTGCGTGAGGATGGCCAGTTTCCTGAGGCATTCAACGATTGGCTGGCCGAGGCCACGGAGTATCCGGGCAGCTGGTGGACGGACTGGAGCGCCTGGCTCGGAAGCCATGCAGGCAAGCAGCTGGCGGCTCCCAGGAGCTATGGCCGTGCGCGCGCCTATGCCGCCATCGAAGATGCACCGGGTCGCTACGTTCTGTCAAAAGCCTGAGCGAGGCCTGAGGCACAATCAGTTCCATATTGCGGTGCAACAAGCAAGGCTTGCACCGTGGTAGGAAGCGTCGGGTGGCACGATGAACAGGATGCGACCCGCACGCATGCATCACTTGTAAGAAACCTAGAAAGGTTCGTCAGCAATGGAAGACATCGTTATCGTTTCCGCCGTGCGTACGGCGGTCGGCAAGTTCGGCGGCTCTCTGGCCAAGATTCCTGCAACCCAGCTGGGTGCGACCGTGATTTCCGAGGCTCTGGCCCGTGCCAAGGTGGGCAAGGACCAGGTCGGTGAAGTCATCATGGGCCAGGTGCTGACGGCGGCGGCCGGACAGAACCCTGCGCGTCAGGCCATGATGGCGGCCGGCATTGCCAAGGAGACACCTGCGCTGACGATCAATGCCGTCTGCGGCTCCGGCCTGAAGGCCGTGATGCTGGCGGCTCAGGCCGTGGCAACCGGAGACAGCGAAATCGTGGTCGCCGGCGGCCAGGAAAACATGAGCCTGTCGCCCCATGCAGTGCCCAATTCGCGCGATGGTCAGCGCATGGGTGACTGGAAGATGGTGGACACCATGATCGTGGACGGCCTGTGGGATGTCTACAACCAGTACCACATGGGCATCACTGCCGAGAACGTGGCCAAGGAAAAGAACGTCAGCCGCGCGCAGCAGGATGCGCTGGCGCTGGCCAGCCAGCAAAAGGCTGCGGCCGCGCAGGATGCGGGCAAGTTCAAGGACGAAATCGTTCCTGTGAACATTCCCCAACGCAAGGGTGATCCCATCGTGTTCGACACTGACGAATACGTCAATCGCAAGACCAATGCCGATGTGCTCGCCACCCTCAAGCCCGCTTTCGACAAGGCCGGTTCGGTGACGGCTGGCAATGCCTCCGGTCTGAACGACGGAGCCGCGGCCGTGGTGGTGATGACGGCTGCCAAGGCCAAGGCTCTGGGCCTCAAGCCTCTGGCCAAGATCGTCTCTTATGCCACCAGCGGCCTGGCTCCTGAGGTCATGGGCCTGGGCCCGGTCTACGCTACGCGCAAGGCGCTGGATCGTGCCGGCTGGAAGGCGGCAGATGTGGACCTGTTCGAGCTCAACGAAGCCTTTGCCGCACAGGCCTGTGCGGTGAACCAGGATCTGGGCATTGACACCGCCAAGGTCAACGTCAACGGTGGCGCCATTGCCATCGGTCACCCCATCGGTGCATCGGGCTGCCGCATTCTGGTGACGCTGCTGCATGAAATGCAGCGCAGCGGTGCCAAGAAGGGCCTTGCCGGCCTGTGCATCGGCGGTGGCATGGGTGTTGCTATGGCTGTGGAAGCCTGCTGAGGCTTCAGGATTGCAGACTGCTCCGGTGCTCCTGAAGACCGGTGCAGTCTGGGAAGCCCGCTGAAGCCAGCCTCTCATCGACCCTAGGGAAGATCACGAGGTAAACCACGGCGAAAGCGGGTTCATTCGGACCTACTCGATTGCATACTGGTATGGCCAGCGTGCAGGGTGTGTGGCGTTCAAAACGATAAGCAATCTCTAAAAATGTTTATCGTTGATAGTGTGATCGTGAAATAACCATTGATTGACAGGAGAGATGAATGGGTCAGAAAGTAGCGTACGTCACGGGAGGCATGGGCGGTATCGGTACCGCAATCTGCCAGCGTTTGCATAAGGATGGCTTCAAGGTGATCGCGGGTTGCGGACCATCGCGCGACTACCGCAAGTGGCTGGACGAGCAGGCGCAATTGGGTTTCACGTTTTATGCCTCGGTCGGCAATGTGGGGGACTGGGAATCCACCGTAGAAGCCTTCAACCGGACCAAGGCGGAGCACGGCAGCATCGATGTGCTGGTGAACAACGCGGGCATCACCCGCGATCGCATGTTCGTCAAGATGACGCCGGACGACTGGAAGTCGGTTATCGAAACCAACCTCAACTCCATGTTCAACGTCACCAAGCAGGTGGTGGCAGACATGGTGGAAAAGGGCTGGGGTCGCATCATCAACATCAGCTCGGTCAACGGCGCCAAGGGCCAGGCCGGTCAGACCAACTACTCGGCAGCCAAGGCGGGTATGCATGGCTTTACCATGGCACTGGCGCAAGAGATGGCCGCCAAGGGCGTGACCGTGAATACGGTCAGCCCAGGCTATATCGGCACTGATATGGTCAAGGCCATCCGCCCCGATGTGCTGGACAAGATCGTGGCGGGCGTGCCCGTCAAGCGTCTGGGCGAGCCCAGCGAGATCGCGTCCATCATCTCCTGGCTGGCTTCCGAAGAGGGCAGCTACTCCACAGGTGCGGACTTTGCTGTCAACGGCGGCCTGCACATGCACTAAGCCTTTTCAGGCATTTGGCAAAAAGGAGCTTCGGCTCCTTTTTTCATGTCCTTGCTGCTTTTCTCTGCAAGCCTGTGGGCAAAGAGCGCGACGATGCCCAAATGACAAAACCCGCAGAAATCAATCATGCGGGTCTTGAGCTTCTGTGCCGTTTCGCAAAGCGACTGGTTGAGCGTGGGGCAGTAAGGCTTGTAGGTTCTTTGGCCTATCAGTGCCGACTGCCCGGGCACCTGGCTGCAACACACTGCGCTTTGGTCTGCACAGTGCTGCGCGGCGAGCGCTTAACGCTTGCGATCGCGTTCGTCTTCGGGCCAGATGGACATGATGTTCGTGGTTTGCATGGGAATCTCTCCTGTATGTCTGTTTAACGTCTGACGGATTCAGCTCGTTGACAGCTTTTTGGAAAATTTTTACCTGTTTTTTTATCCAGTGATAATCAGGCTGCAAATGCGGGGACACGCTTGCGATCGCGCTCATCCCAGGGCCAGGCCATCAGAGACATAGCTGCTGCTGCCTTCGCAGGCTGGGCTTTGGCGGTGTCGGTAACAGTGGTGGTCATTGCAGTTCACTCCTTTGCGTGTTCAACGCCCGGCCTGAACTGTAGGTTGACAAGAAGCTGAATCAACAGCGCAAGAAAATGCAACTCACGTTTGCTGATGTTGTCAGCAGGCGCTGTACATCTTCAAAATGAATAGCGCCCTGCCAATGCTGGGCAATGGCAGGGCTTGCTTTACGGTCTCAGCAGGTTTCGGTGGACAGGGCTTCGATCTGCTCCGAAAGCTCCAGCCAGCGCTCTTCCAGTTGATCGATTTCAGCGTTGACGGCACTGAGCTGCTTGCCGGCTTCCACGATATCGCCACCGGACAGGCCGGGCGTGGCCAGCTTTTCTTCCAGCGCGCTGCGCTGGGCATTGAGCTTGGGCAGCGTCTTGTCGATCTGTTCCAGCTCTTTCTTGAAAGGCTTGGTCTTTTCGGCCAGTTGCTGACGCGCCGCAGCAGCCAGGCGTCGGGCTTCCCTAGGGTCGGCCGCGGTGTCGCTGAATGCTTCCACTTTAGGAGTATCTGGCGCTTTTGGCACAAGGACTTCAGGCGGATTTGGCTTGATTTCTTCCTGAGTTTGCACCTTTGACGTGCTCGCGGCCTGCTGTTCGGCATTGCGTGCTTCTTCACGCAGGCGCTTGGACTCTTCCAGCAGATAGCGCTGGTAGTCGTCCAGGTCGCCATCGAAGGGGCCGACAACGCCGCGGCCCACCATCCAGAAGTCTTCACATACGGCGCGCAGCAGGTGGCGGTCATGGGAGACCAGCATGACGGTGCCGTCAAAGTCGTTGAGCGCCATGGCCAGCGCTTCGCGGGTGGCCAGGTCCAGGTGGTTGGTAGGCTCGTCCAGCAGCAGCAGATTGGGGCGTTGCCAGACGATCATGGCCAGCACCAGGCGGGCTTTTTCGCCGCCGCTCATGCTGCCCACAGATTGTTTGACCATGTCGCCGCTGAAGTTGAAAGTGCCCAGCCAGTTGCGCAAGTCCTGCTCGCGGCTGGCTGCAGGTGCGGCAGCGCCGAGTTCCCTGGCCAGACGTGCCATGTGCTCCAGCGGGTTCTCGCCGGGACGCAGCACGTCCAGTTCCTGCTGGGCAAAGTAGCCGATATTGAGGCCCTTGCCTTCGGTGACGGTTCCGGCCAGCGCCTTCATCTCGCGGGCGATGGTCTTGACCAGGGTCGATTTACCCTGTCCGTTGGCCCCCAGAATGCCGATGCGCTGGCCTGCCAGCACGGAGCGGTTGACGCCCCGCAAGATGGTGGTCTGCTTGCCGTCTTCGTCTTCATAGCCGAAGCTGGCATCGGTAATCGCCAGCATCGGGTTGGGCAGATTGGCGGGTTCCTTGAATTCAAAGGTGAACTCGGCTTCTGCCAGCACCGGCCCGATCTTTTCCATGCGCTCGAGCTGCTTGACCCGGCTTTGTGCCTGCTTGGCCTTGCTGGCCTTGGCCTTGAAGCGGTCAATGAACTTCTGCAGGTGAGCCATTTTTTCCTGCTGCTTGGCAAAGCTGGCCGCCTGCAGCTCCAGCTGCTGGGCGCGCAGCTCTTCAAAGCGCGAGTAATTGCCGCCGTAGCGGTTGATCTGGCCGCCCTGGATCTGCAGTGTGACGTTGGTGATGGCGTCCAGAAATTCGCGGTCGTGGCTGATGACGATCATCGTGCCGCTATAGCGCTTGAGCCAGGCCTCCAGCCAGACCAGGGCATCCAGGTCCAAGTGGTTGGTGGGTTCGTCCAGCAGCAGAAGATCGCTTGGGGCCATCAGTGCACGGGCCAGTTGCAGGCGCATGCGCCAGCCGCCCGAGAAGCTGTTGACGGGGTGATCCAGCTCGGAGACCTTGAAGCCCAGGCCCAGAATCAGGGCTTGGGCGCGCGATTCCGCATCATGTGCACCGGCATCGGCCAGATCCACATAGGCTTGGGCGATTTCCATACCATCGCCGGAGGCTTCGGCGGCAGCCAACTGGGCGTTCAGCTCGGCCAGACGGGTGTCGCCATCCAGTACGAACCGGGTGGCAGATTCGTCGGTTTCCGGCATGTGCTGGGCTACCTGTGCCATGCGCCACTGCGGAGGGATGAAAAAATCACCGCCGTCTTCGCTGATGCTGCCGTTGAGCAGGGCGAACAGGCTGGACTTGCCCGCACCGTTGCGGCCGACAAGGCCAACGGACTCTCCCGGGTTGATGGTGGTGCTGACTTGGTCGAGCAGGACTTTGGTGCCGCGGCGCAGCGTGATGTTCTTGAGACTGATCATGACTGGGGCCGATTATCCGCGAATGCCCGCAGACCCAGGAGCTTGCGGGATTGAGCAGGCGGCCGCGTGCCCCGGTCACGGCGGCTCAGTCTGAGTCTTCATACCGCTTGAAGCCCTATGCGCTTCATCATGGTTTCGGTAAATTTCAGCTCGTGCTCGAACGCCTGGGTATAGGCTGCGGAGTCCAGAATCTGCACCTTGCCGCCATCCATCTCCAGCAGCTGGCGTACCTTGGGCTGGCTCAGCACCGCATCCATGGCGTTGCTCAGCCTAGTGGTGACGGCTTGTGGCGTGTCCCTGGGCACGGACAGGCCGCCCCAAGAGCTCAGATGCACGTTCTTCACGCCGGTTTCCTCCAGCGTGGGGACCTGGGGCAGCTTGTCGTTGCGTTGCTCGCCAGCGACTGCCAGCGGTATCAGCCTGCCGGCCTGCACATGGGGGTAGGCGACGGAAAAGATAGGGGCCGCAAACACCACCTGCTGGCCGAGCACTGCATTGACCAGATCGGATGCCCCCTTGTAAGGCACATGCGTGGCCTTGATCTGCAGCGCCGAGAGTAGCAGCTCCACCCCCAGGTGCGACGGCGTGCCCACACCGCCAGAGGCGTAGTCGATATCGCGGGATTTGCTGGCGGCGATCAGGTCGGCCAGGCTGCGCAGTCCGGAGCCGGGGTGGACCACGAGCAGAATGTCCGAGCGGGACATGCCCATCACATGCCTGAAATCCTTGAATACCTCAAAGCCCGGGTTTTTGTACATGCGCATGGCGGCTGCCATGGGCGAGCCTGAATACAGCAGGGTGTAGCCGTCTGCGGCGGCGCGAGCGACCTGGCGGGCACCAATGTTGCCGCCTGCGCCGGGCCGGTTTTCGATCACCACAGGCTGGCCCAGTTGCTGGCCCAGCGCCTCGGAGATGATGCGCGCGGCATTGTCCGGACCGGTACCCGCCATATAGGGAACCACCCATTTGATGGGACGACTGGGCCAGCTCTGGGCCCGGGCGGACAGACCCACAGTGCCCAGGCCTGCGGCGCCTAGACTTGCGCCAGCCATGCGCAGCCACTGGCGGCGCGCGCTGTTGCTGACAGAGGGGATCAAGGATTGCTTGCTCATTTTGTCTCCTGTTTTTATAGCTGCCTGGTCATGTCCCGTCAGGGCATGAGCAGTTCCTTGGCAATGTTGTTGCGCTGGATCTCGCTGGTGCCCGTGAGCACACGGTACATGCGCAGCATGCGGAACAGAAACTCGACGCGACGTCCCTGGACAATGCCTTCGCCACCGTGGATCTGCACCGCGCGATCGGCGATGGCAAAGGCTTTTTCCGAGCAAAACAGCTTGCTCATCGAAGCCTGGGCGCGTGCATCAAGGCCAGCGTCCAGCGCGCGGGCGGTCTGGACCATCAGCGCGCGGGCGGCCATCCAGTCGGTGGCCATATCGGCCAGCATGTGCTGTATGGACTGGAACTGGGCAATGCTGCGGCCAAACTGCTGGCGGCTCAGCGCATAGTCGCGCGCGTCGCGCAGCGCGCACTGAGCCAGGCCCAGCATGGCGGGGCAGTGCAGCAGTCGGTTGACGGTAATGCGCCCCAGCGCAAGGCCCAGACCGCGGCCAGGCTCGCCAATCAGATGCGCCACGGGCACGCGCACGGCGTTCAGATGAATATCGCCGGTGTGCGACTGCCCGGCCATGGTCTTGTAGCCGCTGACCACCTCCACGCCGGGGGCGGCCAGGTCCACAAAGAAGGCGCTGATCTCCCGCTCGGCGCTGCCCTCGGGGGCGGTGGATGCCATGAGCACGGCAAAGTCGGCAAACGGCGATCCTGAGATAAAGCGCTTGCGGCCGGTCAGCACATAGTGCTCGCCTTCGCGCACAGCCCTGGTTTGCACGGCGCCTGCATCCGATCCCGCCTGGGATTCGGTCAGGGCAAAGCAGATGGCTTTTTCGGCGCGCGCCACGGGCGCGATGAACTGCTCCATCTGAAAAGGAGTGGCCTTGCGCACCAGAGAGCCGATACGGGGCGGGCCGCTGAGTTCGCCCAGCACATGAGGCGCGAACGGCGAGCCGCTGGCATAGATGGCTTCCTTGATCAGCACCTGGTCCAGCACCGAGAGTTCTTCGCCGCCCATGGCGCTTGGCAGCGTCATGCCGTAGAAGCCCAGCTCGCGCGAACGCTTCCAGACCTGTTGCAGCAACTCCTTGCTGGCGCTGTTGTCATGGCTGATGCCGTGCTTTTGGGCCAGCTCTGCCAGCTCGCTCTGCAAGAAATCCTGCAGGGCTGCAATGAGCTCGGCCGCGCGCGACGAGCCCTCAAACGGCATGGCAAGCAAGGCAGAGCTCGGGGATGGGGATGTGGTTTGCATGGGGTCTTTGGCATTCATCTCAGTTCACCTTTCGGCTGTGATTGGCCCAGTAGGGCGCTTGAACGGTCTTGCGCATGACCTTGCCATTCGGGTTCTTGGGCAACTGCTGCACAAACTCGATATGGCGCGGGCGCTTGAAACCACCCAGGCGCTCGGCGCAGAAGCGGTCGATGGCCTCTTTGATGCCCGCGTCACCGGGTGTCTGCCCCTGCTTGAGCACGAGGTGGGCAGCCACGGCTTCGCCCCATTTGTCGTCGGGTATGGCAAACACACAGGCGTCTTGCACCGCCGCATGCTCATGGAGCACGGCCTCCACTTCGGACGGATAGACATTGAAGCCACCTGAAATCACCATGTCTTTCTTGCGGTCCACGATGTAGACAAAGCCTTGCTCGTCGACACGCGCCAGGTCGCCGGTGTGATAGCGACCGTGCTTGAGCACCTCCGCCGTCAGTTCGGGGGCACGCCAGTAACCGGCAAACACGTCGGCTCCGCTGACCACGATCTCGCCCACCTCACCCTGGGGCAGGTGCCTGCCTTCGTCATCCACCACTTCCACGCAGGACTCGAGAAAAGGCCGCCCGCAGGAGGACAGCAGCTCGGGCCTGGCAGCGCGGGCATAAAGATGGTCCTGCACGGTGAGCGCGCAGACGCCTGAGGTGGTTTCGCCCGCGCCGTAGCCCTGGCTGAGAACGGGGCCGAACACATCCATGGCCTGAAGAATGCGGGCCGGTGCCATGGGGGCGGCGCCATAGCCTAGGCGCTGCAGATCGGGCAGAGGGCGGTAGCGGCCGGCGGTCTCTGCCAGCAGCATATTGATCATGGTCGGAACCATGAAGGTGTGGGTCACGCGCAGGCTGCGCATGTCCTGCAGGAAGCGCGCAGGCTCGAAGCTGCTGAACAGATGGATGGTGGCGCCTGTGCACAGTGTGGGCATCAGCTGCATGCCCGAGGCGTGAGTGACAGGGCCCACCAGACCCAGGGTATGACCAGGCTGCATGCCCTCGCCGCGCATCAGGAACTTGCGCAACTGGGCCAAGCGGTTGCCGAAGGTCTGCATGGCGGCCTTGAGCGTGCCCGAAGAGCCAGAGGTGTAATGCAGCACGGCTACTTCGTGCTCATGCACGGATACTGCTGAGAATTGCTCTGAAGCCTTTTCCAGCAATCGCTCATAGCTATTGTTTTCATTGTCGCCGAGCAGTATCAGCCGAACCTGTGGGTTGCGTAGCTGGGCGCGAAAGCTCTCGGCACGTTCCGCCGTGGTGACGATGAGGGCTGCATCGCTGTTGTCGGCTATCTCGATCACCTCACGGGGTGACAGGCGGGCGTTGAACGGAGCCTTGACCAGACCGGCCTTGTAGCAGGCCAGCTCGATTTCTACGATCTCGGTGCAGTTGGGCAGGTAGATGCCCACACGGTCACCACGCTGCAGGCCCTGAGCCAGCAAGGCATTGGCCAGACGGTTGCTGCGCCGCTCCAGTGCGGCGTAGCTGAGGTTTTTGCTGGCGCTGGTCACGGCAAGGTGGTCAGCATACAGACGGCAGCAGCGCGCAACGAGTGCACCGACATTGGATATAGGGGCGCCCGGCATAGGGGCCATGGGCAAAGCAGTGGTCATGGGCAAGTCCTTGTTGAAGCCGCGCCGCACCGATGTGCGGCATCTGCTTGGACTGTCCCAAAACGAAGGAGATCAAGGAAATACCGTTTGTTTATCCATGGACATCAATATTTTTGATGACTCAAGAAATCAATGACTTGCGCATGCCAAGTCTGATTGCAGACCGCCGCGCTGCGGGTTTGTCCTGTGCTGCAGGCGGCTGGCCGCTGTATTTACCGTGCTTGAGTGCGCTCTATGCTGCAGCGTAGTCCCAGCGGGCTGGCCAGCGGCCCTCGCCGATCATGGCCTGGACCTGCAGCAGCAGGGCGTCCTGAACCACCTGTACCGCAGCATCGTGGGCGCGGCCGGGCTGGCGCGCCAGGTAGTAGCGTCGTTGCAGATCGGGGTTGCAGACTCTGGCCACGATCCAGGCACTGCCGGCGTTCTGGGGCTGCGGGCTCTCGGCCACCGAGCAGGCGGGGCTGAAGGTAAAGCCTCCGCCGCATTGATAGAGCGAGCGAATGACACGGGCCGAGTCATGTTCGTGCACGATGTTCAAACCGAGCTGCAGATCGCTGGCGGCCTGCTCCACCGTCTGGCGTATGGAAAAGCGCCGTGACTGCAGTACCAGTGGCTGTGCTGCAGCATGGGCAAAGTCCAGGCAGGGAGTGTTTTGCGCCGTGCTGTATCTATACAGCAGGGGCGCGACCTTGCCCTGTGCGTCATGGCCGCAGAAATAGATGGGCTCGGTGGCCATGGGCTGCACCTGCAGGCCTTGCAGACTGGCTGTATCGACCAGAACGCCCAGATCGGCGCGACGCTCCAGCATGGCTTTTTGCACCATCAGACTGGAGTCATCGAGCACAAACACCCGTATGCGCGGGTGACTCTGGCGCAAGCCGGCAATCACCGGCCCCATGAGCAGGCCTGTCAGCAAGAACGGCATGGCAATGCTGACCGAGCCTTCGGGCCCCATGGGCAGGCGCTGCAGGCGTTCGCACATCGCGTCGGCATCGGAGAGCAGGCGGCGCGCATCCTCATACAGCCGGGTACCTGCGGGCGTCGCCGTGACTCCCGCATGGGTACGCTCCAGCAGCTGGACGCCGAGCTCGGACTCTAGCTTCTTGATCTGCGCCGTCAGTGCCGGCTGGGCCACATAGAGCGAATGGGCCGCCCGCGAGATCGAGCCGACCTCCAGCACGGTGATGAAGTAGCGAAGCGCACGCAGATCCATGATTGCAACTCGAAAAATCAGCTTGAAAGCCAGTATGAAAGCCTGTAGAAGGCTATTTGAAGAATTGTTAGTCTCCTGTAATGTCGGTGTAATCTGACATGGCGTAAGGGCCAAATGTCGACAAGATGGCATATCTCCAAGTCTGAAGCCCGGCAGATTCAGTATGTCGGTCCTACAACTGATGCAGCAAAACGTGTCCCTATCTTCACCTTCAACCACCCCGAGCAGAAACGGCTCTGCCCACTGGCGCATTGAAAACATCGACTTCTCTGCCATCGATCGCCGCGCCATAGAGCACAACCAGGACCTGTTCTTCTTGCTGATGAGCGCCTCGTTCATCGAGACCGGCTCGGATACCTACGCGGCAAACCTGGCCCAGCATTACGCTGCCTGGCCCGAGATCGCGATCTGGCTCAAAGATCAATGGGAGTGCGAAGAACTGCAGCACGGACAAGCGCTGCGGGCCTATGTTGAAGCCGTGTGGCCGGAGTTTCCCTGGCAAAAAGCCTACGACAGTTTTTTCGCCGAATATTCGCAGCTGTGCACCATGGAGGAGCTTTACCCCGACCCGCGCCTGGAAATGGTGGCGCGCTGCGTGGTGGAGACCGGCACGACAGCCTACTATCACACCTTGCGCGAACTCAGCGACGAGCCGGTTCTGAGCGAGTTGCTGGGAAATATCCGCAACGACGAGGTCAACCACTTCAAGCATTTCCTCAAGTACTTCAAGGAGCTGCAGCAGCAGTCGCCTGTGGGCCGCACGCGCATTGCCAAGGCACTGTATGGTCGCCTCAAGGAGTTGCGAGAGAGCGATTCGGATATCGCGCTGCGTCACGTCTGGGCGCACAAGGGCTCTTATTTCGCCGATAGCAGCACTCGTTTCGAAGACATGGCCCAGCGCATTTACGAGCTGGTCAGTCGTCGCCTGCCTGCCGACCTGGCCGTGCGCATGCTGCTCAAGCCGATGCTGCTGCCAGCACGCGTGGAGGGGTTGGTGCGCACACCCATCTCGAAGCTGGCGACACGCATGATGTCGTACTGAGTCTTGCTGCAGCAAACAAGCCCGGCCGACTCCAAATGTCTGGGCATTTGTTTCCCTGGCGGGCACCTGTATCACGGCGGCTGTATCTGCCCGCTGCTGGCATATGACAGATGCTGGGACGCTGGCACAGGCCCAGGCCACGTTGGCAGCCTGTGGCTAATGCCCTGCTAAGGTGCTCGCGCGAGGGACCGGGGACGGTACCGCCCAGGTGCAACTGCTGACACAGCGCTGGATGAATGCGGCGATGACGGTTTTTCGCGGACGGTTGGGCCTGATCCAGGACTGAGTCCGCATGCATGAACACGAGCCGCAGACGTCTCGGCCTGCAGGGATTCAGCCTGAACTACCGACCTATCTGGAGCAGGCAATCGGCCTCAGGAGGGCTGCTTTGCAGCGTCATCTGACGCCTGCGGAGCTGCAGGGGCTTGACTGCTATACGGGGCCGGATTGGGAGGTATACGCCGCCAGTGGCGAAAAGCTGCTGGCACGGTGCGTTGCGGCCCAGACTGCCGTCGCACGCCAACTGCGCGTGCGTTATCGGGAGCTGTCACTGCAGGCCTGAAGCTGTGCTCTTTGTCGAAACAGCAAGGAGTTCCGCGATGACTGCGATTGATTGCCCCAGCCCCTCGGCTCTGTGTGTTGCCATGGCACGCGCCGTTCATCAGATTTTGGAGGGCGAGCCGGTTTTCGCTGACCGTTTTGCCGTGGCCTGCCCTCGGCAGCGCGGAAGCAGCAAAGCTGCTGCGTCAGCCTCTGGTGCATAGCGATGTGTCCTCATGGTCGCTTCGTGCCGGCATCTGGGCCCGGACCCGATGGGCCGAAGACCGTCTGCGGGATGCCGTGGCTTAGGGAAGCATGCAATACGCCATCGTGGGCGCAGGCCTGGATACCTGGGCCTTGCGCATGGCGGCTTAGCTGCCTGCTGTCCACATCTTTGAGCTGGATCAGCCGGCATTGCTGACCTGGAAGACCTGGCTGTATGAGCGCAATGGCTGGGACTTGCCCTCAAGCCTGTGTCAGCTTGGCATTGATCTGCGTGACACCGGGACTGTGCAGGGCTTGAAGGCTTCTGGCATGGATCTCGATTCACCAGTCAGCCTGTTGATGCCGGGTCTGCTGGCGTATTTGAGGATGAGTCCGTTGAGCGCGAAATATTTGCACTGAGCCGTCTGGCAACAGGGTCGACCATCATGCTGGACTACAGAGTGGATGAGCAGCAGCTCAGCCCCATGGAGCAGATGATGATGCAGTTTACGGCGCAGATGATGGCGGCAGGTGGCGAACCATGGCATGCATCCATCACACCGCAGCGCACGGCTGCTGGTCGCGGCGGGCTTCGAGGTGGAAGAGGATCTGGGGCCTGCGCAGCTCGACGCCTGCTTCTTTGCAGGCAGGCGCGATGGTCTGCAGATTGCGGGCGGCGGTTTTCGCTATCTGGGTGCCTTCAAGCGTGCTTGAGCGCTTGTTCAAGGACCTGCATAGAGAAAAAGGCACAGGGCTTTGAGCAGCCTGTGCCTTGGGTGAGAGACAAAGAACTTACAGTTGCAAGGCTGCGGTATTGCCCTCGGACCAGTGGCGCAGCGCCTCCTCGGTAATCAGCAGCACCTGCTCGTCGCCTGAGCTGGTGTCGAGCCAGAACACGGGCAGATCGGGGAAGGCTGCCTCGAAGTACGGCTTTTCATTGCCGATCTCCAGCACCACCACGGCGTCCTTGTTCAGGCGCGCAGGCAAGTCCTGGAGCAACTGGCGGATGAAGTCCATGCCGTCGGCGCCGCCGGCCAGGGCCAGCTCGGGCTCGGCCTGGTATTCGGCAGGCAGCTTACCCATGCTGTCGGAGTTCACGTAGGGCGGGTTGCACAGTACCAGATCCCAGGGGCCGGGCACCTGGCTCATTCCGTTGCTCTCCAGCAGCGTCACGCGATCCTGCAACCCGTGCTTGTCCACATTGATACGGGCGACGGCCAGGGCATCGGTCGAGATATCGGCACCGGTCACCCGGACTTCGGGATAGGCCATGGCGGCCAGGCAGGCCAGAGACCCGTTGCCGGTGCATAGGTCGAGCACCTGCACGGTCTTGTCGGACAGCCAGTCGTCGATGCTCCCATCGGCCAGCAGCTCGGCGATGAAGCTGCGCGGCACGATGGAGCGTTCGTCAATGTAGAAGGGCACACCTACCAGCCAAGCCTCGTTCGTCAGATAGGCGGCGGGCTTGCGGCTGCGGATGCGTTCTTCAAAAAGAGTAGCTATTTGCGCTCGTATATCAAGGGATACAGGCTGGTTCTCCACGGATTCCGGCGCGCCTGGAGTGAGCTCGCTGTCCAGGGGCAGGCCCAGCTTCCAGAGCACCAGCCAGGCCGCTTCGTCTTCTGCCGTGGCCGTGCCGTGGCCAAAAGCCACGCCGGCAGCTGTGAGAGCCTGAGCGCCGCTGGCAATCAGTTCGGCAACGGTATTGCCTGAGATCGGGGTGGGGCTGGTATTGCTCATGTGGTCTGGGGTGCGGTCTGCTGGCGCTGGAGTTGTTCCAGAGTCTTGCGGTAGATGTTTTTCAGCGGCTCGATATCGGCCACGGCGATGTGTTCGTCGATCTTGTGGATGCTGGCGTTGGGCGGGCCCATCTCGATGACCTGAGGGCATATCTGGGCGATGAATCGGCCATCGCTGGTGCCGCCTGTGGTGGACAGCTCGGTATCGAGTCCGGTCTCATCCTTGACGGCGGCTTGCACGGCCTGCACCAGGGTGCCCGGCGTGGTCAGAAAGGGTTGTCCGCCCACAGTCCAGACCAGCGAGTATTCGACGCCATGACGGTCCAGGACCTCATGCACGCGTTTTTGCAGGGAGTCGGAGCTGGACTCGGTGCAGAAACGGAAATTGAAGTCGATCACCACATGGCCGGGAATGACGTTGCTGGCGCCCGTGCCGCCATGGATATTGCTGATCTGCCAGCTTGTGGGCGGGAAGAACGCATTGCCGCGGTCCCAGACCGTGGCCGCGAGTTCGGCGAGTGCGGGCAAGGCCTCATGAATGGGGTTGCGTGCCAGTTGCGGATAGGCGATATGACCTTGCACGCCGTTGACGGTGAGCTTGCCGCTCATGGTGCCGCGGCGGCCGTTCTTGATCATGTCGCCGGTCTGTTTGACCGAGGTAGGTTCGCCCACAATGCACCAGTCCAGGCGCTCGCCGCGTTGGCGCAGCTCTTCGACCACGACCTTGGTGCCGTCAATCGAGGGGCCTTCCTCGTCGCTGGTCAGCAGCAGGGCGATGTCGAAGGCGGGTTCGGGCGTGGCCTGCAGGAACTCTTCCAGCGCCACGACAAAGGCGGCAATGGAGGTCTTCATATCACTGGCACCACGACCGTAGAGCTTGCCGTCGCGGTGCATGGGCACGAAAGGCGGGCTGGTCCATTCCTTGAGCGGGCCGGGCGGCACCACATCGGTATGGCCAGCAAAGACCAGCACAGGCCTATCTGAACTGATGGCGTCTTGTGTAGATTGATTCTGCGTTGGAGAGCGTTTTGCCCACAGGTTTTGAACGCGGAAGTCTGCGGGGCCGCTATCCAGGCGCTCGCAGGTAAAACCCATGGGTGTCAGGGCGTCGGCGAGCAGCTCGAGGCAGCCAGCATCTTCGGGGGTGACGGAGGGCAGGCTGATAAGCTGCTCGGTCAGTTGCAGTGTCCGGGACATGGAGGGGCTTCAAACTAAAACAATGCCTAGGTCGCCTTGGCTGGCGGCTTCAGGCGGTTCTGACATCCAGGGTGATTTCCGTAAAGGACGGCATATCGTCATCGCCGGGCAGAATCACATCCGTGACGGCTGGGGCGTTGGCGGCAGTGGCCGCGTGGCTGACGTCATTATCCATGCGCCACATCAGATTGGTGGGCGAGTCGGCATAGGCCAGCGCTTCACTGCGCTCAATTGTGCCATTGCGCACCAGGGCTGCCAGGGCGTCCTCGAAGGTCTGCGAGCCTTCGGCCATGGATTTTTCCATGGCCTCCTTCACGCCACCGAAGTCACCCTTGACGATCATGTCGCTGATGAGCTTCGTGTTGAGCATGACTTCCACGGCCGGCACGCGCGTGCCGGTGACGGTACGGACCAGGCGCTGAGAGATCACGGCCTTAAGCGAGGCGGCCAGCTCGCCCAACATGCTGGGGCGAACCTCCTCGGGGAAGAAGGACAGGATGCGATTGAGCGTGTGATAGCTGTTGTTGGCATGCAGGGTTGCCAGGCACAGATGGCCGGACTGGGCATAGGCCAGTGCGGCCGACATGGTCTCGCGGTCGCGGATTTCTCCGATCAGAATCACATCGGGTGCCTGGCGCAGCGCATTCTTGAGTGCGGTTGCGAGGGTACTGGTGTCGGTACCGACCTCACGCTGGTTGACGATGGATTTCTTGTTGCGAAACTGGTATTCGATGGGGTCTTCCACTGTGAGGATGTGGCCGGTGAGCGTTTCGTTGCGCTCGTCGATCATGGTCGCCAGTGTCGTGCTCTTGCCCGAGCCCGTTGCTCCCACAACCAGCACCAGACCGCGCTTTTCCATGACCAGTTCGCTGACGATGGCGGGCAGATTCAGTTCATTGCGCGACGGAATCTGATACGAGATAAAGCGCACGACCACCGCATAGGAGCCACGCTGGCGCATGGCGCTAATACGAAAACGTCCTATGCCGCTCAGGGGAATGGCCATGTTCAGCTCGCCCGTCTGTTTGAGCTCTTCTATGGCTTCAGGCTTGACGACCTCGGAAAGCAAGGCCAGCGGAGCTTCGACTGGCAGCTCCTGATTGTTGATGGGGATGCAGATGCCGTTGATCTTGATCAGCGCCGGCGCACGGGCGGAGAGATAGACGTCCGAGGCCTTTTTTTCGGACATCAGACGCAGAATTTTTTCCATGGTGCTCATTTTTTCTTCATCCTTTTTCGCTCAGCCTCTCTATGGACGCATGTTAGCGTGTGTCAACTCGGTGCCGGTCGCGCTTGATGCGCAAAGCAGATCTCGGGCATGAAAAAAGCCTGCACGCTCGGGAGCGGGCAGGCTTGTGAGCGGGGTGGCCACGGCAGTGTCTGCATCAAGGCAGAGCAAGCATGGCCAGGGGCCCATCAGTCGCGCAGCAGGTCGTTGATGCTGGTCTTGGAGCGGGTCTGTGCATCCACGCGCTTGACGATGATAGCGGCATACATGGAGTAGTCCTTGCCATCCTTGGTCTGCTTGGGAATGTTGCCGCTGACCACCACCGAGCCGCTGGGCACGCGGCCGTAGGTGATTTCGCCGGTTTCGCGGTTGAACAGAGGGGTGGACTGGCCGATGTACACGCCCATGCCCAGAACGGAATTCTCTTCCACGATCACGCCTTCGACCACTTCGGAGCGGGCGCCGATGAAGCAGTTGTCTTCGATGATGGTGGGGTTGGCTTGCAGGGGCTCAAGCACGCCGCCCAGGCCCACGCCGCCGGACAGGTGCACGTTCTTGCCCACTTGAGCGCAGGATCCCACGGTGGCCCAGGTGTCGACCATGGTGCCTTCGTCCACATAGGCGCCGATGTTCACATAGGAAGGCATCAGGATGGCGCCCTTGGCGATGAAGGAGCCGCGACGGGCCACGGCAGGAGGCACCACGCGCACGCCGGTGGCAGCGATTTCGGCCTCGCTCATGCCTTCGAACTTGGTGGGGACCTTGTCGAAGAAGTTCAGGGCACCGCCGTTGATCAGGGCATTGTCCTTGAGGCGGAAGGACAGCAGCACCGCTTTCTTGATCCACTGGTGCACGGTCCACTGGCCCACACCTTCGCGGGTGGCCACGCGCAGCTTGCCGTCGTTGAGCTCGGCAATCACGTGCTCCACGGCATCCACCACTTCCTTGGGGGCGGCGGAAGGCGAGATATTGGCACGGTTGTCCCAGGCGTTGTCGATGATGGATTGCAGTTGTTGCGTCATGATGTTTTCGGTCAAGGATCGAAAGTTGAGGTGAATCGTTGAGTCATGAAAGGCTTGCACATAGCAGGCCTTGGATGTGGATCAGCGGGTACGGGATTCGATGAATTGTGCAATACGCTGGGCGGCTTCAAGGCATTCCGCCGTTTCGGCCACCAGAGCCATGCGAATGCGATTGGCGCCGGGGTTGAACCCCTGAGCCTCACGCGCAAGGTAGCTGCCTGGTAAGACCGTCACTCCTGTATGAATATACAGCTCTTTGGCGAATTGTGCATCATCCATGCCCAATTCCGGTGGAATGCCGGCCCAGAGATAGAAGCTGGCATCGGGCAGCTTCACGTCCATGACTTGGGACAGCACGGGCGTGACCTGCGCAAACTTCTCGCGATAAAGGCGGCGGTTTTCCTGCACATGGGCTTCGTCGCCCCAGGCCGCAATCGATGCCGTCTGCACCACGGGACTCATGGCGCCGCCGTGATAGGTGCGATAGAGCAAGAAGGACTTGAGCAGAGCCGCATCACCCGCTACAAAGCCGCTGCGCAGTCCGGGAACATTGCTGCGCTTGGACAGGCTGGTGAACATCACCAGATTCTTGAAGTCATGGCGGCCCAGCTTTTGGGCAGCTTCCAGGCCGCCCAGCGGGGCTTCTTCCTGGAAGTAGATCTCGCTGTAGCACTCGTCGCTGGCAATCACGAAGCCATGCCTGTCGGACAGGGCAAACAGCTTCTCCCATTCGCCGAGCGGCATCACTGCGCCCGTGGGGTTGCCGGGCGAGCACACAAAAATCAGCTGTGTGT
The DNA here is from genome assembly GCF_058807955.1 of Comamonas sp. GW821-FHT11H03. Taxonomy (NCBI): domain Bacteria; kingdom Pseudomonadati; phylum Pseudomonadota; class Betaproteobacteria; order Burkholderiales; family Comamonadaceae; genus Comamonas; species Comamonas sp. GW821-FHT11H03. Next base: position 177,192 of record NZ_JBXARF010000003.1, read on the forward strand.
GTTGCCATACCTCCTCGGGCACTGCATCCCAGTTCACGGCAAAGTTGCGCGCAGCATCGCTGGCAGCGTAATAGGGGGTGGCTCCGGCCAGCAGCGTCGCACCTTCGTAGATTTGATAGAAGGGGTTGGGGCAGATGACACGCGCACCGGCCTTGGTGTTGTCCACCACGACCTGGGTGAAGGCAAACAATGCCTCACGCGAGCCATTGACGGGCAGAACCTGAGTTGCAGCATCCAACTCGATGCCATAGCGCTGGTTGGCCCATTGCGCACAGGCCTGGCGCAAGGCCGGTAGACCGGCGGTGGCAGGGTAAACGGACAAGCCCTGCAGTTCGCTGCTCAATGCTTTTTCAATGAACTCCGGCGTGGCATGGCGCGGCTCTCCGATGCCCAGACTGATAGGGCGCAGGCCCTCAGGTGGTTGAGCCGAGGCGAACAGTTGGCGAAGACGTTCAAACGGATAAGGCTGTAAGCGCGAGAGCAGGGGGTTCATAGGTACACATTATGGGCTGATGCCATTTTCGCATGAGAAAACAGCGCTCATAGTTTTGAGTTTGCGGGTTTGCAGGCTCCGGGAATTGCAATTTGTTACGTAAGCTGGGCGACAGAGCAAGTGGCTACCGTGAGCGAGCTGCGAGGTCAGCAAACGAAGTCAACAACAAGAAACGAATGGAGACACGCAATGCAAAAGCGCATCTTGCCCGACAAAAAAAACCGCGTACGAGTGAGGAATTCCGGACTGCTGTGGTTGGGCCTGCCATGGCTGCTGGCGGGGCCTGTTTTGCCTGTGCTGGGCCTGGGCGGAACATGGCAGCTGGGCTGGTTGCTGCTGTGGGTCATGGGAGTGCTGTTGTGGGTCGGCGCTCTTCACAGGAGCTGGCAGCAGCAGTGGCTGGACATGCGGCTTGCGCTTGAAAGAGTCGCTCATGGAGACCTGAGTCTGGGCGTCGGCGGAGAGCCGCAACAAGGGCTTTCCGCATCAAGCCTCACCAAGTCCATGGTGCATGCGCTGTCGGCCATGGTGGCCGATGTTCGCAGCAACGCGGCCCTGGTGGCCCAGGCTGGACAGAGTATGGTCAAGGAGCATCAGGCCTTGTCTGAACGAACCGAGATGCAGGCGAGCAATCTCGCGCAGACGGTGGTCAGTGTTGAGCAACTCACCGCAGCGGTTGAGCAAAATGCGGAAGTGAGCAAGGCAGCACATTCCCGCGCTGACGGCGTTTGTGCCGCTGCAGATCAGGGCGCCCAAGCCATGCAGCATGCGGTGCAGTCGGTGGAGCTGATCGAGCGCAATGCCGGGCGCATGCGGGAAATCATTGGCGTGATTGACGGCATCGCCTTCCAGACCAATATTCTTGCCCTGAATGCAGCGGTGGAGGCAGCCAGAGCCGGTGAACAGGGGCGTGGCTTTGCCGTGGTGGCCAGTGAGGTGCGCACGCTGGCCCAGCGCAGCGCCGAAGCAGCCAAGGAGATTCGGCAACTGATCGGCGAGACCGTGCAGCAGGTCACTCAGAGCACGCAGCAGCTACGCAGTGCAGGCGAGGAGATCCAGGGAGTGACGCGGGCCATTCACGATGTGGTCGCCCATATGGGGACGCTTGCGGACACGGCCAGCAGCCAGAGCTCAGGTCTTCAGGAAATCAGCAATGCCGTGCGTCAGATCGATGAAATCACCCAGAACAACGCCCAGATGGTAGGTCAGGCGCTTCAGCAGGCGCAGGAGTTACAGCTGCGCGCCCGGCATCTCTCGGATGCGGTGTCGCGCTTCAGGCTGCAGCAGGGCACGGCCGAGGAGGCGGTGGCTCTGATGAATGCGACCATGCGACAAGCCAGGAGCTCGTCCAGTGTTGCCAGCCTGCTTCAGACCGTCACCGATCCCTCGCAGCCGTTCTACGACCGCGACATGTATGTGTTTGCCCTGTCTTCCGAGGGGGAGTACCGGGCCTTCGGCGGTAATCCGGCCAAAGTGGGGCTGCGCGTTCAGGATGTGCCCGGCATCGACGGTGACAGCCTGATGGCCGACATCATGGCCCAGGCCGAGCTTCGTCCGGGCTGGGTGGAATACGACTACATCAACCCCAGCAACCAGCAGGTGCAGACCAAGATGTCCTATGTCTGCAAGCATGCAGACTTGTACTGGGGCTGCGGTGTCTACAAGAGCCTGGTCAGTGCCTAATGCGGTCCTGATTGGCACTTGCCGCCACTGATTTGTTTCTGCATTGGGAGCGCAAGCGCTTTTTTCAAGCGCCGGAGGCTGATTGGGTATCAGGCTCCTGCGCGCTGGGCTTTAGCCCTGGCCAAAATGGCTGCAAGCGTGGCCTTTTTGTCTGCGGGGGGCGTTGACGGTGTGTCTGCTTGAGCGCCAGCTTCTTCAACTGGGGTTTGTGCCGTGGTGCGTACCGGTGCGTTGGCCTTGCGACCCGTACGCAGCAAATGCGCGCCATAGCGGCTGCGGGCCTGCTCGGCCTGCTCAGTACTCCAGGCGGACCAGCCTGTGGCTTCAGAGCTGGCGTTGACCAGCTCTATGCAATCAACGGGGCAGACAGGAATACACAACTCGCAGCCCGTGCAATGCTCGGCAATCACGGTATGCATGCGCTTGTTGGCACCCAGAATCGCATCGGTAGGGCAGGCCTTGATGCACAGCGTGCAACCTATGCACCAGGCCTCGTCTATCACGGCCAGGGCGCGAGGCGCTTCCAGGCCGTTTTCGGCGTTGAGCGGCAACTCCAGCCTGCCGGTGATGCTCGCCAGACGGCGCACGCCTTCCTGGCCGCCGGGGGGGCATTGGTTGATGGGGGCTTCTCCGCTGGCAATGGCCTGGGCATAGGACGCGCAGTCGGGATAACCGCAGCGCGTGCACTGTGTCTGGGGCAGGGCTGCATCAATGTTCGCAGCCAGTGCTTGAAGCGAGGAGGCTGCGGACATGGATGAGTTCATTCTGGTCTGGTGAGCCTTTATGCCCTGGCGCGATACGAGCCGCGTCCTTTCTGGGCAAGGGCGCTATTTTCACCTGTTTTCGCGGTCTTGGCAGGCTTGTCGGCATGGGCCTCATGGCTTTCCAGCTCGGCCCCGTCATCGCTGACGCTGCTCAGATGACCGGCGGCACTGGCGGCCGTGGCGCTCGCGGGCTGGTGGGACAGGATGAAGTCGCGCACCTGGGGGTAGACAGTCTTGCGCCAGCGGCTACCACTGAAGATGCCGTAGTGGCCTGCACCTTGCACTTCGATATGGTGGCGCGCCTCGGCAGCGATGCCGACACACAGGTCATGGGCGGCGCGGGTCTGGCCTGCGCCTGAGATATCGTCCAGCTCGCCTTCCACCGTCAGCAAGGCCGTGTTCCTGATGTCCTGCGGGCGCACCAGCTCGGGCTTGCCTTGCTCGTTCTTGACTTCCCAGATGCCCTTGACGAGCTTGTACTCCTGGAACACGGTGGCGATGGTTTCCAGGTAGTAGTCGGCGTCCATGTCCAGTACCGCGTTGTACTCGTCATAGAACTTGCGGTGATGCTCGGCGCTGGCTTCGTCACCCTTGATCAGGTCCTTGAAGTAGTCGTAATGGCTGTTGGCGTGGCGGTCGGGATTCATGGCCACAAAGCCCGAGTACTGCAAAAAGCCCGGGTAGACACGGCGGCCGGCACCGGGGTAATTGTTCGGTACTTCGTAAATGACGTTGTTCTCGAACCACTCGTAGCTGCGGGTTTCGGCCAGGTTGTTCACAGCCGTCGGTGAGCGGCGCGCATCGATGGGGCCGCCCATCATGGTCATAGACAGCGGTGTGACTTCGCCACGGCTGGCCATCAGAGAGACCGCAGCCAGCACCGGCACCGTGGGCTGGCAGACGCTGACTACATGGCACTGGCCATAGCGCCCTTGCAGATAGCGAATGAACTCCTGTACATAGTTCACATAGTCGTCCAGGTGGAATTCACCCTCGGTCAGCGGCACGACGCGGGCATTTTTCCAGTCGGTGATATAGACCTTGTGGCCTCCCAGCATGCTTTGCACGGTGTCGCGCAGCAAGGTAGCGTAGTGGCCCGAGAGTGGGGCCACGATCAGCACCACAGGCTGGCTGAGCATGAGATCCAGCGTTTCGGGGTCGTCGGAGAAGCGCTTGAAGCGGCGCAGCTCGCAAAACGGTTTGTCGACCTCCACGCGCTCGCGGATGGTGACATCCACGCCGTTGACTTCGACGTTATGCAGGTCGAACTCGGGCTTTTCGTAGTCCTTGCCCAGGCGATACATGAGGTTGAAGCCCGCAGCCATGCGCTGGGCCATGGGCACCTGGCTGAAGACCGAGTGAGGGTTGTTGTAGAACTTGGAGGCGGCCTGGGCAAAGTCTGCAAATGGCTCGACCATTGCGCGTTGCATTTCGTAGATCTGATAGAGCATGGGATGCACTTTTGCGGGTTATGTTGCAGTGCAATATAACAGCAGAGTTTGACATGCGAAGTAGTGAATTCCCTTCAAATGACGGATCTGCTGGCATTGCGCAACGTATGCCGGACCTCACTGAGTTTGAAAGTAAAAAAGCTGACCGAAGTCAGCTTTTTCATGAGTGCTCAAAGCATCTGCTCTGCGGGTTCTTGTTGAATCTCGTTCGGCTTGGTGCGGGCCAGTTTCATGACCTCGTGCGGCGGCAGGGTCTTGAGGCGGTGATCACTCCAGACCTGGCGCCAGCGGCGTGCACCGGCGAGGCCATTGCGCAGCCCCAGCATATGCCGGGCAATCGAATACCAGTGCGTGCCATGCTCGCGTGCTTCGCGCTCCATATACAGCACCATCTGCTCTTCAATATCCTCTCGTGTGCGCTCCCTGCTCTCGTCCTGATAGTAAAGAGCATCCCAGGACGAGATCCACCAGGGGTTGTGATAGGCCTCACGGCCCACCATGACTCCATCGACCTGCTTCAGCTGCTGCTGCACTACGTCGTCGGTCTTGATGCCGCCGTTGACGGCGATTGTCAGGCCCGGAAAGTCACGCTTGAGCTGTGCCACGACCTCGTAGCGCAGCGGTGGGATTTCACGGTTTTCCTTGGGGGAGAGGCCTTTGAGCCAGGCGTTGCGAGCATGAACCACAAACACCTGGCAACCTGCGTCGGCAACGGTTCCGACGAAGTCACGCACAAAGTCGTAGCTTTCGATTTTGTCGATGCCGATCCGGTGCTTGACGGTGACCGGCACGGACACCACATCTGCCATGGCCTTGACGCAATCGGCGACCAGTGCGGCCTCGTTCATCAGACATGCACCGAAAGCGCCGCGCTGCACGCGTTCGCTAGGGCAGCCGCAGTTGAGATTGATCTCGTCATAGCCCCATTGCTCGCCCAGGCGTGCGCTCTGCGCCAGATCGGCCGGCTCCGAGCCACCCAATTGCAATGCCACAGGATGTTCTTCGGCCTCAAACCGCAAATGGCGAGCCACATCGCCATGCACCAGAGCTCCGGTTGTTACCATTTCGGTGTATAGCAGGGTGTGCTGGCTTAGCAGGCGGTGGAAGTAGCGGCAATGCTTGTCTGTCCAGTCCATCATAGGGGCCACCGACATACGCCACATGCTGCTATCTAGTTGTTTTTTAACGGTTTGTTCGGTGCTCATACTACAAAAAGTGCCTTGTGGTGCACTGAAAATTGACCCTGTTTTACCCCGTTTTGCCGGGTTTTTTGATGCTGAAGGCCACATTGGTGCACCACGAATTTCATGGAGCCCTGATGGGAACCATCACCCAGCGAAAGAGTGCCGAGGGTGTCGTATCGTTCCGTGCTCAGATCCGTCTGAAGGAAGGCGGAGAACTGACTCTTTCCGAGTCCAAGACCTTTACCCGGCGCGCTTTTGCCTAGGAATGGTTGCGCAGACGTGAAGCAGAAATCGAGGAGGCCCAAGCGACTGGCCAGCCTGTTCAAGGTCTCGTCACCCTCAAGCAGATACTGCAGGATTATGTCAGCGATGCAAAAGGCATCGTGGCATTGGGGGCGGTCCAAGACGGCCGACATCACCTGGCTGCAGAAGGCCAAGCTGGTGCACCGGGATGCTCGGCACCTTCGTGCCATTGACTTCATCGAGTGCGCCAGATGGTGCCGTGTCGAAGAGGATAGCGGCCCGGCCACAGTGCTCAATGACATCCTCTGGCTGAGGCAAGCCCGCCTAGGCGCTGTGTGACGCGCTACGGAATGAACAAACTGGTGCAGGAACTGGACGCCGCCAAGCAGGAGCTCGGCTGAAGATCATCTCCAAGCAACGCCGGCGCATACGCCGCCTGAAGCCCGAGGAAGAGGCTGCGCTCAAGGAATACTTTGAAAAGCAGGAAGCTCGCGCCTCGATTCCCATGCTGCAGATCTTCGAGTTTGCGCTGCTGACCACACGGCGCCAGGAAGAGATCACCACGCTCAAGGTCGCTGATGTTGACTTCAAGAGCCGCGTGGGCTGGCTGGATGACGTAAAGCACCCCAACTCAAGACCGGCAACCGGCGCTGTTTTCGGATGCTGGAGCCTGCGCTGGAACTGATCAAGCGTCGAATGGAGTCAGGCCAGGCTGGTGAGTTGGTTTTTCCCTATAACCACCGCATCATCAGCTCCAGTTTCACGCGGGCGTGCAAGCTTTTGAACATCACAGATTCGCGCTTTCATGATCATGCGACATGAAGCTATAAGTATCTTGATTCTGCGGATGTGTCTGAGCTGGTTTGGCGTGGCAGATCCTTCGGTCGATGAAAAAACTCCAGTGAAAACCGATTACTGCACATCAGTGCAACCACAAAAGTGCGCCAGCTCACTGACCGCATCTTGCAGCCGCTGGTGAAAAATTGCGTCAGGTACCCAGCCCGGCTCCAGGTGCAGGTTATGAACATGAAGACGTGCGGCGGCCCGATCTACCTTACAGTCGATACGGCCAACAAAGGCCTCTTGCCACAGAATGGGCAAACAAAAATAGCCGTACTTGCGCTGAGTCGCAGGCACATAGCTTTCAAGTCGGTACTCAAAGTTGAACATCTGCTTCAAACGTTCGCGATGAATCACTGCATTGTCAAACGGGGATAGCAGACGAACCTCAGCGCCTGATTGCGGATGGCGAGTGGCTAGATGCTTGACCACCACGGCATAGGCATCAGGCAGGAATGGGGTGTCCAGTTTTTGAACCATACCTTGCTCCAGACGAGCTTGAAGTAGTTCACGCATCGCGTTGCGCAAGGGCTTTCCGGTACGCAAATGAAGGAGTTGCCCCAAGGTGAAAACACCATGCGCACGCATGGCGTTATCTATCAGATAGGCTGCCACTTCTTCGGGGCTAGGTTCTTGCTGATTCAAACTTGGGGGGATCAATTGTTCAGGCAAGACATAGAGCTTTTCCATACCGTTGCGCTCGCGAATCATCAAGTCGCCTTGCATAAACAATTTGTCGAGCGCGCGCTTGCCCGGGCCATGGTCCCACCACACCCCTTTACCTTTTGTACTTTCTTTCAGGTCGCGTGTTTTCAGTACACCTTCGCCGCGCACACGGGCAATAATTTCTGCCATTAGGCCCTTGTCAACGTTCTTGAAGTAGGGGCTCTCGCCACGTCGAAAAGAGAGCATAAGTGGCAGCGCATATCGGTAGTCGCGCATAGGCAGGTAAGCCGCCGCATGAAACCAGTGCTCAAAAACTTTCCCGGTGCTGGTTAATTGATTCAAGTGCAGCCGAGAATACCCAGGCACCCGGTTCCAAAGAACATGGTGATGTGCTCGCTCCACAACTGATAGCGTGTCTATTTGCACATAGCCTAGATGCTCAATTGCAGCTAAGGTACCGGCAGGGCCCTTGCTAAATCTCTTGCGCAGTCCTAATCCCTGGGAGGCCAGCGCAAGGTGTCGCCAACGTGATGGGGTTGCCACGCGCTTTACTGGTGAGGATGCTCAGGGAACTGTTTGGCGTCATCGCATATACCGTACCAGTTGGGCTTCTCCTGGACGAATTCGTGAAACAGGTTGCTGACTGGCAATTCGACGTCAAAACAGTTAGCTGCGACAGGGAATGACTCGCTATTTGAGGTCACTTCGCCAAGTGCAGTGCCGCAGTGAGAGCAAAAGCAGCGGCTGTATTTATAGGGGGCTTGTGGTTTGAATGTGGTGATGGAGTCTGCGCCAGAAAGTAGGGTGAAAGATTCACGCTTGACGAAGACGAAGGTGCTGGCTCCAATCTTTCTGCATCGGCTGCAATGGCATGTGCCCATCATGGTAGGTGGACTGGCGACCGTAAATTGCACTTTTCCACAGCAGCAACTACCTGTAAGCATGTTCAGTCTTTCATTTTGATGCGATGCTGTATTTTAATACAGTGCTGTGTGGATTTCCAGTGTTCTTTGTGGAGTGTGCAGCATAGGAACAATGCCTTCTTTGATCCGATTGCGCTTGGCGGCGAGCTCAAGGGTATCGCTCATCTTTTGGCGGAATCCTGTTCATGCAGGACCAGTACTCGCACTAAGCCGGCTGCATTTCTTCAGTATCTGATTGACGATAGACAGCCACACGGTTTCTGCCTTCACGCTTGGCTTTGTAGAGCATCTCGTCGGCGTATTTGATAACCGTTGGGATGTCGGAAGAGCTGTTCGGCCAGCTTGTCACACCCAGGGAAATGGTGATGTGGCTGATGCCTTCAAACACTGTTTCTTCCACCTGCTTGCGCAGGCTCTCTGCGACTTGAGCTGCAGTGTTTTCGCTGGCCATAGGCAAGACGATTACAAATTCTTCACCTCCGACATGACAAGGCAAGTCATCTGCGCGGGAGATAAATCTCATCTGCTTTACCAAGTTTTTAATGTAACTTACATGAAATTCAATAGGGTTCCTTGAACCCTCTATAGATCAATTACTGATCCTTTGTCTTCCAACTATCAATAGGCTTGCCATACATCTGCTCGATAGCGTCTTTGTAGTGGGCCATCAGGTTTTTTCGCTTGAGCTTGAGGGTAGGGGTCATCAGTCCGTTGTCAATGTTCCAGCTATCCCTGACCAGGTGGATGGCTCTGGGTACGGCATAACGGGCGAAGTTGCGTGTCTGCTTTTCGATTCGGGTAAGTGCTTCTCTCTCTGCCGCTGCATGGTGCAGACTGGATCCGTCATTCGGGTTCAGTCCAACACTCGTGGCGAGCATTTCCCATTCCATTTGACTAACAACCGCAATACAGGCAATGAACGGACGATCCTCGCCAACCACAAACACTTGCTCAAACAGGGGATCGACGAGAATGGCCTGTTCCACATCATTGGGAGGCACTTTCTCACCCGTCGAGGTAACAATGATTTCCTTGATGCGACCTTTGATTCGGATACGACCATTTTCGATTGAAGCTTGATCGCCGGTTCTCAGCCAGCCATCGGCAGTAAAGGCTTTGGCTGTATCTTCCGGACGGTTCCAATAACCGCGCATCACCACCGGGCCAGACACCTGCAACTCCTGGTCCTCGCCAATTCGAACCTCAATTCCCGGCAGTACGCGGCCAACCGTATCGGGCCAGTTATCGTCGAGTCCGTTGGCGCTGACGACAGGAGCGGTTTCGGTCATGCCATAGCCTTGAACCATGGGAAGGCCCAGACCCAGAAAAGTGCGAGCAATTGTCGGAGACAGTGGAGCTCCGCCACTCACAGCCACGCGCAGCCGGCCTCCAAACTGCGCAAGTAAGGGCTGGGCGACCAGTTTGCGCAAAAGCCAACTGGGCAAGGCGGAAGCCCAGCCGGCCTTGGCTTCCAGTTGGTCGCTCCAGGGCATGCCTTGACGAGCGCAGAAGCTCTTCCAGCCTTTGTTGACTGCTGCGTCGAACAGCTTGTGCTTGAAAGGGCTTGAAGCAAGCGACTCCTGAATCTTGGCATAGACACGTTCATAGATGCGAGGCACCGAGATCAGTACGGTCGGCCTGACCTGCTTCATATCCTGTCCGAGTTGTGCGACAGAGCGTGCGTAGGCGACGCAGGAACCGGTAGCAACGGCAAGGTAGTAGCCTGCAGTTCGCTCAAAAGTGTGTGAGAGCGGCAGAAACGAGAGAAAGACGTCCTCAGGGAAGGCCTTCACACGCTGCATCACCGCGTGTAAATCACTGACCACATTGTCGTGAGTGAGCATGACGCCCTTGGGCTTTCCCGTTGTGCCGGAGGTGTAGACAATGCCCGCCAGCTCGGTTTTCTTTGGTGGCAGGGGGAGGGCAGAGGTATGCTGCTTACCAGCCTGAAGCCAGGCAGACAAAACAATGACCGGCTTACGCTGCAAAGCCTTGACTGAGTCCTGCGCTGCTTGTTCGGCAGGTACGACGTAGGCGTTCGATGAATCGATTGGGCGGCCTTGCTGTGCGTGAATGACGGCCTGGAGTTCGGGCAGGTCCTGACCTGTTGCACAAATTTTCTGCCAGGCCTTGGCGTCAGCCACGACCAGCAAGGAAACACCCGAGTCGGCCAGGATGTAAGCAATGCTGCCGGCATTGTCGATGGCATGCAGAGGAACTGGCACGTAACCACAGCGCAGACAGGCCTGGTCGATGGTCATTGCATCAAAGCCATTAGGCAGCAAGATTGCAACCCTTGCACCGATAGGAAGATTTGAGGCGCACAAGGCGCGGCTCCACAGAGTGACGCGTTCGGCTGTTTCGGCCCAGTTCAGGCTTTTCCAGGTATTTGTGCCTTCATTGAACTCTCGGTAAGCCTCGGCCGATGGCGTGCAGCGAACCCGCATTGCCAAAAGCTCTGGCAAGGTTTGCACTTGCTCGATAGTCAAATGCTGTTTCTCTGCTTGGAGACCCAGTACATCGGTTTCACTTACTTGGTTCATGCGCTTGCCTTCAGGAAGCGGGCAATTTCCCGCTACGTGAATGATAGCGCCAGAGAAATTCAGGCTGGTATAGGACTCAGATTGTGGCTCCAAGCGGGATATCGATGCTTTGATAGCAGACGGCGATGTAATGGTGCAGGCGATGCTGCTCGTCGCGCACAGCCGTCAGGGAAATCTGATGGCGGTTCCTGTCATGGTGCATGACACGCAGGCCTTGCCAGTGTCCTTTCTTACCAATTTCCGTCCAGATCTGCGACCACTGGACAGCCTTGTTGGCATCGTCTTGGATGAAAAGACTGGAAAACTCCTTGTTCTTCGCTCCTTGGCGGTTCAAGCCGCTGATACGTGCAAAGGCCGGGTTGATGTCTACAATTTTCCGGTTCGCATCAAGGACCACCATGCCTTCGAAAGAATGATTGAATACCGTGGCAGCTATATGCAGTTGCCGCTCGGTTCGCTTGCGGTCCGAGAGATCAGTCAGAAGGCCTAAATACATGCGCTGACCTCGTGCTTCGGCCTGGCTCAAGGCCAGGCGCAAGGGAATCAGCGTGCCGTCCTTGTGCTGGCCAAGCACCTCTGAAATTTTGTTTTTCAGAGGTGGTGCGTTGTTTCGCTGGCCGGCTTCATGCTGTTCCAGATAATTATCATGCTGGTTGAATAGCGCAGCGGGCATGAGTATTTTCACGTTCTGGCCCAATACTTCATCTGGGCTCCAGCCGAATATGACCTCAGCAGCAGGGTTGTAATCGGTTACGCATCCCTGATTATCGATGCAGATAATTCCATCTGCTGCCATATTCACCAAAGCTTGCAGTCTTGCTTCATTCATGTCCACTTTTTGCCAGCGACTGCGGTACTGAATCAAGGCATTGGCCTGTGCGATCAGTCCGCCAAATAACAGAGTAATCACGGCAATGGTCAACGCCAGAATCAACCGATCGTTCGATGATGCCGCGTCATGCATTTCATGCTCGGCCGTGACTCGCAGCGCCAGCATGGCTGTGTAATGCATGCCCGAGATCGCGGCGCCCATGATGATGGCCGCCAGTGTTTTGCGCCAGTGGTCCTGTTTGAGGTTGAAGCGTGCCAGCCCGAAACGAATCCAGAGCGCTAAGGTAGCCAGCGCTACGCCAACAATGAGAGAAATGGCAAACCAGAGTGGTGAATACTGGTGCGTGGCAGGCATGCGCATTGCCGCCATACCGCTGTAATGCATGGCAGCAATGCCGATACCAACAGTCAAGCCACCTAACGCCAATTGCCTGATATGGAGTTCATTGTGGGCCAGCAAGGCAAGGGCAACTGCTGATGCTGCGATACCTGGGATGATGGAGAAGACGGTGACCAGCAAATCATACTGAACTGCAGCATGCATCGAATAAGCGAGCATTCCAATGAAATGCATGGCCCAGATGCCTATGCCTAGTGCCAGCGAGCCACTCGCAATTGACCAGTTGCGCAACTGCCTTGACGTGGCCAATCTGGCAAAAGCAGCATGGCGCAAAGCTTGACCGGAGGCAATCCAACAAACTGCCAGCGATAAGGTCACGAGGAAGGGGTCATATTCACCCTTGAGCACGTGTGCATCGGCAGACGGGTTCCAGAAAAATTGCGCCAGCATGAATCATGATCCTGTAACACTGAAAGCACATTCAGTTACCTGGCGAGCTTCTCATGAAGTGGGTAAGCCAATATTTCAAAGATGTAGGATAAATACTAGACCGGATCAAACGTGGATCTCTTAGATCGCAGCGTCGAGTCCATTTGAGAAATGCTGCTGCACTGCGCTCATGGCAATTTTCGGATCGCGCTGCAGTAGGGCCTGCATGATGGCCTCGTGCTCTGCCAGGGAGTCTTCAATACGGCCTTGTTTGAAGAGCGATTTGTGACGGTTCAGCTTCATGACCTTGCGCAAATCGGCTACCAGCTGGTTACGCCAGCGATTATCGGCAATATCGAGAATCTGCATGTGAAAGCTCTCGTTGAGCGCAAAAAAACGCTCGGCGTCGGCTGTGTTCCGCTTCAACTCTTCGTGGGTCTGCTGCAGACGCTGCAATTGCTCGTCCGTGGCCTTGCCGGCAACCTCGGCCGCAGCATCTGCCTCCAGCAGACTCAGTAATCGATAGACGTCGGAGATGTCCTTGCGCGATACCTCGGTCACGTAAGCGCCCCGGCGCAGCTTCATGGTCACCAGGCCTTCAGCGGCCAGTACCTTCAGTGCCTCACGCAGGGGGGTGCGGCTGATGCCGTATTCCTCGGCAATCTTGAGTTCGTCGATCCAGGCTCCGGGCTCAAGCTCTCGCCGGAAGATGCGTTGACGCAACTGCTCGGCGACCTGCTCATATAGCGCAAGAGGAGTAAGTGTTTTGCTTGTCATTACGCGAGATTATATGCTGCAGTATTTTGAATTCATAATTATGAATCATGTACACTAGGCGCATCTAGGTAGTTCACCGCAATTCCAAACTTCACTGCGTGCACCGCATACGAGAGACAACATGAGCCAAGAGAATCCGGCACAGGACCCACAAGAATTTGCACCCGCTGATCTGCAAGCCTGGAACAAGGCCGCCAACAAGGCGGCCCCCGGTGGCGATATCAACAACCTGAACTGGGTCACGCCGGACGGCATCACCGTCAAGCCGCTGTATACGGCCGAAGACACGCAAGATCTGCCATTCACCAACACGCTGCCTGGATTCGCCCCTTATATCCGCGGCCCCCAGGCCACCATGTATGCAGGCCGGCCCTGGACCATTCGCCAGTACGCAGGTTTTTCCACCGCCGAAGAGTCCAACGCCTTCTATCGCAAGGCGCTGGCTGCCGGCGGTCAAGGCGTTTCCGTTGCTTTTGACCTGGCTACGCATCGTGGTTACGACTCCGACCATCCACGTGTGACGGGTGATGTGGGCAAGGCCGGCGTGGCAATCGACTCCGTCGAGGACATGAAGATTCTCTTCAACGAGATCCCCCTGGACAAAGTCTCCGTTTCCATGACTATGAACGGTGCCGTGCTGCCCGTGCTGGCCGGCTATGTGGTGGCTGCCGAGGAGCAAGGTGTCCCGCAGGACCAACTTGCCGGAACGATTCAGAACGACATTCTGAAAGAGTTCATGGTGCGCAACACCTATATCTACCCGCCCAAGCCATCGATGAAGATCATTGGCGACATCATCGAGTACACGAGCCAGAACATGCCCAAGTTCAACTCGATCTCGATTTCTGGCTATCACATGCAGGAAGCCGGGGCCAATCAGGCGCTGGAAATGGCTTTCACGCTGGCTGACGGCAAGGAATACGTGAAGACCGCCATCGCCAAGGGCATGGATGTGGACGCTTTCGCGGGTCGCCTGTCCTTCTTCTGGGCTGTGGGCATGAATTTCTACCTGGAAGTGGCCAAGATGCGCGCCGCACGCCTGCTGTGGTGCCGCATCATGAAGGGTTTCCATGCCAAGAACCCCAAGAGTCTGATGCTGCGCACCCACAGCCAGACATCGGGCTGGTCGCTGACCGAGCAGGACCCCTACAACAACGTGGTGCGCACCACCATCGAAGCCATGGCAGCCGTGTTCGGCGGAACCCAGTCCCTGCACACCAATGCGCTGGACGAGGCCATTGCCCTGCCCACCGAATTCTCGGCCCGCATTGCCCGCAACACACAGCTGATCATTCAGGAAGAAACCCACATCACCAACGTGATCGATCCCTGGGCGGGCTCCTACATGATGGAAAAGCTGACCCAGGAGATGGCCGACAAGGCATGGGCCATCATCGAGGAAGTCGATGCCATGGGCGGCATGACCGCAGCGGTGGACAGCGGCTGGGCCAAGCTCAAGATCGAAGCCGCCGCCGCCGAGAAGCAGGCGCGTATCGATTCCGGCAAGGAAGTCATCGTCGGCGTCAACAAGTACAAGCTGGCCAAGGAAGACCCGGTCGACATCCTGGAAGTGGACAATGTCAAGGTGCGTGACAGCCAGATCGCACGGCTCAGGAATATCAAGGCCTCACGCGATACCGTCAAGGTGGAAGCCGCACTGGCCGCCATCACGGCTGCGGCGGAGTCCGGCGAGGGCAATCTGCTGGATCTGTCCATCAAGGCTGTGCGCCTGCGTGCCACCGTAGGTGAAGTCTCCGATGCGATGGAAAAGGCTTTTGGCCGCCATCGCGCCGATACCCAGAAGGTGACCGGTGTGTATGCTGCTGCTTATGACTCTGCCGAAGGCTGGGACAAGCTCAAGGAAGAAATCAACACCGCTTCGCAGGCCATGGGCCGCCGTCCCCGCGTGATGATCGCCAAGCTCGGTCAGGACGGCCATGATCGTGGAGCCAAGGTGGTCGCAACCGCCTTTGCCGACCTGGGCTTTGACGTGGACATGGGGCCGCTGTTCCAGACCCCCGAAGAATGCGCGCGCCAGGCCATTGAGAACGACGTGCACGCCGTGGGCGTATCGACCTTGGCCGCCGGGCACAAGACTTTGGTGCCGGCCATCATTGAGGAGCTCAAGAAGCAGGGCGCGGACGACATCATTGTCTTCGTGGGCGGTGTGATTCCCGCTCAGGACTATGACTTCCTCTACAGCGCGGGCGTCAAGGGCGTATACGGCCCCGGCACCCCCATTCCTGCCAGCGCCAAGGATGTGCTGGAGCAGATCAAGAAGGCCAACGGTCTCTGATCGGCCGGCAAGCATCGATAGCAAAGGCGATCGCGACGTGACACCTGAGCAAATGCAAGACGGCATCCTGCGCGGCAACCCTGCCGTGCAGCGCCGGGCCATGGCCAAGGCCATTACCTTGCTTGAATCCTCCCGGGCCGACCACCGTGAACAGGCCGACGGCCTGCTCACCGCTCTGCTGCCGCATACGGGCAAGGCGTTTCGCCTTGGTATCAGCGGCGTGCCGGGCGTTGGCAAATCCACCTTCATCGAAGCTCTGGGCCTGTACCTGATAGAGAAAGGGCTGCGTGTGGCAGTGCTGGCGATCGACCCGTCCAGTACCGTCTCGGGCGGCTCCATCCTCGGCGACAAGACCCGCATGGAGCATCTGTCCATGCGGCTGGAGGCCTATATCCGCCCCAGCCCCAGCAGCGGCACGCTGGGCGGCGTGGCCGAAAAGACGCGCGAGGCCATGCTGGTCTGCGAAGCCGCCGGTTATGACGTGGTCATCGTCGAGACCGTGGGTGTGGGCCAGAGCGAGATCGCCGTGCACGGCATGACGGATATGTTCTGCGTGTTGCAGCTGCCCAATGCAGGCGACGATCTGCAGGCCATCAAAAAGGGCGTGATGGAGCTGGCCGACCTGGTGGTCATCAACAAGGCCGACATCGACCCCCATGCCGCCACGCGTGCCCAGGCCCAGATCACATCGAGCCTACGCCTGCTGGGGATGCACGGCAACCCCGATCACGCCAACACCGGCGCGCTGTGGCAGCCGCGTGTGCTGCAGATCAGTGCCTTGCTGGGGCAGGGAGTGGAGGGTTTCTGGGCTGCAGTCAGCAGCTTCAGGGTGCTGCAGACCGCCAACGGCCGCTTGGCCCTGCGCCGCGAGAAGCAGGCCCTGGCCTGGATGTGGGAGCGCATCGACTTCGGTCTCAAGCAGGCGTTTCGCCAGCATCCGCAGGTCAAAGCCATGCTCCCCGTCCTTCAGGACGATGTGGCCTCGGGTCGCATCGCCGCCAGTACTGCAGCAAGAAATCTGCTTCTAGCCCAAATGCAGTAGGCGCTAGTAGCTCTCATTACCATAGCATCGCAGCATCACCATTGCGAGACAAGCAACCCAAATCACGTTAGAGGACAAGCATGCAAGACGATATCCTGAAGCAGCTGGAAGCCAAGCGAGAACTCGCTCGGTTGGGTGGGGGACAAAAGCGCATCGATGCGCAGCACAAGAAAGGCAAGCTGACGGCGCGCGAGCGTATCGAGCTGCTGCTGGACGACGGCACTTTTGAAGAGTGGGACATGTTCGTGGAGCACCGCTGCACGGACTTCGGCATGGAGAACACCAAGATCCCCGGTGACGGCGTGGTCACCGGCTACGGCATGATCAACGGCCGTCTGGTCTTTGTGTTCAGCCAGGACTTCACGGTGTTCGGCGGCGCGCTGTCCGAAACCCATGCCGAGAAGATCTGCAAGGTGATGGACCAGGCCATGAAGGTCGGCGCTCCTGTCATCGGCCTCAACGATTCGGGCGGTGCACGTATCCAGGAAGGCGTTGCCTCGCTGGGCGGCTATGCCGATGTGTTCCAGAAGAATGTACTGGCCTCGGGCGTGGTGCCCCAGATCTCCATGATCATGGGCCCCAGCGCCGGAGGCGCCGTGTACTCGCCGGCCATGACCGACTTCATCTTCATGGTCAAGGACAGCTCCTATATGTTCGTGACCGGCCCGGAAGTCGTGAAGACCGTGACCCACGAGGAAGTCACGGCCGAAGAGCTGGGCGGGGCCATCACCCACACCACCAAGAGCGGTGTGGCCGACATGGCTTTCGACAACGACGTGGAAGCACTGATGATGCTGCGTCGTCTCTACAACTACCTGCCCTTGAACAACAAGGAAAAGGCTCCCGTGCGCGAGACTACCGACCCTGTTGGTCGCGCCGATATGTCGCTGGATACGCTGGTGCCTGAAAACGCCAACAAGCCCTACGACATGAAGGAGTTGATTCTCAAGACCGTGGACGATGGCGATTTCTTCGAGCTGCAGCCCGAGTACGCCAAGAACATCATCATCGGTTTTGCCCGCATGGCCGGTCAGACCGTGGGCGTCGTGGCCAATCAGCCACTGGTGCTGGCAGGCTGCCTGGACATCAAGTCCTCCATCAAGGCCGCGCGCTTCGTGCGCTTTTGCGATGCCTTCAACATCCCCGTGGTCACCTTCGTGGACGTACCTGGTTTCATGCCTGGCACTTCCCAGGAGTACGGCGGCATCATCAAGCACGGCGCCAAGCTGCTGTATGCGTATGCCGAAGCCACGGTGCCGAAGATCACTGTCATCACGCGCAAGGCCTATGGCGGTGCCTACGACGTGATGGCTTCCAAGCATTTACGCGGCGACGTGAACCTGGCCTGGCCGCATGCCGAAATCGCCGTGATGGGTGCCAAGGGCGCGGTGGAGATCATCTTCCGCGAAGACAAGAACGATCCGGTGAAGCTGGCTGCGCGTGAAGCGGAGTACAAGGAACGCTTTGCCAACCCCTTTGTGGCCGGCGCCCGTGGCTTTATCGACGATGTGATCCAGCCGCACGAAACGCGCAAGCGCATCTGCCGCTCGCTGGAAATGCTCAAGAACAAGCAGCTGGACAACCCCTGGCGCAAGCACGGGAACATCCCCCTGTAAGAACAAGAAGAACCAGGAGATATATCCATGTTTACCAAGATTCTGATCGCAAACCGTGGCGAGATCGCCTGCCGAGTCATCGCCACCGCCCGCAAGATGGGCATCCAGACTGTGGCGGTCTATTCCGACGCCGACAAGGACGCGCGCCATGTCAAGCTGGCCGACGAGGCCGTGCGCCTCGGTCCTGCGCCCAGCCGCGAGTCCTATCTGCTGGGCGAGAAAATCATTGAAGCCTGCAAGCAGACAGGCGCACAGGCGGTGCACCCCGGCTACGGTTTTCTCTCTGAGAACGAGGGCTTTGCCAGGCGCTGCGAAGAAGAGGGCATTGCCTTTATCGGCCCCAAGTCGCATTCCATTGCGGCCATGGGCGACAAGATCGCGTCCAAGAAGCTGGCAGGCGAAGCCCAGGTCAACACCATCCCCGGCTACAACGACGCCATCGCCGGCCCCGAGCAGGCCGTGGAAATCGCCAAGGGCATTGGCTACCCCGTGATGATCAAGGCCTCGGCCGGTGGTGGCGGCAAGGGTCTGCGCGTGGCATTCAACGACAAGGAGGCCTTTGAAGGTTTTGCCTCGTGCCAGAACGAAGCGCGCAACAGCTTTGGCGACGACCGCATCTTCATCGAGAAGTTCGTCCAGGAGCCCCGCCATATCGAAATCCAGATTCTGGGCGACAGCCACGGCAATGTGGTTTATCTGAATGAGCGCGAATGCTCGATACAGCGCCGCCACCAGAAGGTGATCGAGGAAGCGCCTTCGCCCTTCATCAGCGACGCCACCCGCAAGGCCATGGGCGAGCAGGCCGTGGCCCTGGCCAAGGCCGTCAAGTACCAGAGCGCTGGCACCGTGGAGTTCGTGGTCGGCAAGGACCAGGACTTCTATTTCCTGGAGATGAATACCCGTCTGCAGGTCGAGCACCCGGTGACCGAATGCATCACCGGACTCGATCTGGTCGAGCAGATGATTCGTGTGGCTGCCGGCGAAAGACTGTCCTTTGCCCAGACCGATGTGAAACGCGACGGTTGGGCCATCGAGTGCCGTATCAACGCCGAAGACCCATTCCGCAATTTCCTGCCTTCAACTGGCCGCCTGGTTCGCTTTGCGCCGCCCGAGCAGACCATGTGGCAGTCCGACACCGAGCATCTGAACGGCGTGCGTGTGGATACCGGCGTCTACGACGGCGGTGAAATCCCCATGTACTACGACTCGATGATCGCCAAGCTCATCGTGCACGGCAAGGATCGCAACGACGCCATCGCCAAGGCCCGCGAAGCGCTCAACGGTTTTGCCATCCGCGGCATCAGCTCCAACATCCCGTTCCAGGCGGCCCTGCTGGCGCACCCGGACTTTGTTTCGGGCAAGTTCAACACCGGCTTTATCGCCCAGCACTATGCCGACGGCTTCCATGCCGAGGACGTGCCCCACGATGATCCCGACTTCCTGGTGGCTCTGGCCCTGTTCCGCAATCGCCGCTATCGTGCGCGAGCATCGACCATTACCGGCCAGATGCAGGGCCATCAGGTGCAGGTGGGTGAGAAGTACACCGCTGTGGTTCTGGGGGCTGAAGGCCAGAACAAGTACGTGACCGGCGAAGTAACCGACTTCGATGCCCAGGCGCGCGTTTGCAAGGTGGTGATCGGCGAGAAGGCCTACGACTTCCGCAGCAATGCCGATATTCGCGACCTGGTGGTGCGTGGCGTGTGCAACGGCAAGGCTTTCACCTGCCAGATCGAACGCGGCAACGGCAAGAACCCGCTGGCACTGCGCGTCATCCACAACGGCACGCAAGCCGATGTGCTGGTGCTCTCGCCCAAGGGCGCCGAGATGCACAAGCTCATGCCTTACAAGGCCCCGCCAGATCTGTCCAAGTTCCTGCTTTCGCCCATGCCTGGCCTGCTGGTCGACGTGGCAGTGCAGCCCGGCCAGAAGGTGCAGGCCGGGGAGAAGCTGGCCGTCATCGAAGCCATGAAGATGGAGAACATCCTGTTCGCAGCGCAGGATGGTGTGGTCAGCAAGATCAGTGCCGCCAAGGGCGACTCGCTGGCGGTGGACGACATCATTCTGGAATTCGAGTGATGAGAGCTTTTCGGGGCCTCTGTTCAGAGCCGATATGGTCTGAGCACAAGGCCCCGAAGCAAAGGCCCGCACGGCTTTGGCTCTGCGGGCTTTCCAATTTTCAATAAGATCGGCTCTATCCTTTATCCAGACTCAGCTAGTAGCTATGACATTGAAAGCAGATACAACGATTTCCCGCCCTGCCAGATTGGCGCGAGCGCTGCTGGCTCTGTTGGGGACGCTGCTGCTTGTCGATGCTCTGGTGCTGATGTGCATGGGGCACTTCAATGTGGGGGTGGTGTTGCCCGCCGGCTTGGGCGCTGCGGCCTTGGGGCTGAGCTGGAAATGGCGGGCCGTGCAGTACTGGCGTGAAGCCAGGCGCCTGCATGCAAGGCTCTGGTCACTGGCCTGGGCCGGCTTGGCGCTGTGGCTGATCAGCCTTTTCTGGTTCTGGAGCCGCCTGTCCGGCCTGGGCCTTGCGCCGCAGCAAGTGCCGCCCGTGCAATCCATCGTGGTGCTGGGCAGCGGCACGCTCGACGGCCATCCAAGGCCGGTTCTGGCTGCGCGACTGGATCAGGCGGCGCAACTGGCCAAGCTGCAGCCCCAGGCCTTGATCGCCGTTTGCGGCGGTGTGGATTGGGGTGAAAAAGAGTCGGAGGCCGAGGTCATGGCTCGCTATCTGCAGCTGCGTCACGGCATCGCGGCGCAGCGGCTGGTACTGGAAAAGCTCAGCACCAGCACCGAGCTGAATCTCAAGCTCAGCCGGCCCTTGCTGGCCGAGCGCGGCGTGGCCGCGGATGCACCCATGGCCATGGTCAGCAGCGACTTTCATCTGATGCGCGCCATGGACATTGCGAAGCGGCAGGATCTGCCTCAGGTCTATCCGGTGGCGGCTCCGACCCCTCTGGCCACGCGTTTCAATGCCTGGCTGCGCGAATACTTTGCCATGGCCAGCAGCTGGTTGCTGGGCGAGGTCTGATAATTCAATAAAAACCGGCTATAGCGCTTACCAGTATTGCGCTTTAAGCTATCAATCAAGGAGTCATTCATGAGCAATCGTCCTTTCAAGGTTCTGGGGATTCAGCAAGTCGCCATCGGTGGCACCGACAAACAGCGCATGAAAAAGCTGTGGGTGGACATGCTGGGTCTGGAGCAGACCGGCACCTTCCAGAGCGAGCGCGAAAACGTGGACGAGGACATCCTGGCCATGGGCCGGGGCGCGATGAAGGTGGAAGTGGACATCATGCAACCCATGGACATCGAGAAAAAGCCTGCCGTGCACGCCACGCCGCTGAACCACATCGGCCTGTGGATCGACGACCTGCCCAAGGCCGTGGAATGGCTGACGGCCAATGGCGTGCGATTTGCGCCCGGCGGTATCCGCAAGGGAGCTGCAGGCTATGACATCACTTTTCTGCACCCCAAGAGCAATGACGAGTTTCCGATCGCCGGCGAAGGCGTGCTGATCGAGCTGGTGCAGGCTCCGGCCGACGTGATTGCGGCGCTGGGCTGAGTGCTTCGGGCGCCGACAGTCAGAGTGCAGCAGCGTGAAAGCTGCGATTGCTCTTAGAACTGATAGCCGAGCCTGATCCCGAACGCCGTGGCGGACTCGGCATCGAAAGCCGCCAGGGTCGTGCCGCCGCTGGAGATATCTACCGAGCCCAGACGCTGGTAGCTCAGCCAGGGCGTGAGCTTGAACTGCCCTTGCTGATAGCTCACCCCCACCGTGTAGCCAAGGCGGCCATCGGTGGGGCGCAATGGCGACAGCGCGGCCTTGTCGCTGCGCTTGTCATAAGCCACGGCGACAAAGCCGGACCAGTTCGCCGCCAGCCTCTGCCCAAGACCCAGCGTGTAGGTGGTGGTGTCCTCCATGTCCGCCAGGCTGCGGCCTGGGAGTATCGCTGCCAAGGTCTGCGGGTGTAGCCGGAATTGCGACCAGTTGGTCCAGCGGACCTGTCCAAAGAGCAGGGTACCTGGCGTGATGCCTGTCTGAATATCGAGGTTGAAGCTCTGCGGAGCTGTCGATGCCGTCCTTGTTTCGCCCGGCCATAGGTTTTCACGGGTCGCGATCTTGTGCTTGATCGCCGAGTAATAGGTTGCAGCGACGCGCAAAGCCATATCCGGGCGCTCATAGCTCATGCCCAGCAAGTAGCCTGGCTCGGTACTGGGTCTGAAATCCACCCGGTACCCATTGAGCGCTCCAAATACCATGCCCCCCAGGGCGACATGTCCTTCGGTGCGTTGCAGGCGCAGACCGCCATGCACGGCCCAGTGCTCATCCCAACGGTAACGTAGCGCTCCCATGAGCTCATGGCTGCTCACGCGGGCCTGCGTGCCGCCAAAAAGAGGCGATTGCAGCGGGCTGTAAGCGATGTCAAGGCCAAAGGGCTTGCTCAACATCAGCAGCAACGAGGTGCGTGGATTCACATCCTGCTTGTATGCAAAGCCCCATTGGGTGTAATCGTCAGCCACCTGTCCGGTGGACTTGCCCAGGGCATCCAGGCCCTGGATCCGGGGCCGAACCGTATAGGTCTCTACGGAAAGATAGCGGCCGTTCTCAAATAGAGGTCCGAGATCCTGGCCTGTTCTATCAAGGCCGCCGGCCTGGGCGCAGAGCCCCCACATCATGGTTGCACAGCCAGCCCCCGCTTTTGCTTTTCTCAACGCCTGCTCCAACGCTCTGATTTCAGTTACATGAATGTAATTTAATGTGTCTAAATGACAGGTGCATAGGTCTAATTGGAGGATGCAGGCTCGTGCTGTTGACGCTTTCGGGGCTCTAGAGAGCTACCAACGTGGCTTATGCTGCTCGCTGCGAGTGATCGCCGCCCGAAGCCCAAAGTAGCGAAGAAAAATGCCTCCCATCTCGACCGTCCTCACGAGCGCTTACTACGACCGCCAATACAACGCCCGCGCCAGCGTGCAGGATCCGTTGGCATATATGACGCGCTACACGCAGGAAAGCCAAGCCGCGTTTGCATTGCCTGGCGCAGTTCGCAACCAGCGCTACAGCCCCAGGGCTACGGATGTTCTGGATATCTATCTGCCCGCAACTCGGGCAGCGAAAGCACAGGCTGCGCCTGTTTTCATCTTCATCCATGGCGGCTACTGGAAGGCCTTGAGCAAAGATGATTCGGCTTTCATGGCTCCCGCACTGACGCAACAAGGTGCCATCGTCGTGGTGCCTGACTACGATCTGGCTCCGTCCTTCACGCTTGACCATATCGTCGAGCAGATGCGCCAGGCCTATGCCTGGGTGGTGCGCAATATCGCCATCTACGGCGGTGATGCCTGCAATATCTGTGTCTGCGGCAGCTCAGCCGGTGGACATTTGGCAGCCATGCTGCTGGCTAGGGGGTGGCAGCAAGACTATGACCTGCCAGTGCAGGCCGTACCTCGATCAGTATTGACCTTGAGCGGTCTGTTCGACTTGCAGCCGCTGCTGACAACCCATATCAACGACTGGATGCAGCTGGACGATGCTGCAGCCATACGCAACAGCCCGCGCTTTCTTCTGCCCGATGCGAGTACGCATGGTCAGTGCCAGCTGCGCGTGAGTTGTGGCGAGTTTGAAAGCCATGAATTCAAGCGCCAGTCGCGCGAATATCTGGCTGCCTGGCAGGCGCGTTGCCTATCGGGGCAATGGGTGGAGGCGCCGGCGACCAATCACTTTGACTTGCCACTGCAACTGGCAGATGCACAATCCGCCGTTCATCAAACTGCACTGCAACTGATGGGGCTTGCGTCTGAGCAGCCCTTGCATCAGTCCTCGTCCAGCATGCGCGCGGCCTGATTGTTGAGTGCCGAGTCGGCACGGAAGTAACCGAGTACGGTGTTCACACTATGGTGCCCGGTCAATGCCATGGTGTCAGCCAGCGGCAGATTGCGTCTGCCGGCCTCGGTCACAAATCCCGAGCGTAGTGAGTGTGCCGAAAAGTCTCCTTCCACCCCAGCCAGCGCACAGCGTTTTTTGACGATGTTGCGCACCGCAGCTGGAGTCAGTGGCTCTGCCACATGGCCTCCTTTGCGGATTCGCCTGAAGATAGGACCTTCGGTGATCCGTGCAGCATCCAGCCATACTCTCAAGGCAATGGCTGCACGGCCGGTAACGGGCTTGTGATTCTCGGGGGCATCGGTGCCGCTCTGGTTGGTCTTGCTATGGCTCAGGGTGTAGATGAATTCCCCATTAGCCACGGTGCGCAGGAAACGCATATCGGCGCCAGCCACTTCGGAGCGGCGACGCCCGCCACTGGCCCAGGCAAAAAGCAGCAGCGCCCGGTCGCGCAGGCCGCGCAAGCTGTCGTCGCAGCTGGCCAACAACTCCTCCAGCACATCGCGCGTCAGCGCCTCTTTTTTCTGCGGCAACTCGCCGCGCCTTGCATAGGCCTTGCGCGTGCGCGACATCAGCTCCCTGACTGCCCCGTCCTGACAGGGATTGGGCATGGCATGCACCTGATGCGCCTTGGACATCACGGCCATGCGATGCACCAGCGTGCTGTGTGAAGGCGCTCCTTTTTTGCCCTTGTGGCCGGCTGCAACCAGGGCTTCATCGATTTCGGGCGGCATTTCATGGGTCAAGCCCGCACCGGTCTGCCTCTGGGCATGGTCGATGATGAATTGCAGCACCGTGGAAACCTGCAGCGGCAGTTGCATGGGCTGGCCAAGGCGCAGCAGATGCCAGGCTGCCCAGTAACGCATGGCGCTCTGATAGCTGCTGCGCGTATTGCTGGATTCGCCTTCCTGCATGAGCTCCTTGATGGCTTCATGCGCTTTGGGGGCAAGAGCGGACTCAGGCGCATCCTGTATCTGCAGGCGGTTGGCATCAAAAGTCACGGGAGCGGGGAAGGGCGAGGGCTTGCTTGAATCCATGGCGCTATTTTCTCCCTGACTTCATCTGCCAACCGCTGTCGATTGGCGGTAGTCAAGAAGTCTGTAGAAGCCGAGCGGCTTTGAGCGGCAAGTTCCAGGAGCGGCTAACAGACCTGGCAGGGCATGCCGAAAGTGAGACGCACGAGCGACGCAAGCAGTTGCACCAGCGACACGGCGCCGAGTATGTAGACAAATCAAAGAAATTTCTCTCGCTCAATGGAAAACGCCCTCTATCCACAAATTCAGATGCTGAAAACGCGGTAATGTATGTTGTCATCTGTATGAAAATTTCATACGTAATATTTAATACATAAGATGTATTGTGTATTACACAAATAGAATATAGATCACGATAACAATCACTTATCGTTAGTTATTTGAAAAATGGATATGAATACAAGCAAAACTACGTCCAGAGGTGTTCAGGAGTCCGATGTCTGGGCTGCAGCGGATGCTTTGATTGCCCAGGGGCTGCGTCCGACCATAGAACGGGTGCGTCAGCAGATCGGGCGAGGCTCTCCCAATACGGTCAGCCCCATGTTGGAGACCTGGTTTGCAACGCTGGGCCGTCGTCTGGGCGTGGCCGGAGAGCAGGACCCGTCCGTGTTGCAATCGGTGCCGGACCCTGTGCAGCGTCTGGCCGAAGAGCTCTGGAATACGGCGCAGGAAGAGGCGAAAGCCGCTGCCAGCAAGGCTTTGGATATTCGCGAACAGGCTTTGAAAGCTGCAGAGCAGGCATTTGTGGCTCAACAGGAGCAACTCGCGCAGCGCCAGGCCACCATGGAAGCGCAAAAAGATGCGCTGAATCAAGCCCTGCAGGCAGCTCAAAATCACGCCCAAGACTTGGCTCGGCGTCTTGACGAAATGCAGCAGACGCTACAGGAACGTGATCAGCGCCTGGAAGAACTACGTGATGAGCTGAGCAATGCCGTACGCCAGCGTGAGTTGCAGCAGCAAAAGCACAGCGAGGAAATTCAGTCGGCCGCCGCCGAGCGCCAGCGCATGGCTGAGCAGTACGCAGGCAACGAGCGCCATATGCTCAACGAGGTCGATCGTGCGCGGCAGGAACTCACTGCAGCGCGAAAAAGCCTGCAGGACCAGGAGCGCAAGGCAGAGTCCCGCTATCAGGAGTTGCAGACTCGCTTTGAACAATCTGAGCAGGAGATCCTGAATCTGCATGCCCAGTTGCAGACCGCCCAGAACACGGCTGCATTGGCGCAGGAGCGTGCAGCCGATCTCAAGAGCCTGCTGGAGGCACAACAAAGACTGGCGGCTGCAGCCAATGCTGCGGATCCAAATGTGGCCCAACCTCTGGCGCGTCGAAGCAATCTGGCGGCAACCCGTCGCTCCATAAACAGGCGAACCTTGCGCTAACCGTTATCCGGCGCCCAGGCTGCGATCCAGCTCAGTCTCGGCACCGCATGCTTCACCGCCGGTTGATGCCGGTGGCTTGTCAATATTGGCGGTCAATGCCAAGCCGTAACTGAAGAGCAATGAGTATTTTGAAAAGAATAATCGGCAACGTTCTATATTTCGGTACGCTTTTGTCTTTAATAGCGGATGGCAAGAAAAGAAGACAAGAACCTATCCCGCCAATGGACATGGCATCAGTTTTGAGATAGGCGATCTCGATCCACGCTTCCTGGTAGCAAACCGCTTTCTCCTGAGTTCACGCATTTCCAGGCCTTCTGCTTTTTGTGGGCCTGGACGGGCCTTCCGTTGCTTGATCCTTTTATCCGGAAGTAGAGGCGATCGTGGACTTACTCAAATGCATCTTTCACCAATCACCGGAGGCCGCACTTTTCGCGTTGTTGGTCTATTCATTCTCCAAATACTTTGGTGCCACTGGCTGGCGTCTGGGTGTCGTGGCCGCCCATAAGGAAAACATCTTCGACTTGGCATTGGGCAAGCTGCCTGAGTCGGAGATAACAGCGCTCGATCATCGCTATCGTTCGCTTCTGCCCGATGTGCGTTCATTGAAATTCATAGATCGCCTGGTTGCCGACAGCCGCGCTGTTGCCTTGAATCACACGGCCGGTCTGTCCACGCCGCAGTAGCTCCAGATGACCTTGTTCTCGCTGTTTGCGCTCATGGACGAGAGCGACCAGTAAAAGCACACGCTCAAGCAACTGATACGACGTCGTGAAGCAACGCTGTATCGCGAGTTGGGAACACCTTCGCAAAGAGATGAAAATGCGGTCGATTACTACACCTTGATTGACCTGCAGGACATGACGTCGAAGCTTTATGGCGAAGCGTTCTTCAAATGGGCGGTCAAGCAGTCCTCGACCGGCGACATGTTGTTCCGGATTGCCGACGAAACAGGGATCGTGCTCCTGCCGGGGCGCAGCTTCAGCTCGGACCGTCCATCAGGACGCGCCTCCTTGGCCAATCTCAACGAGTATGAGTACGCGGTCCTAGGTCGTGCACTGCGACAAATGGCTGACGAGCTGTACGCGCAATACACCCAGCAAGGAAACAAGCGCTGACGGCGAGGGTGCTTCAAGGCTTGCGGCACCGCCAGCCGGAAAAATGCCAGCCCGGCCACCAATGCATTTGAAAAGAGGTTTTGGCCTCTTTTCTTGCTTTCCTATTCAGTGAGCCGTCAGGCGTATGAAGTCGCGATCAAGATCCTTGATGGCCGTCTCGATGCGTTTGCTTCGCTCGGCCGTCCACTGCTCCTCCTGGGCAAGCATTTGCCTGGAGCGCGCAATCATGCGGGCCATCTCCGCAGGCTGGGGGCCGCCAGCAGTCACACGATTCTTCACGATGGCCACAGGGTCCAGCGCTGCCCGGAACTCGCTCTCTGACATTGGCAGGCTGCCGTTCTCGATGGGCATCTCGTGTTTCAGCGTCGCTGCATAGATGCGCTGAGCATCGGCGTATGGGAAGTCGCGTGGGGTGATATTGCGCTCCTTGGCAAAGCTCACGACCTCCGACGCAAAGTGGTGGCCAACGCGGAACGGCAATTTGTACTTGCGCATCAGTACATCGGCCACTTCCTGGGATGCCGTCCAGTCGAGATTGAGCTCCTCCAGCGCGCGCTCGGGATTGATGACCAGGCCGCCTAGCACCTTGTCAAACCCCTGAAGAGTGGAAATCGTGGCACCAACGAGCGCCGAAGAGTCATGGGAAGACTTGTTGTCGCTCATTCCCGGCGGAATATTGTGCTGGCTGATAAGGCGCCCCACACCCAGGGTCAAGACCCGCGAGGCATTGGCGCGGGTGTCGTTGAGCAATCCAGGATTGTGCTTCTGAGGCATGGCGCTGGAGACATAGGTGTTGCCTCCGCCTTCCCGCAGCAGAATCCAGGGTCTGGGCTGTGCATACTGCACCATCACGTCCTCGACAAAAGCTCCGACATGCAGGGCAATGCTCGAAGCAACTGCGCCAACCTCCACCGGCATTTCCGCAGCCAGGATTTGCGCGGCATCGTAGGCGTTATTCACGGTGACCGGGTAGCCAAGGTACTTGGCCATGCGCTCCCGATTCAGCGGCCAGCTGGTGCCGTTGAGAACCGTAGTGCCCATTGCCGACTGGTCGATGCGTGCAAAAGCCTCGTGAAGACGCTGGGCATCACGGTCAAAGCCCGCGAGATGCCCCAGAAGATAGTGCCCGTAACTGTTGGGCTGGGCCGCAACCCCGTTGGTATAGTTCGGAACGACTGTGGCGGCATAAGTCTCGGCCAGCCGCAGAAGATGAGCACGGGTCTGAGCCAGCTGCCTGGCCAGACGCAGCATGTCGTCGCGCTGTATGGCGGAGCGCACGGTGGCCAGCATGTCCTGACTTGAGCGCCCGGCATGCAGCAAGGTGGCTTCCACGCCGGCAGCTTCGATGAGCAGGGGCTCGAATGTGATCACCAGACCCGGTCGTTTTCCGTTGGGGGCATCGCCTGCCGCCAGCACACTCTGTAGACCTCGTGCAATTTTGGGCGCCATGGCTTTGTCCAGCAGGCCTTCGTCGGTATTGATGACTGCCGAAGCCTTGTTGATCTGGCCCAGCCAGAAGAAGGCATCTCGCTTTGACTCCTGCGCAAGCGTGACGTTGGCCAACGCTGCCAGCGCAAACCCAGCAACTAGCAGCTTGCGCAGCACGCCGTCGGTGAGACGGCCAGGGAAATTGAGGTTGGCGGCAGTGCGCTTGCGGCTGGTTCTGAACTTCATGTATGTCTCCGCGGCTTTAGAAAGTGATGCTGAGCAAGGCCAGCTGCACTGCATGACCGACTTGCGTTCTCTGCAAGCACAGATGCGAGATATCTCTGCATGATGCAAGGACGCAAGTGGCTTCAATGGGCTGACCCGTAAGCAGCTGAGCTTAAGACCAAGAGAGGACAGCGTGTAGATGCGCAAACCTGGACAGTGGCAGGCTGACGACAGCTGGCCATGCATGCCGTGTTTTCGCGCACTTCGCAGTTGCAGGCGTGGCCATAGTCTCCTGGGTTTCGGAGGAGCTGATCCCTCATGCTTGGCTGCATTCGCAGCGTGGCTGATCGCCGAGCATTTGCGGCCTGGATTTCGCAGGCATGGGGTTCAGGCGTTTGCAGGACGCATGTCCTGCATCAATTGATAGAGCGCTTCAGCCACCAATGAAAGGCTGCGCTCTCGCTTCCGGACCATGTAGATCTGCCGGTCCATACCTGGCAGCAGCAGGTGCCGCGCCACCAGCCCCGGCTTGTCGAAGTGAAACAGGCTCAGCGCAGGAGCTACGGTGATGCCTAGTCCGGCTTGCACCAGCCCCATCACGGTGGCCAATTGCTCAACTTCAACGAAAGTCTGCATCGTTCGAGGAAAAAAAGCGGCCTCCAGATACTGACGAACGCTGCTGTGGCGTGCCAGGTGGATGAATGGCCAGGGCGTCAGATCCTCCAGCGACAGCGCGTCCTTGACCGCCAGTGGATGGTCGCTAGGGCACACCATATAGAAGCCGTCACTGCAAAACGGCTCAGCCTTCAGGTCGGGTGTATCCACGCGTATGGCGGCCAGTGCAAAATCCGCCTCTCCATTGGCCACGGCAGCAATGCATGGCTCGGACAGCACGTCCAACACACTCAGCTGAACTCCCGGATGGCGGGCCGTGTACACCTTCAGCACCTCAGGAAGCCAGCCTGCGGCAAGGGATGGCAGCAATGCAATTGATACGTGCCCGTGGGCCAGTTGTGCTGTATCACGCATCGCTCTTTCGCAGGCAGCGAATTCTGTGGCGAGGCGCTCCGCAGACTGCAGGAATCGTTCTCCTTCACGGGTAAGCACCACGTGTCTTGTGCTGCGGTCGAAAAGTTTGAGACCTACCGTTTGCTCCAGGGAGCGGATGAGTGCGCTGAAAGCCGGTTGTGACAGGTGGCACATGCTGGCGGCCTGGGTGAAGTTCTTTTGCTTGGCCAGTACAAGGAATGCCTGCACATCGCGCGACGATAGATTCATTTGAAATGCAGATTAATTAATCTCAATTATCGATTTCACAGCTTATAGCGGTTTTCCTATAGTGGGCAACAGGAGGTTTCATGACAAGAGTGCAAAACGAAACGACGTCATTGCTCATCGGATGTGCGGCAGGCTTTTCCGGCGATCGAATTGATGCGGCGCAACCCGTCGTGCAGGAGCTGATTCGACAAAGCAAACCTGCCTTTCTGATCTTTGAAACGCTTGCTGAGCGCACTCTGGCACTGGCACAGCTTGCTCGTCGTCAGGATCCCGATGCAGGCTATGAGCCTCTCATGGTGGAGTTTCTCCGGCCCGTGCTCGCCGACTGCCTCGCGCATGGCATTCGAATCGTCAGTAACTTTGGCGCGGCCAACCCACAAGGTGCAGCGCGAGCCATCGCTGTATTGGCCAAGGAGCTCGGAACGCGCCTACCCCAAATAGCGGTGGTTCATGGAGATGACCTCAGCGGCCCCGCGCATTACCAGCTGCTCGAAAAAGCCCTGGGCTTGGACATGCCAGAACAGCAACTGGTGAGCGCCAATGCCTATATAGGTGCACGCCCCATTGCCGAGGCCCTGCTGGCAGGCGCGGACATTGTGGTGTGCGGCCGCGTCTCCGACCCCTCACTGGTGGTGGGACCTGCCATGGCCCACTTCGGCTGGGCCTGGGATGACTGGAATCGCCTGGCCCGAGCCACGATGACCGGGCATCTGCTGGAATGCGGAACCCAGGTCTCTGGCGGCTATTTCGCAGACCCCGGGTACAAAGATGTACCGGACATGGACCGCCTGGGGTATCCCATTGCCGAAATCGACAGCGCGGGCAACAGCACCATCTTCAAGCCATCTCTGACCGGGGGGTGCATCACGGCAGCCACGGTCAAGGAGCAGTTGCTCTACGAAATCCATGACCCTGCCTGCTACCTCACGCCAGACGTTGTTGCCGACATTACCCAGGCAGAAGTGATTTCGGTCGGACCTGACCGGGTTCGCCTGGAAGGTGTCATCGGCCACCCGAGACCGGAGATGCTCAAAGTCAATGTCTGCTTCGAGTCAGGGTGGTTTGCCGAGGGAGAGATCTCCTACGCAGGTCCAAGAGCCGTTGAACGTGCGCGTTTGGCCGCCCAGACCATATCCAGGCGCTTGACGAATATTGCGCCCCTTAGAACAGACCTGATCGGCGTAACCAGCGTCTGGGGAAACGACACCAGCGACTGGCTGACTGAAGCAAGCATTGTCGGCGAATCCCGGGATGTTCGGCTTCGCATGGCCTGGCAGCATGCCGACCATGCAGTCGCTGCGCGTCTGCCGCGCGAGATAAATGCCTTGTATTGCTGCGGCCCGGCGGGGGGAGGGGGCGTTCGCACCCATATGCGCCAGCGTCTGGGAATGGTGTCGTGCCTGGTACCTCAGCAACAGATTACGACTGGCTTCCACTGGACCAAGTCGCATCAGGAGTAAGCCATGAACTCAAGCCTTACCGTTCCCCTTTACCGAGTTGCGCATGGACGCACGGGTGACAAAGGCAACCGCTCCAACATCAGCGTCATTGCATGGCATCCGCAGTTGTGGGAAGTGGTGTGCGAGCAAGTCACCGAACAAGCCGTGATTCGTCTGTTTGCAGACCGCAAGCCAAGCTATGTCCGGCGATACCTGCTACCCAGGCTCCACGCCATGAATCTGGTGCTCGACAACGTGCTGGATGGGGGGGTCAATGACTCGCTGAATCTGGATAGCCATGGAAAAACGCTGTGCTTCAGGGTGCTTGAAATGCCTGTCGTGGTTCCATGCCATCTCGAGTCACTGCTGGCCGGTCCGACACCCTGAATTTCTACAACAACCACTAGGAGACAAACCATGAAATTTCTGACACGACGCACTGTTCTTGCATGCGGTGCAAGCCTGGCAATCAGCCCCTTGGCCTTTGCACAGGGCGAATATCCAAACAAGCCCATTACCTTTATCGTTCCGTTTGCCGCCGGCAGCGCCACAGACCAGCTTGCGCGCGCCTTGGGACAAGCCGTTACCGAGCAAACCAAGCAGCCGGTCGTGGTGGAAAACAAAGGCGGTGCCAGTGGCATGATTGCAGCTCAAGCGGTGGCCAAGGCCGCGCCTGATGGCTACACCGTGCTCATCACGACCAATACGACGCATGCGGCCAATGAACATTTGTACAAAAGGCTCTCCTATGACCCTGTCAAGGATTTCACCCCCATCACAGGTCTGGGCAAAGGTGGGCAGGTTCTGGTCGTCCCTGCGACTTCGCCATATCACTCCGTGGGCGAGCTGCTGAGCTACGCCAAAGCCAATCCCAGCAAGCTGAGTTTTGGCAGCGGCAGCTCTTCAAGCAGAGTCGCAGGCGAAATGCTCAAGCAGCTCGCTGGCGTCGATATCCTTCACGTTCCCTACAAGAGCAATCCGCTTGCTCTCACGGACCTTCTCGGAGGGCAAATAAACCTGATGATTACAGACGTCTCGACGGGCGTTCCTCAGATAAAGGCGGGTAAGTTGCGCCCATTGGGATATTCCACCCAGAAGCGCAGTGCACAGTTGCCTGATGTTCCGACCATCTCGGAAGCTGGTGTCAAAGGCTATGACATGGGCTACTGGTTTGCCGCTTACACACCCGCCAATACATCAGCACCTGTGGCGGGCAGACTCAACCAATTGCTGACCAAAGCCGTGAACAGTGCTGCGGCCAAGTCCTTCTTCAATATGTCTGGCTCCGAAGCCTGGACCACCTCAGCCTCGGAGTTGGCACAATTCCAAGCCGCCGAAACCACCAAGTGGGGGCAGGTCATCAAGGCGGCAGGCATTACCCCTGAATAAAGCAGACGACTGCGCAGCGGTCAAGGATATTGGTCGCTGACTCGCACATCACTCACTTTTCAAGTGAACAGCCCGGCAGCCTTGAGGTGCTTGGCGCTCGCTGTAGAGCACGCCACCACGCGTTATGCAGTTGCATCTGCGAGACGTTGCGCATGAAAAATCGTCCCGTGCCGAAGTCGACGGAGACGTGAAAAGTAGCAGAACAAAAGGCTCATGTGATGAGCCACGCCTCACCAAAGTGCCCGATGCTCCGTTATCGGAGTTGAAAAATTCTGGTCAATTGCAACTCCAAACCATGCGTATTAACCTTTGGCCAAGGCAAGCACCAGACTGAGCAGACTACCGCTTGACACCACCTTGGATATCGACGTCAATCTTCCAGTATGGGTAGCCGATCTGCTTGATCTGAGCAATTGAAGTCACCCTGCGTAAGGCAACTTAATATAAGCATGGTAATGCAAATACCTCAGAATCCAGCCTTTGAGAATTCAAGCAATTTTTTGGCGTCGACAAGAGGTCTTTAATATGGCATCAGTCGACTTTCAATTAAGTCGTCCCGAAATATTTCGACACTCTTGAGAAATTGGGTAAATGGCAGGACTTGCCATTAAGCAAAACGAATATCACCGTCAAAGCACGTTGAACTACCGCTGCGTGAGCTAAAGAGCACCATGGAGCCGTGGATTGAACAATCTGGAAGCATCGCCGGGTTGTGCACATCCACCCTAGCAGCAGCCAGATTTCACTGCCCTTCAGCCAACTATGCTTGGCTGCAGTTGCGGCCCGTCACGGCCAAGTTTCCCCCAATCATGTACTACTTTGGCTCCCACATGAGAAGTTGCCTGGCTAGCAGGTGACTGCAGCTCTTCGCCAGCACGCCAACTGAGCAAATCGCACGATTTTCGGGATTTTTAGTCCAATTCTTATAGACCTGATTCTCTCTCTTAGTAAAAATCCAACCTAAATATTACATCGCAACAAGCATTGCATCGTAATGGCTGGCCCACTTACTGAGTCGTATATGCCATCTAGGTAAACGCCACATTCAGTTTGACCTATGAATGCATGAACGATTCTGGATTTTTATTAAGGAGTTATGCAGATCATATTTGAAGATAAATACCGTATTGCAGCGGCATTAATCGCCACGATCACAACGTCACTTGCTTCCCCGATCGCCAGCGCAAACATGATGGTCTATCCAATGGGGACCTCCATCGGAGCTGGCAGTGGGCCAGCCGCAGAGCTGCGCGTCTATTCGAAATCCGAATCGACGCAATACGTGAAGGTGATTGCGAAGCGCGTAATCGACCCGGCAACAGATCACGAGCGCGAGGAGACCAGCATGAGCTCCGGCGACGACGCGGTCGTGATCTCGCCAGCGAAGTTCGCATTGCCGGCTGGCGGCACGCGGCTCGTGCGGGTGATTTCGCTGGGCGTGCCTCAGAAGGAGGCGCTGTATCGCGTCTACATGGAACCGGTGGCCTCGCTCTCTGAAGACCATTCCGCAGTGAACGATGAGGTGTCCGGCAAAGTCAACTTCACCATCTCGTGGGCACCGCTCGTTCGTGTACTGCCCAAGACGCCCGTTCCCGATTTCGAGGTGTCGAACGGACTTCTGACCAACACCGGCAATGTTCGGATCGGCCTTATTGACGCCGGTGCGTGCCAGACCGACACAGAAGACTCTTCATGCCAGTGGACGAAATTTGAACGCAGCGTCTATCCAGACCAGCAGTTCAGGATGGACGGACTGAATTCCGCACCTTATGTGCGAATCCGATATCGAGTCGAGGGAATGTCAGGTGTACAGCAGAAGGTTGTACGTACGGTTTCCACCGACGCGATAGACGCGCTGAGCGCTAACAACGAAACCCAAACGGGTCCCACCAATTTATCAACCAACCATAAGGACTAACCAATGTTGAAATTCGTTCCGATCGCTGCCGCGGCCCTGATGGCCATGTCGACTCATGCTGTTGAAAAAAACATCACCGTCACTGCTAACGTCGACGCCACACTTGAACTGCTGTCGGCGGACGGCTCTGCACTGCCGACAACCATGCAGATGCAATATCTGCCGGGCGTCGGTCTCCAGCCAGCTGTAGTGAGCACGAAGATCTTCACGAACGACAAGGCGAAGAATGTGGAGGTTCGCCTCGCGAGTTCGCCGTCCCTGACGAACCAGACGAACCCTAGCGCGGATGCCGCCCCGCTGACGGTTAAGTTGGGTGACGAGACGCTGGCCACGACAGTGAAGACGCTGCAGGCTGCGGAAATCTTCCTCGGTGACGTGAAAGATGGCTCGATCGTCCTGCCGCTGTCGATCGCTCAGTCGACTCCCGGGGTACTCCTGACCGGCAGCTATCAGGGTCTCGTCAGCCTCGTCCTCACGCAGAGCGCAGCAGCAACAGGTGGCGGGGAAGGTGGCGGGGACTAAGCCTCTTCGCAGGAAAGACGGGCGCGCCTAAGTACCGCGCCCTATCTATCGATGGGCGCGTCTTAGCGGCGCGCCCTTTTTGTAGTCCTTTGCCATAAGTTCCTGTGCCCGCATGATTCCAGTTGACCTCAAGAAAACCGTTGTCGCATGCCTGGGCGCGCTAAGCATGATGGGCCTCGCGTCCTCTGCCTACCCCGCTTCGACTGTGCCGCCGGGCTTCGAGGACATCATGACGGGGCACGACGAACGTATCAACGTCAATTTTCTAGGCAAGTCGCTTGGATTGTTTCGCGTGTTCGTGACGCCGGACGCCGTTCGATTCGAGGATCCCGCGCCCCTGCTGCACGCGCTCGGTCCGCAGATTGATCCGGCAGCAGACATGTCGCTGATCGGCGACGCGCTGTCGACAATGATGTCGCGCAACGGCAACCTCGCTTGCGCCGGACAGGCGGGCGTGAACGGCTGCGGGTATGTCGACACGGACAGCGCGGCGGTGATCTATGACGAAAGCGACGGGAACATCGAGCTGTTCCTATCGCGTGACTGGGTGAGCACGCAGGAGCGCGATCAGCGCTTTCGTGAACCGTCGCCGATGACAGAAAACGCGCTGATCCATCAGCAGACGATCAATTTTTCGGGCGGTCGCGACTACAAAAGCCTGTCCTTGTCGGGCACGGGTGCGCTGGGCCTTACGCCGAAAAGCTTCGTCGGTGGAAACTGGGGCTTTACCCATGCGGACTACTCGCGCGGATCGAACAGCGAATTCCTGCTCCGGGATCTCTATTACCGTCACGATCTCGGCACCGAGCATTACGCGCAGGCCGGCCGCATGGACAATCGCAACCTCGCGAGCGCGCTAGGTGGCAACTTCGGCTTCACGATGCTGCCGGTTGGCACGCTGGACGGCGTGCGTGTCGGAACAACGCTGGCCTATGTGAAGCCGGAAATTGCTCAGCAAGGCACGCCTGTAACTCTGCTGCTGCCGCGCGACTCGCGCATCGATGCGTACCGTGGGCAAGAACTGCTCGGCACGGTCTACATGAAAGCCGGCGTCAACGCGCTCGATACGTCGCGCTTTCCGGAAGGTACGTATCCACTGACGCTGCGCGTGTTCGAAAATGGCGTGCAGACGCGCACGCAGACGACGCCACTCACAAAGACGGGCGGTGGTGTCAATTCGCGCACGCGGCAATGGTTTGCGCAGGCTGGCCGCACGTCCGCCCGAAATGCGTCGGACAGCATGGCAACAGCTGCTGGCGTGCGCATTCCGCTTTCGCGCGCAATGGCGCTGACAAGCGGCATTGCGAGCATCGGCCGACATGTGTACAACGAAACGGCACTTGAGTGGCGCCATGCATTTCCGCAGGGGGTCCTATCCGCCGGCGGTTCGATCTTTGTCGGGAACGACGGCTCGCGCGGCAACACGCAACAGATTTCGTTCGTCAATGGCTTGTCGTGGAGCGTATATCGCTACCAAATGCGCGGAGCGGCGTGCAGCGGCTCGGCAGCGTCATATCGTGACATCGGTTGCTACGACATGCTGAACGCGAACGTGTCGTTTCCGCTCAGAAACTGGTCGGCGATGCTGGGTTACACCTACAACAAGAGCGTCGGGCGGTCACCTTTCCAACTAGCTAACGCGTCGGAGCGACCATGGGCGACGCCCATTGCCCATCAAGGCAACCAGGTGTCCCGCGCGTTTCAGGTAGCGCTTTCGCGATCGATGACATGGCGCAAGATCAGCGCGAACCTGCGGATTGGCATATACGCGAATCGCAACGCAGTCGCGCGCAGCGATTATGGTGGCTACGTTGGCGTGACGCTTTCGATGGCTGAGCCCGCGTTGCAGACGCGGCGCGCGTCCGCCTACACATCGGCGGGCGTTGACGTTCGCTCGAATCGCGACAGCACGAAAACTCGTTACACGCTCGATCGAAACTGGAACTGGCAGGGTGATAGCTACCGGGAGCTCGCGCTCGGTCTGTCGGGCGACGGCATCGACAGCCTGACCGGCGCGATACAGGGGCGCTGGAAGGGGCGCTACGGTGACGTCGCCGGGACGGTTGCGAACAGCTACAGCCGCGATAGCGGCGGCAACAATCCGTCTGTAACGGCAAGCTATTCGTCGTCGTTCGCCGTGGCGCGACAGGGCGTTTTTCTCGGCGCTTCCGCGTCACAGTCGGATCCGCTCGCGGGCTTCGCCGTGCGAGTAGGAAAGCGCGACGATGCGAGTGTCATGGCGGCCGAGGTCAGCAGCGATTCGGGTACGCGAATCAAAGTGGGCTTTGGGCAACGTGCGCTGCTTCCGGTGTCTGCCTTCAGGCCGGTGACCGCCGAAGTGAGCGACGCAGGTGCGCACGCGGCTCCTGGTACGACGAGCGTTACCGAGGGGCTCGGCAAGCGCACACTGTTCATGGTGCCCGGGCAACTTGCGCTGCGCAACGTCGATGCGAAAGTCAGCTACACCTATGTCGGGCAGGCTTTCTCGAAGAGCGGGATGCCGCTGTCGGACAGCGTAATTCTCAATGGCGCGATGCCGTTGATCGACAGCCAGGGCGGCTTCGTTGCAGAAATGGAGCAAAAGGAAAGCGAACTCTTCGTCGTCGACGGTCCTACCCTGATGCGTTGCCCGCTGCAGGTCAAGCGTCAGCAGGACGTGTTGATGATGGTGGGCAAGGTGCACTGCGAAGTGGCAGGCCCGGACGCGCTGCCGAAGTCGCTGCGCAAGCAGGCCCGCGTGCGCAAGCTGCTGGAGCGTCGTTACGCGAATGTGATGCACGACCGAGCCGCTGGCGCGACCTTCTCGTCTCGGTGACACACAACGTGCGCTTGTCTACACGGTGTGCCTCCACTGTCAACCAGAACATATACGGAAACTGTCATCAATATGCTTCAGATCATCCGAACTCGCTGCACAGGAATCGTCCTCGCCGCCATGTTGGGAGCAATCTCACTAGATGCGTCGGCGTTAATGGTACAGCCATTAGGGCGCACTGTTACGGTGCAAGCCACATACGATCGTGGAGCTGCTGTGGTGAGCGATGTCATCATCTTCGACCGGGCATCGGGGGGCTACGATACGGACGATGCTCTAAAATGGGGACAGAACACGTGGACTTGCGAATCTCTCAACGATATGACGACCGGTGCATGTCCGACCAAGCCGGTATGGCTATGGTTTCCAACCGGAAGCTCGACCGACATCAAGCTGTTGTTCAAGGAAGAAAAGAGCGGCGCGACGGCAGTACTGACTCTTCGAGGTTCAACTGCATCAGAAATTCATCGAACTTGCTCGGGCGCTCTCGCTCCCGGAGGAATCCTTGGGGGTGAACGAAGCCCGATAGAAGAAGCGAGGCCGGTGGCCCTTCAAAATTGTCCCTCCGTCATCTACTTTGACGGGCGCCTACTCTTCGTTAGGATTCCCGCCGCTGAGTTGAAGAAACTCCCGTCGGGCGGAACCTGGAAGGCGAACCTGCGACTCAATCTGCGATCCTGGTCCAGCAGCATTGCACCGCTGCTCGCGGTGTTTCGTGCAGAGATCAAGCTCGATGTCACCGACAAGGGCAACATACAGATCTATCTTCCGGAGTTCGCGACCGCTACGCCCGTCGTCGACCTCAAACTGAGAGCGCTGCCGAATGGCAGCCGGTTGTCAGGTACGTCGAATGTCGACTTGTGCCTGTATGACGGTTACAACTCACAAAGCACCTGGTTCGATATATCGGCGAGCGATGGTCTCACCGTCGACCGGCGTAACAAGGGCCAGTATTCGGTCCTGCTCGACTCGGACAAGAGCGGCAGCTACGAATCACGCATCGATTACGCGCTCAACCTGACGTATGCGGGCAAGAAGATTGCGCTGCCTAACAACGAGAAGGTGCGGCTTCAGGGCGTGAACAACAGTGCCGGTCGCTTGGTATCGCTGCCGGGGATTTCGGTGCCGGTCGTCTGCACGCCGACGCCATTGACACTCGACACACCGGAGTTTCAGTCGGTCAGGAAGCGTCCTGGCAAGTACAGCAACAAGCTGACGATCACGTTTACGCCGTCATCCGCCAATCTCTAGCGTGTTGGGCGCCCGCTACCGGGCGTCGGGTACCTCTATCCCCAGCGAATCAATCATGGAAGCTACATCCTTCGCACATCTCCCGGTGTCGCGCATGTTTCGCCACGTATTGACGACCATGCTGCTGATCCTTTCGGTCGGCACGGGCACAGCGAACGTCAGGGGAAAGGCGATCCTCACTGACGAGGAACTTGGCTGGATTAGCAATCACCCGGTCGTCCATATCGCGGTCGAGGCAAACTGGCGCCCGATCGAATACATGCACAACGGTGAGCAGACGGGCCTCGTTGCAGGTTACCTGAGTACTATCTCAAGAATGACCGGTCTCGCGTTCCAGACCGTGCCCGGCACGGAATGGGGTCAGGCGTACGAGGCGCTCGCGTCCGGCAAGGTCGATTTGCTGCCGGGCGTCTGGCGCGAGTTGGTGCCCGAACGTGCTGGTGTCGGTGCAAGGGTCAGTGCACCATATCTGGTCGGGCGGCTGACCGTTGTGACGGGCAACAATTCCGCGATGATCTTTGGCCTGCAGCGGTTGAAGGGGCAGCGGGTGGCCATCAAGGGACAAGGAGCGGTCGAATACTTTGTTCGTCACAGCGGCGTACCGCTCGACGTGCGCACGTTCGACACCGAGGAGCTTGCACTAGCCGCAGTGGCAAACGGCGACGCCGACGCCGCGCTTGGTGTCGACGTCACGATCCTGCCGATCATGCGTCGGCAATTCATCGGCCAGATATACATGTCCGGCATGCTGGCCGATCGCCCGGTGTCGCTTGCAATGCTCACCCGCGCCGATCTGCCGATTCTCGCATCAATCATCGACAAGTCGCTCGCTGCCATGACGGTCAGCGAGACGGCCGGCATCACGCGAGACTCGATCGAGCTGGGCGACTACGGCAAGCCGTCGATCCGCTCGATCCTGCGTTATCGTGCACCAGTGGTACTGGCGACCGCAGTTACATTGCTGACGTTCGCGGTGCTTGTGTACCTGATGTGGAAATCCCGTGCAGCAGCCATCCGCAGCAAGCGCGACAAGGCGATGTTCCTGGCCTTCGTCAGTCACGAGATACGCACGCCGATGCAGACGGTCCTGTCGTCGCTCGAGCTCCTGCAGCGTTCGCAGCTCCCCGTTGAGCAGGCCTGCCGTGTGGATGCGGCCGCGTCGGCTTCCGAGACGCTGCTGACGTTGCTCGACGATATCCTCGACTACTCCCGTCTTGAGACACGCAGGGTCACTCTGTTGCCGCAAACGGTCAAACTCGATGTGTGGGCCAGTCAAACAGTCGACATGGTGCGATGGAGGGCGGAGAGAAAAGCATTGGCGTTGCTGCTTGATGTGCCAGAGCTGCCGTCGATGCTCGTGCTGATTGACCCAGTTCGCGTGCGCCAGATTGTGCTGAATCTGCTTATCAACGCGATCAATTTCACAGCGAGCGGGGCCGTTACGTTGCACGTGGGTTATCACGCTGCCCGTCATGGACGCCACGGCTCCTTGATTCTAGAAGTGCGCGACACTGGCATCGGCATCGAGCCTGATCGCGTCGACCGCGTCTTCGAACCATACTGGCAGGCTGATCGTGAGCCTCAGCAAGGCATTGGCGGCAGTGGGCTCGGGCTTGCGATCTGTCGCGAGCTCGTCGAGTTGATGCGCGGCTCGATCGCGGTCAAAAGCACGCCGTATGTAGAAACGGTATTCACGGTGAAATTGCCAGCTCCGGCAGTGCAGGGGGTGTTCCGGATGCCGCCAGTCACGACTGCGCCGACACTGGAGCTCGCAACAGCCGGGCCGGTGCAGCGCGGTGCAGCACGCATCCTGATCGTCGACGATCATGACGCAGTCAGGACCGCACTGCAGGATCAGTGCGATGCACTTGGCTGCTTCGGGGTGGTTGCAGGCACGGGAAAAGACGCATTGCGGTACCTCGCACAGGACCGGATCGACATGGTGTTGCTCGATCGCAATCTGCCCGATATCGACGGCTATGCACTCGCGCGCACGATCCGGCAGGAAGAGGCCGCCCGCAAGACCCGGCGGGTTCCGATCATCGCGATTTCGGCTGAGTCTGGCGAGGCGCATCGCGAGCAGTGCTTCGATAGCGGCATGGATGGCGTGCTTGGAAAACCGTTACGGCTTGAAATGCTTCGCAACGCGATCGCGACGTGGTGCCTGGTCGATGCTTTCGACGCACCGGACGCGTCATAGAATTTCGACGTATCCCAGGGGCTGACATTCGGTCATCTCGGCGGTCTATGCATCAGGGTCGGCCGATTTGCGCTCGGTGGCGTCAAGCCCGGCCATGTCGGCGCGATGCAGGCGCAACAGTTCGTCACCGAGAGCATGGATGCTTGACGGCATGATGCCGGATGTAGCCTCAAGCAGACGCTCAAGTTCGGCTGCCAGTTCGCTCGTCGCTGCATGACCAGCAATTGCTGTGGCGCCCTTGATTCGGTGTGACGCATGACGTGCACGATCGACATCGCCATTCAACAATGCGTCGCCCAGCGCTGCCAGATCGGCGTCTACGCTTTGCCGAAAGACCGCCCAGAAGTCTGCTTTTGGCGCTCGCATGTCTCCGGCCGCTGGTGCGCTCTCATTCATGAAGGCGAACGGACACCACAGGTCGATCATTTGGCGCAGTTCCTCGAGCCTTAGCGGCTTGCACAGTACGCCATCCATGCCGTTGTCGAAGCACCGTTCTCGATGTGCGTCGCCGCTCGACGCAGAGATCGCGATGATGGGCGTGTGCGACCGCTGCTGAAGTCGTTCGTCGTTGCGCATACGTTGCACAACCGTATAGCCGTCGATGTCGGGCAAGTCGCAATCGAGCAGCACCATGTCGAACTCGGCCCGCGCGAAATGCGCGAGTGCCTGCTCGCCGTTGTCGGCAACGGCCGAGCGGCATGCGAGCGCGTCAAGTTGGTGCTGGATCGCGTGTTGAACGGCCTCGTGGTCGTCGACGACCAGGATCATCGGTCCGTTGACGGGCTGCGGCGGGTAGGCCTTCAGCAGCGCATGCGCCGCCACAGGCAGCGATGGGTCAGACTTCGTGTCGCGCGTGTCGGTCATGTCTGCAGCCGGCGCATGTCCGATGCGCGGCGCCGGCAGGATCACGGTAAAGACCGTGCCGTTGTCAGGGCTGCTACTGACGGTAATCACGCCTTTCATTAGGTCGACTAGTTCGCGGCAGATCGACAACCCCAATCCGCTTCCACTGACACGGCGAGTACTCGAGTGCTCGACACGCTGATAGGGCTCGAAAATGTGGCGCTGGCGCTCGGGCGGAATGCCGATGCCGGTATCGCAAACCTCAATCACCAGTGATCCGGCACGGCTCGGTTTACCGTCGAGGTAGTCGACACGCAGCGTAATCGAACCGGTAGATGTGAACTTGATGGCGTTGACAAGCAGATTCAGCACGATCTGCTGCGTGCGCATCGGATCGATCAGCAAGCACAGCCCCGGCGGACAGGCGAACTCGAGCGCGAGGCCCAGTTTCTTCTCGTCGACCCTCCAGCGCACCATGTCGGCACTTCGTTGTACCCAGGGTTCGACGTATGTAGGCTCGGGTGCGAGCACCACGTTGCGTGATTCTAGGCGCGAGTATTCGAGAAGGTCGTCGAGCAATGCCAGCAGTGATTCCGACGCGGCCACTGCCGCGTCGGCGCGACCTGCCTGCTTTGGCGGCAGCTTCGCGCGTTGCAGCAACTCCAGCGAAGACAGGATCGTGTGCATCGGTGTGCGGATCTCGTGGCTTATAAATGCGAAAAACATCGCCTTGTCCTGCTCGCTGCGCACGGCCGCGACGCGCGAGCGCCAGGCAGCGAATGCGATTGCTATCAGCGCGAGCAGGCCGGCTCCGGCTGCCGTTACCTGCCAGCGTCGGTAGTAAAGGATCGATTGAAGCGACGGTTTGCCGTAGTCGGTCGATTCGATCCATTGATGCACGACCTGCTCGGCGTCGCGCGCCGGGATCGAGGCGAGGGACTTATCGAGAATCGATGCGAGCACCGGCAGGTCGCTGCGCGTCGCAATAGAGAGGGCATACGGAGTGTCCGGTAGCCCTCCGGACACGAACAGCTTGTCGCGGTATTGACGCTGCACGAGCGGCAGCATCGACACGTCCGGGCCGATAGCGGCATCGGCGTTGCCTTCGGCGACCGCCGCAAGTGCACCTCGATCATCGTCGTAGGTCAACAGAATGACGGGGATGTCGCCATGGCGAATCGCGTCTTCAATTGCACCTCCGCCCTTGATGGCAATGCGCCGGCCGGCGAGATTACGGGCGTCGACTAACAGGTTCAGACGCTCTGACGACACGACAAACACTGTGCCGACGAAATAGGGGCGGCTGAAGATGAGGCTGTCGCGGACTGAGGCCGGGGTGGAACCTGCCTGAATACCTGAGCTGGTATCGGGATGAGGCACCTTCCATGCATCAAGCGCGTTGCGCCAGGTCAGATCTGGAGCGATGTCGATCCTGCCGGAGCGCAACGCCTCCGCCGAGTTGCGCCAGGTGACATCGTCGACGTACTCGAAACGCAACCCGCTAATCCGCGAGATTGCCTCTAGAAATGACGGAACGACACCGACGATCTTGCCATTTTGTCGAAATTCGAAGGGAGGCCAGCTTGGATCGACACGAGTCCGAACTACGGGATGCGTAGCGATCCATGCCTGTTCCTCCGGCGTAAACTGCGGCCTGCCGTTTGCCCACCCTAGCGCCGGCGTCAGCCCGAACAC
Source organism: Comamonas sp. GW821-FHT11H03 (assembly GCF_058807955.1). Taxonomy (NCBI): domain Bacteria; kingdom Pseudomonadati; phylum Pseudomonadota; class Betaproteobacteria; order Burkholderiales; family Comamonadaceae; genus Comamonas; species Comamonas sp. GW821-FHT11H03. The sequence continues at coordinate 221,729 of NZ_JBXARF010000003.1, forward strand.
TAGGCAGATTAGGATCGAGCGTCCATTCAAATTTAACATGCTTACGTACTTCCACCACAGTCTCGGTCGAGCTGTAATGAATCGGCCGCATTGCTTGAGCGGCTGCGATAATGTCGATCCGGCGTTGTGGTGCATATCTACAGCAGTATCCCCCGTCTGAATCCGGTTCAAGTCGAGAGACGGGCCTGCAATCATAGGCCGTACATCGCGAGCGCAAAGCCGCCAGGCGCATATCATCCTTTGTACAGCCTTCGCCACAACCGAATCACTAAGTTATCTGAAACTGCTCGGACGCTAGTGATAGGCGCGAACCTCCGACCGGATTAGGCGGAGGGCATATAAATTATTTTGAAAGGCTGTGGTCTGATTCCGATGCTCATCCGCATTGCTAGCTGCTTGTGATGACTAAAAATGAGTCAGCCATTCAAAGCCATTTCACAAGAATGAAAGGGTTAACAATGAGGCCAGAACACCGGGTGATCCGGGTCGTGATCCTGGACGACCATGCCGTAGTCCAGCATGGGATCTCCAGTTATCTGGCAGAGAGGAATGACATTGCAGTGGTGGCGAGCTTCGGGAAATCGCGTGACTTAATTTGCTGGCTCCAGGTGAATCTAGCAGACGTTGTGTTGCTCGACTACACACTAGGTCCCGGCGAGATCGACGGCCTCAATCTGGTCAAGCTGATCAGTACACGTTTCCCGGAATGCAAGATCCTGATGACGTCGAGTAGCGATACGCCTGCGACCGTCAACATGACAATGCGGGCGGGCGCGCTCGGCTTTTTCGGCAAGAGCGAAGATCTCAGCAAACTCGCGGATGCAATCTTCGTCGTCGCGAGAGGCCGTCCGTACATCAGCGTAGAGTTGTCCGGTAAGCTCATGTCGAGCTCAATGCCGGACCCCCGCCTTGCGAGAAAAAAAGTCGTGAGCGCCGAGAGTACATCGGCGTCCGACTCCGGCCTATCTGCGATCTTAAGCCTAAGTCCGCGCGAGCATGAAGTGCTGCGCTGCTATCTCGCGGGCATGTCCGTGTCTGACATCGCGGCGAAATTCGCTCGCAGTTCTAAGACGATTAGCACGCAAAAGCAATCGGCACTTCGAAAGCTTGGTATCCGCAGCGATGCCGAGCTATTTGCATCCCGCAAGCTGCTAGAGGAGCCCTGAGCGACCAACCCTTGCGATTCCGAGCGTGGCAGGAATGGTTGACCCGAGCGACCGCCGTACCGAAATATGAGGAGGTTGAAGTGCTCGGCATCTGTCTGATGCGCCAACTGTCGCGGCGAGGTCAGTCCTTGAGCACTACAGGTGTGCTCTGCTGCGGCATTTAAAAAACTTTAAGCGTAGGGCAGTAGGCACTCCTTCCTGGTTCAGCCGATATCTATGGTGTCCTTTTATGCATCCGAGCTCTTAGACAATGGTCGAAGAGGCCATGCGGGGTCGGAACACCCTTGAACGAGTCGAGCGTTCAGCAACCTCTGAGCGCAATATCTCCTCCTACCCGGGAGCGGCAACGCTAACTCTACTTATAAAGTTAAGCGTAGAGGAGGGCCTCTATCTGCTGCATATTGCACAACGGAACCACTGTGCGATCGGAGGGTGTCGCTGCGAATGAAACAATGCGGCGGATCTATGCTTCGATATCTAGTGCAGAGCGCAGACAAGGTTGAGGTCTCGCGTAGCCATAGCCTTGCGCCATAACAGGCTTCTGCGTTTCAATCCAGGCTCGATGATCCATCGACTCTATCCCTTCCACGACTGCCGCGACTCCAAGATCTGAAAGCAAACCGATCATGCCGCCAAGAATAGGCCTCGTTCTTGAATCCAGTGAGCCTCGGTTTATGAGCTCACCGCTGATTTTGACGACATCTATCTTGAGGTTGGCCAGATCGCTTAAAGTCCATGCGCCGCTGCCAAAGTCGTCAATGGCAACGCGCACTCCCAGCCGCTGCAGCCTCTCAATGTCTTGCTGCAGCTCGGCTTGATCAACTATCGGCTCGCACTCGAGCAATTCGATCAGAATCTGCGATGGATGGATACGATGCATCAAAGATGACCAGCGGATCAGCGTTTCAAGTCTTGGGTCATGAAGTTGGGACGGTAAAACATTGAACGACACAAACTGCAGCTCGGCACCATTTTCAGGGGCACCTGCGGAGGAGGTGGTCATCGAGGCGCTCAGTTGCCGACACACTTCATCGATGACAAACGCTGTTGTTGCCCATGCGGCTTCGGGTTTCATTAGCGCCTTAGCGAAGGCTCCAGGCAAGAGCTGACCGAGCTCCGGATGTTGCCAGCGCAATAGAGCTTCGGCCCCCACCGTACGGCCAGAGTGCACGTCAATGATCGGTTGGAACGCCACCGAGAACTCCCCGGCCAAGACGCCGGCGCAAATTCGATCAACAAGTCGGCTCGTGCCAGATACCGTTGCAACTTCAACGCTCATGGCGAAGTCGTCCTTCATGAGTACTCCTTTTTGAAACTGGCTGCTAGCGCTTCTGGCAAAAGTCAGAAGCCATCGTCGCTGCGATTCAATTGCCTGATGAATCTCAGTATCGCTAAGGAATTGCGCGGGATAAATCAGAACCGTCTGAAAAATCTCGTGAACTGCCAAAGGCATTGGCTGAGCTCAGCTGTCGGTTGCCGTCGTTGGTCAACACAATCATGAAGGTCAATACTGAATGGAATACTGGTCAACAATGGGCAGCCCCCGCACCTGTAGGACTGAAGCCTTGCAGGCAACTACCGCAGATTAGCTTGAGGCCGGGTTTGCCCCAGACTGAGATTGCGTCTTGACAGCCGATACAGCTGTATTTCACTCGGTTTGATTTGTTCGCGGGCGCGGTCAGCGCTCCGTGTTCTCCAGTTATGGCAGCCATAGCCAAGCCCGTGGGCTTCACGGCCTCGGCGAGGGCTGGGATGCTTGCCATAGGCGGTTTGGTGCCCTCAATTCCTCGAATATGGTTGGCCATGCTGGCTTGACCAGCGAGCACATGACCTGCAGAGGGAAATCGGTCGTACCAACTGAACTTGAACTTTGCCGTCAACAAGTCTTGGCAGGCCGCTAAAAAGCGGCCACCTTCGACGGCGTAGTCCGCCATGCAATCACCGGTTCGAGCGCCACCAGGTTGCCCGGTGGAAGAGGGCATGAGCCCAATGCTTTCCATCTTTCGTGCCCATTCTTCGTTGTGGTATCGGCCTCGGCCTGGCTTGCCGAAATGGTGCTGCCACAAGTGTGTCATCTCATGAACTTGAGTCTGGAGTGTTTCGATGATGGGGACCACAGCAAAATAGGTCGGATTCATCGCAATCTCGTCTGTGGTTGAGCCGTCCACCGATGCAAAGCGGGCGGCCGAGAAATATCCGAAAGTCCGCTTTTCCCGCTGCAGCGTAATCAAGCAGCTGGGCAGTTGCCCCTCAAACAGCCGCGCATTGAAATGGTCATAAGCCATCTGCAGCTCGTTGTAGGTTTCCTGTGTTGGAGCCAGGCGGCGTATATGCGCGAGGTCGATCTCGGTAGACTTAGGTTGCATATTTGTATTGTGCAATACAAAGCATGATTCACAAACATCAAATTTGATGCAAAAATGCATCAAATTTGATGTTTAAGGAGTAGTCATGAGATCGACTTTCACAATCGATGACGATGTCGTAAACCGCGCACGAGCCGTCGCAGCGCCCGGTATTGCGGTGCCTGAACTGGTACGACTGGCACTGGAAACATTCACGCGTGTTGAGGCAGGTAAGCGTTTGGCTGCGCTCGGCGGTGCCGCGCCAAATATGCCTGATGTGCCACGCCGCGCCAGTGGGACGGATGCAGAGGGCTCTCGCTGATGCCTGTGTCCGTTCTTGTCGATACGTCGGTGTGGGTGAGGCATTTTCGCGAAGCCGATGCCCATCTGCAGGAACTACTGATGCAAGACAGCGTGCTGATGCACTCGATAGTGCGTGCAGAGATCGCGTGCGGTACACCGCCTGCACCACGCGGTGACACCCTGGCGACTCTGGCAATGCTGCGCCCGAGCCAGGAGGCCTCAGTTCGGGAGACTCTGGAGTTTCTTGAGAAAAACAAGCTCTTCGGTAGAGGCTGCGGCCTAGTGGATCTATCACTGCTGGCATCGACATTGATCACACCTGGGGCACTGCTGTGGACAGCTGATCGACGTCTTGCTGAGATGGCTAACCAACTGGGCGTCGCATACGCCATACCAACATATTGAAGCTAGGAAAGTACTTCCTAAGATCATGGATCAAAGGTCTTCTTTAAAAAGAACTACTACGTCACCGAGCGTCGACGCACTCGACGCAGCGCAAGCTCCAGAGGCGAAGACCTTTTCAGAGCGAAGTACGCAGCCTTGTTGGACGCTGCCAATCGAGGTTATGGCCAGGTGTACGAGACGAGCTACGCGTCGGAGCCAGCATTGACCTGGCGCTACCACATGCAGCTCGATCGCGCCATCGAGATCGCCGTTCAACACGGCTACACAACGCCTGAGCAACGTGAGAAAACGGAGAAAATGCTGCACAAGGATGGCTGCTGTGGCCATGGGCTTGACCCGCAATTGGTGAAGAGGAAGAGGTTTAAACGTAGTCCCAACGGTCTGCTGAAAGCCGCAAAAAATTGAGCTCTAGCGCTCCTATTTTTAGAGCTTTTATACTAGATGCGATGTATAAGGCATTATCTGGACTCCCCGAGATAATAATCTTCATCAGCGAGTAAATAAACCCTATTTATCCCCCGTTGAGGATTTATTTTCAGGTTTTCTTGTTTATCAGGACGCGAACGGCCGCTCCGTTGATTCAACGGAGGTTAATCGCGGATATCGCCAGTGGTTAATCGACTGCAGTCGGGTTTCGCTTCGCTACATCAGGGGCTACGCCCCCGATACCCCCTGGAGTGCTGCGATCGCGTGAATCACTCAAGCCAACCTGTCCACCCCCGCGGCCTCAAACGCGGCAAGACCCAGAGAGGCTGCAATCCCCATGCTTTCCAACCAAGCTTCAACCTCCCGAGCCTGAGGACGCTGATCTGCCTTGGCAGGGGCCAACAGGAGCGCTGCGCCTTGCTGCAGTTGGAGCAACGAATCCTTGCTCAACTGGTTTTTCTGAGCGTCAGCAACGACATTCGCCCACGCGGCTTGAGCCGCCTTAAAATTTTCAGTAGCCATTTCAGTTCCTTTCAACTGCTTTTGGTTAGGGGCGCCAGGTGGCTGTAACACCGAGCGGCCCCGCTTGAACAACACATTCCTGAGGCAAGCAAGCCCCAGAAGAAGAGGGCATCACACCTGTGAGGTGCAGAGCCAAGGCCACCGCAAAGGCCAGAGCATCAAGATCATTGCGGTCCATCAGACACACTCTGACCGAACATCGGTAGACGCAAAGCTGTCTTCTTGACCTCATTCAGATACCAGCCGTCCTGAGCCTTGGACAACCGGTCAACAAGCAGTTCTTTGAGGTCATCCATGACGCCACAGACCATGTGCGCCATGGTTGCAAACGCTGCATCCTGGTCGCCATCACGCACAGCCTTCAGTTGCTTAGTGGAAGGCTTACCAGCCACCCCCATCTCCTTGAAGAACCACTGAACATCCCGTGCAGCTGCATGCCAGCGAACACATTCCCCCAGAACCTCGGCATCATCAGGATCACCCCAGTTGAAGGTCGTAAACGTAGTAGGGGGCGGCAGGATCAAACGTTCACCTTGCCGCACCAGCTCTGAGGCCATGTTCGACGACATGTCACGAAGCATGGATGCCGTCAATCGAAGACGATGCCACTCATTCGAGTTCAGCTCGACGGCATCAGCCATGGACTGAAGCATTGGCAGCAGCACGTCCGTCGCTTTCACATAGATTCGAACGCCCTGAAGGAACAAAGGGTTCGCCAACGGAGACCACTCCTCAAAACGGCCAGTCTTCTTGCTGCGCTTGAGCTTATCGCCGGGCATAGGCCATCCCATGACGAATTTCATATGGCGGAACACAGTGGGATCTCCCCGTGATTACCAAGGGGGAGGTAATGAGGGGCGCGCCCAGTGCTTCGCTCCCGCGAGCTAAAGCTTGCGCGGCTGCGCCCTGTGCGCGCCCCTGGCTTTCCGGCTCCGTGGCAATGGCCATCTTCGCCTCGAGCGTCCTCAGACGCTCCTGCAGCTCACTGCATATCCTTGCTTGCAGGGTCAGCCGGCCCCACCAAGCACTGTCCGTACCCTCAAACGTACGGCCCTCCGGCGATATCAGCTTGCCGCCATGGAAGCACCAACCTTGCCAAGTTCGACCCGGCAGCTCCATGCGGTTGAGCAAGCGCAGCAGCCTGTACGTTGCATACGGGATGCCGTGCTTGCCGGACTCCCAATTATGTACAGTCCTGGTCGACACATGAAGAAACTTCGCGCACGCAGGCAGATCCATGCCCAGGCTTTGGTACATGGAGCGGAAATTCTGAGCAAGCTGGGAGCGGGTATCACGGTCGTGACGCCTCTGTCCGAACTTCTTCTTTAGAAGATACGATGTATATTATGTTTAATTACAAATGCTAGACTAGTTGTAGCAGTACTCCCTTTCACTGCAGGCATCTCAAGACTGCGCATGCGAAATGTTGGGTGATGTTTAGAGCACCTTATCCCGCACATCTGCCGCATCTTCGATACATCCTTGATGATCTACGCTACAGCGATGCACAGCTCGCTAGGCTCCTAGACCTAAAGCCATCGACCATCAAAAAATATCGGCGCGAGGGGCAAGCTCCTCGCGCCGTTCATTTAGCCCTGTTTTGGGAGTCACGATGAGGAATTTCTACCATCGACGCAATCGCTTTCAATCATGCAGCTGGCAACTATGCACTGGCCGAATCTCTCGAGCGCAAAAATGCTAGGCTTGTCAAGCAAATCTGACCATGAAAAAGGAGCTTGCGAGGCATAAAACCGCATCGGCAAACGCTCCAATTTTCCAAATTGGCTAGCAACCGATACGAAATTGGCGGCCTCGGGCTTCTTTTCGAGCTGCCCTAATGTCATCGAGCTTCTTCATGCCGCATGCATTGACGCGGCATTCTGCATCTAGCGCTCGAATGTGCTGCTCAAGCATTTGGCATTCACTTGGAGTTGAAGAAACAGACCTGGAAGCCACCGGAACGACTTGCTCAGCAGCTATGGCATGGGCTTTATCTCTCTGCTGTCTCGCGATTGCTACTTGCTCATCCCAAGAAACATGGGCGGGAACAGTCACAATCCGATCCATAAAACGACCGTTTACAGAGCATGGCACGCTCTCCCATGTCAGACGATCTTGAAAGTCTTTGCAGAGATAAATTTCCCTAGTCGCGTTTCTGTCTACCGGACGGCTGCTCTGCTGCGCGAGCTGCTGACCACCGTCGCATGGAGAGTTGCTGTAGGTATTCCCACATCGATAGATCTGGCCTGCTGATGGCGTGACCGACCCATCAGGAATTACGGCTTTTGGCGCAATAACTGCTGGTTCAGGTGACTGAATAGCAGTTCGCTGAGGGCCAGCTGCAGGAGGCTTCTTTAAGAATCGAACGATCTCAGTCTGATATCTGTATGCAAGTGCTCCGACTAAAAGTACCGCAATCGTGAGAATGAATTTCCCGAGAAAGCTCATTTCACTGCGGCCACTCGTGAATGGATTATCACGAGGATCTCTTCTGGCATTCAGGTTCTTGTCGTAGCGCTCTTTCCAATAATCTCTGTCTTGTATTCCCATACATCCCCCTCAGTCGGAATCATAGGACAGAGCGCCTCTACCAGTTTTCAGCGTTGGCTAAAAGCGCGGAGGCATTTCGCCATAAATCTCCATAAACCTCTTATGCGCAGCCGCATGAGCATTGGCGCATGTCAGCGTCATCTGGTCTGTCTGACATGCAGCAGATGGCCTGTAAATCTGACTCCATGCTGCTCGCATATCTGCTTCATGCTGCTTCCTTTGCAGTGCATCTGCTGCCTGCTGCCTCTCTCTAGCGACTCTCTCATTAGCGGCGGCCTCACGACGCTGACGATCTTCCTCCGCCTGCTTTCTAGATCGGTCAGCCTGTTGTTTAGCCTGCTTCTGCATCTCGGCAGTCGCCTGCCGAAGTGAATATTCGACCTCCCATGCCATGTATTTGGTGTAAGCCAGTGCGGCCAGCAGTCCACCAATGAAGACGCCCAGCGCTATCTTGAGCACATCAACAAAAAATGTGCTTTCTTTCTCATCGGCCATATAACGAGCCATAGCCACTCCCCTCCTCTTTTCCCAATCATAGGGCGGAGCGCCTACGGCGGTTTGTCTCTCGGGACACGGCGCGAAGGCCCAATCTTTGCTAGGAGCGCGCCACGCGAGGACCCAGGCTTCATCTGGCGGCAACTTGGAACACAAGGCCACAGCAGGCAATCACGGCTTAGGTACCACTACCTGAGAATCAATGCCGGTGGCTCGGTCCACACCCCAGAAGAACTGAACCACGTTCGCGCTCTGCTGGCGCTGGCAGCATGAGATCAGCAACACACAGTGTCGGCTGGCCGGAGCCATTCAGAAATGACCAACACCTGTCCTTTTTTTTCGTATGTGGCAAACTATGATCATGGCTAAAGCACACACACTCACCAAAGCGAAAATGGGCACGATCCCCGCAGGCGGTCGTGTGGTTACTCAATCCGCCGACAAAAGCATATCCAAAGAGGTGGTCGCGCGCAGCTTTGAGAAGAAAATGGCCGCCGCGCGTAAGGCGTCCGTCAACAGCCATCTTGGCTTCGTTGTTCCAAAACTGACAGGCCATGAGGCATTGCACTTCATGCGCAGCGTTGGCGGCTTCGCCTTGTCTAGCAAAGTAAAGACTTCCAAGCCCAAGTCCTGATGGGTCAGATCCTCATTGCGTATCACGGCACCGATGCGACAGTCCGTGATGCACTGGTATCACGACGCACTAGCCCTGTACCTTCGTCCAACCCATATGATTGGCTCTATGACGGAATGTACTTTTTCGAAGGCGACTCAGCCCGCGCCTTAAAGCTTGCTACAGCCTCCAGCAAGCGGCCTCAACACAAGCTCACACGCAACCCTATAGCTACGCCAGCTGTTGTTGGGGCAATTATTGAGATCGATCGCCTGTTTGACCTGACCACGCAGAGCGGGATTGAAAACTTCACCCTCGCTGCGGAACTCATGGTCAAGGCCTATGAAGTCGATGGCAAAGAGCCGCCCAAGAATAAGCCTTCATTTCCGGGTGACACCGAAAATCTTCACCGTGCCTTCGACCGAGAAGTGTGCAAGATGGTTCATGCCTTGCGCAGACATGCAAATACCGAGGCGATAGCTCTGGCGGCTCAGTTATCTCAGTTGCTGGGGCTAAATGAGAGCGGTTCATCCCCGTTGACAGCATCACAGCTGAAGCAACTCGGAGAAGCCACCCTGCAGATTGTCAATACAGCACCGTTTCAAGCTTCGAGGGGTGCATTTGAACAAGGCAAGCAAGTTGACCCATCGAGCGCAATATACGATGACACACACCTCCAGCTCGCGGTGCACGATCTTTCATCCATCAAGGGCTGGTTCCTGTGCCCGGGGGACAAGCTGCTGACCCCGGACGAATTCAGCGCTGCCGAGGATGCCTTGAATGCTGCTAAAGCACTGCGCACAGCCCAGAAGCCCCGTACACGCGCCTCCTGATTGCTCCATGCGTTCTCTCCTTACTTTTTTCTAACCGACTTCAACCTCGCAGCGCGGCTGCAAGTCCACGAGCAGGCCAAATTTATCGACAAGAGCTACCAAAAGCCTATGAAGGCCGCGTGAGCCGCAATATCGTGACTGACGGCTATCAAATCGACTCTCCAACGTTCAACAGTGAAACCGGGATCGTCCCGAAAGAGCAAATTGGGGGACTGGTAAATGTCGATAGCGATGGCTTGCTCTGGCAGTCCACGGTCACTTTGTACGGGACAGCCGTTCTGATGCTGTTGCTCTTCGGCTATGGCATTTCCAGGAGCTTGCGCAAGGGCGAGCGCCACACCGCTCAGGCTTAGAACGAAGCGCTGCCATATCCAAAGAACCTGCCCGAGGCAAATCATACGCAGCTCCGAACCTGCTGGCAAAATGGCGACCATGCGATTCCTCCACACGATGTTGCGCGTTGGCAATCTCCAGCGCTCTATTGACTTCTACACCAACGTCATCGGCATGCAACTGCTGCGCAAGTCCGAGAACCCCGAGTACAAGTACTCGTTGGCCTTTCTTGGCTTCGAAGGTGGTAACCCGGGTCAGGCGGAAATTGAGCTGACTTACAACTGGGGAACCGAGAGCTATGACATGGGCACGGCTTACGGTCATATTGCCCTGGGTGTGCCCGATGCCTATGCAGCCTGCGAGAAGATCAAGGCGGCCGGCGGTAATGTGACCCGTGAAGCAGGTCCCGTCAAAGGCGGCAGTACCGTGATTGCTTTTGTGACGGATCCCGACGGCTACAAGATTGAACTGATTCAACGCAAAGACGACCTGGGCACCGGCACCGGTCTGCGGTGATTCTTTTTCTTCAGATTCCTGGACCGAGCGGCACATGAGTGCCGCTTTTTTTGCCTGAACGGCCTACCTATCGTCCAAACATGGGTTTGCAGGCATTGGCCGGCATTCCAGACTCGGTACTCCAACACCAATCAGGAGACAGGCAATGAGTGACTCGGTTCTGGAGCAACTCCAGCAGCGTTTGCAGCATCTTGAGGATATTCAGTCGATACAGGCTTTGAAGGCCCGGTACTTGCGAGCCTGTGATCAGAAGCAGCCGAATGCCATGCGTGAGTGCTTTGTAGAGCATGGTGCAGTCATCGAAGCCGATGGCTTTCCCTCTTTTACGGATCGCGAAGAATGGGTTGAAACCTTCACCAGACTGGCAGTTGCCAACCCGTCCATCCAGGACATGCACCACGGCCACAACCCTCAGATCAGCTTTAGGGGAGCTGATATTGCAATAGGCTTGTGGGATCTGGAGTTCTGCCAGATCAATGTCAAGGAACGCACCATTGTCAATCTCTCAGGTCAGTACAGTGACGAGTACGAGCGCATCAACGGGTGCTGGCTGATCCGTTCCATGCGCTTTGCACGGGGATCGTTTGTCATGCGCCAGGTCGATGCGGCAGGTATTGAAAGAGTCATTGCCCTGGGCAAGCCTCCAGCAGCTGGATTCATTGAAAACAACTGATCCTTGCTCTGCTGCAAATACCAAAAGCCCGATACAGCGAATGCCATATCGGGCTTTGGACAAGAGAACTGGGTTTATCAGTCGGCCAGAATCACTTCCACACGGCGAGCTTCGGCATTGGAGCCGTCGGCCTGAGATTGCTCGGGCTTCTTCAGCTCGACCTTGTCTTCTGCCACGCCCAGTGCCACCAGAGCGGCCTGGACGGCTTGCGCACGTTGCTTGGCCAGCTCCGCGTTGATTTCAGCACTGCCAGTTGCATCATGGAAGCCGGAAATCACGGCGCGCTTGCCTTCAGCCACGCCCTTGACCACGTTGCTCAACGCTTCGTTGGCGCCAGCGGCCACTTCCGCCTTGCCCGAGACAAAGTAGAACTTGACCACACCGTTTTCCACGATCACGCGGGCAGCCTCTTCAACCACCACCACAGGCACGTTGGTCGCGCTGGGTGCGGACACGGCGGCTTCAACCTTGGGAGCATGGGAAATGCCGCGCTTGTAGACGACGGTGCCGACGACGGTGGAGACAACCAGAGCGATCAGGGCAAACAGAAAACCCAAGGCAAAGCGTTGTTGGCTATCGTCGTCAGAGCTGTTGAAGGACATGAATGAAATCTCCGTATTTGCGGGTGATTATGAAAGTACGAAACCTGTATTCATGACACTTTGCGGCCCGGCTACATGCTTCAGGCTGACAAAGCGACAAAACCACGCATTCTAGGGGGTTGCCGTGAAACGCCCTAACGACTTCCTTCACGGCAATCGCAAAAAAGATTCAAATTTCAGCCACTTCCCACCGGGAAAGCGTTGCTTTTACGCCCTCGTACGCGCACAGGTGCACCGACGGCGCCCTCGCGCGTTATATATCAAAGTCAATTCAGCTCTGAATCCGGTTTGAGGAGTTTCCATGTCCGCCCTGCCTTTGTTGAATCATTCCATGCGTGATGCTGACCAGATGCTGGAGCGGGCTCTGGTGCAGTGGGGCGGTGACGAGGATCTGTGGATTTTTGGTTATGGCTCCCTGATCTGGCGCCCCGAATTTGACTTCAGCGAACGCCGTTCTGCCCATGTACATGGCTGGCATCGTGCGCTGAAAATGTGGAGCACTATCAACCGTGGCACGCCCCAGATGCCAGGCCTGGTGTTTGGCATGCTCTCGGGCGGCAGTTGCCAGGGCATGGCCTTCCGTATTCCGCGAAACCAAGGCGACACCGTGATGCGCAAGCTCTGGTTGCGTGAGATGCCCAATGCCGTCTATGACCCGCGCTGGCTGCCTTGCCGCACGCCGCATGGTGCGGTGAAGGCCCTGGCCTTCACGCTCTCACGCCAAAGCCCGCACCACACCGGCGAGCTGGCGCCGGATGAATACCGGCGCATTTTCTCTCAGGCTCAGGGCATATATGGCACAACGCTGGACTATGCCCAGGCCACTTTTGAGGAGCTGCAGCGGCTGGGCATCGACGACAAGGCGCTCAAGCGCCTGCTGGCCTATGCAGACTTCGAGCAAGCCGATTGCGCGTCTTTTGCTGCTATTTGAAACATAGCTAACAGCGCTTTGCTGTATTGGGTTACAGGGCAAAAGCACTTGAAATTTCGGCGATCCGGGGCACAATGCCCTTTTGAATTCGGAAAGAATGCCATGTCCCCAAACCGTGTTGCCCCCCTCTTTTCGCGCCCTGCTTGGACAGGTCTGGCGCTTGTCGCAAGCTTGGCCATGGCAGCATGCTCCACGACCAGCAACACGGCAGGGCCTTCATCGTCTGAAACGGCTCCTGCAGCAACTCCCGGCAAAGGCGTACAGTCCATTGCACGTCTGGAGGCCACCAAGGGCAGCCAGGTAACGGGTACGGTACAGTTCTTCCCGCAGCCCGATGGCAGCGTTCGAGTACAAGGCCGCGTGGAAGGGCTGGCGCCGAATACCGAGCACGGCTTTCACGTCCACGAAAAAGGCGACTGCTCCAGCGGCGACGGCTTGAGCGCCGGTGGCCACTTCAACCCTGGACAGCAGGCGCACGGCAAATTCGGCGACAGCAAGGCCCATCACATCGGTGACCTGCCCAGCCTGGACGCGGATACCCAGGGCGTAGCAACTATCGATTTTGTGAGCAAGGAGTTCAAACTGGACAGAGGCGGCAACGGCATTCTGGGACGATCGCTGATCGTGCACCATGATCCGGATGACTACACGACCCAGCCCACCGGCAATTCAGGCGCGCGCCTGGCTTGTGCCGTGATTGAGCGCGGCGCCTGAAGCTTGCCGCTCTCGCCTGAACTGGAAAGAGCACCGACGCGCATTTGAAGGGCAAGGCCTGACTGTCGGAACCGTGCCTTGGCTGATACACCTCGACAAATCGAGTCAGGCCCTCCCTCAGGGCTTGTTGACGATCAAGAATTGCGTTCTCGCCAGACCCTACGCGCTTCCTCCAAGGCCTGCACTGTGTCCACATCAAGCACGCAGCCTATGTCATCGCAGTCCCAGCGTTGCAGACGCTGATTCTCTGCCGCATTGCGCACGATGGAGGCCGCGCCCTGATCGCCGCTCAGCAGGGAGAGTGCCTGAGCTGCTGCCCGGCTAAAAGCCACGGGATGACCCTTCCGTCCCTGGTAGAAGGGTTGAATCACATGCAGCCCACGGCTATCCAGCCGCGTTAGCTGCAAGGCCAACTCGTGTAGTGTAGCTGCCTGAACCAAAGGCAAATCTGCCGGCAGGATCAGCCAGCCTTTGGCGCCGGCTGTAGCCTTGACGGCCGCCGCAATGCTGTCGCCCATGCCGGGATGCGGCCCGCATTCCAAATGCCAGGGAAGGCCAGAGGCCTGCACTGCAGCCAGCGTAGTTTGCAAAACAGTTTGCAGGCCCAGCATGGCCTGGAGCTTGTGGCTGGAGCCGCCCGATGCGAGAAAGCGCTCTCCCCTGCCCGCAGCGAGAACCAGCACACAAGGCTGATCCGGATCAACCATGGGAGCGGGCAAAACTTCTTGATTCATATTGCTGTCGAGCATAACGCCGGCTTTGGCTGCGCGGCACAATGTGAACATGAGCAGCCTATCTTCATCCATTGCCAATCTGCGCAAAAGCTATGAACGCGCAGAGCTGAGCGAATCCGCTTCCAACCAGAATCCCCTGCAGCAGTTCGACCAATGGCTGCAGGAAGCCGTGAGAGCCCAGGTACCCGAGCCCAATGCCATGACTGTGGCGACCGTGAGCGGCGACCTGCGACCCAGCACGCGCATCGTGCTTATCAAAGGCTATGACGAGCGTGGCATTGTCTGGTACACCAATTACGACAGCCGAAAGGGCCAGCAACTGGCGGGTAATCCATTCGCTGCCCTGCAATTTCACTGGGTGGAGCTGGAGCGCGTGGTGCGCATCGAAGGCTGTGTGGAAAAAGTCAGCGTCGAGGAAAGCGATGCCTACTTTGCCAGCCGCCCGCTTGATTCAAGAATCGGGGCCTGGGCCAGTCCGCAAAGCCAGGTCATCAGTGGCCGCAGCGTGCTGGTAGCCAATGCCGCCAAATACAGCGCGCAGTTTCTACTCAATCCTCCCCGGCCTCCTCATTGGGGCGGTTTCCGTCTGGTGCCCGAGCGTTGGGAGTTCTGGCAGGGGCGCAAGAGCCGGCTGCATGACCGCCTGAGCTACCGCCAGGAAGGTCCACACTGGATTCGTGAGCGACTGGCGCCCTGAGTTTTGATGGATCCGTCATGAAAATGTGAGGGCGCTGCGACAGAAAGCGCCCTCTTCGCTGTTTACTTCAGGCTTAGTGGTTAAGTGAATATATTCTTGTGGGTAGTGATAACTACTTCATGTAAGTTACATTAAACTCATCATATGCAAGACAAAAACATTCCGGATCCGCAGTCTCCAGATCCCTCCACACTGCCAACTGGAAGCCAGCTGTTTCGGGACTGGCTCGAGCATGAGGGCAGCAAGAGCTGGGATGCTCTGGACACCTCTCCAGACGGCAATTATGAAAAAGTCTGGCAGGCCTGGTTGATGCATCTGTCCGGACAGGCTGCTATCGCCGACAAGGAGCGCCCTGCCCGCAGGCCGCGTTCTTCAAAGTCCTGGCATCAGGCCACCGAGCTGGATGTGCAGAGCTTCTTGCAGATACGCGATGGCCAACGTGCGCACCACCACCCGGAGCGCAAGATCAGTCCGGTCACCCGCCGCCGCTACTGGCGGCTGCTGGAGCGCATCTACGACCATGCGATGGAGCATGGCTGGATCAGCGCCAACCCCGCAACCGGTCTTGAGCCAGCCGAACGCCCGCCCTCCGAAGACGGCAAGGGCCATTGCCTGCCTCCCCTGCTCTGGCAGTCACTGCCAAGGCACTTCCCCGGCGCCGACGGTTATCAGGACGCACGCGATCGCGCCATCGTGCTGCTACTCTACGAGATGGCTCTGGCCCCCGAAGAGGTGCGCTGCCTGCTATGGAAGAACCTGCTTTCAAGCGCAAATCAGGTCTGGATTGGCAGCTCGGAAAGCATTGCGAGCGGAGAGTCTCCCCTGCCCCGTTATCTGCAGATAGAAGGCGGCAGAAATGCTCAGCAACGCATGCTTGAGCTGCCCGACTCCGTGGCCCAGGCCTTGCAAAGCTGGAGAAGATTCAGCGCCGCACAGCGCGGGCCGTCGGTGATCGACGGCAACCATATCGTCTTCTATTCGCGCCGTGGCGGCGAACTCTCGGTACGCATGCTGTTCCATGTGGCCTCGCAGATCATTCAGCGGGCCCATCAGGCCCAGCCCGAGGACAGCCAGAAATTTCCGCTGCAGCGCGTGGGGCCGCAGGTCTTGCGCAACACGGCTATCGTGCAATGGCTGCGCGCCGGTATCCCCGAATCGGAAGTGATTGCCAGGATAGGCGTGGACAGCACTCGTTCCCTACGCCATCTGCAGCACTATCTATAGCCATGGCATCCGGCCCAGGCTCAAACCTGGGTCGGATGCCATGCCTCACCTAGAGCCGGATCAGAAGTCCATTCTCAGACCGACCACCAGATTGCGCCCCGTCAACGGGGCAGCACTCTTGATGAACGAGGTTGCAGCGTAGGCCAGACGGTTGGTCAAGTTCTGACCCTTGACATAGAACTGCCACTGGTTGCCACCACTCTTCCAGAGGTAGCTGGCGCCCAGGTTCAGCATGCCGTAGCCCGGCGTCTGGGTTTCGTACTGGGCCGTGCGATTCTGGCGCAGCACCTGGGTCCATTCAGCCATGGTGTCCCAGCCGGCCAGACGCGCATTCACACGCAAGCCGGCACGCAAGGCCGGAATGCGAGGCAGCGCAGAGCCGTCTTCCAGACGCGCACGCACGCCGTCGCCAAACACACTCAGGCTCAACTCGCGACTCAGGCGCTGGCTCAGCTGAGCCTCCCAGCCCGTAAAGCGCGCATTGCCCTGGCTGTATTGCAGCAGTTGGAGCCCTTCATGGGCATCCAGCGTGGCCCCGTAGATATAGCCCTTGATGCGGTAGTGATAGGCATTGAACTTCCAGGTCGTATCACCGGCCGTCTTGGCCAGCCCCAGATCCAGCGCCTGCGAGCGCTCACGCGACAGATTGGGATTGCCGATCTCGTAGGTTGCCGTGGCCATGTGCAGGCCGTTGGCAAACAGCTCTTCGGCCGTGGGCATGCGGCTGCCGCTGGTGAATGAGGCAGATGCGCTATAGCCGGGCTGGAATTTCCAGACCGTGCCCAGCGACGCCGAAGTGGCGCTATGGCTGCGCCGCTCGTTGCTCAGTTCGGCCTCCACACGCTGGCGGTCGTGGCGCAAAGCGCCCTGGAAACTCCAGTCCTGCCAACGGTATTCCTCAAGCAGATACAGGCTGTGGCGCTGGGTATCCGTGGGCTGCACATAGGCCTCCTGGCCCGTGGCGCTGAAGCGGCGCTTGAGGGTCTGAAGACCCAGCGTGCCACGCCATCCGGCGATGGGCTCATGCTCCATTTCCAGACGCAGATCATGGGCCTTGTTTCTGAACTGGGTGGCCACGCTGCCGTCCTCGATCTCGTCGTGGCGGTAATTGGTCAGGCCACCGCGCAGACGCAGCGCGGCAATACCGGCGGTGGGCTTGCGCCATTCGCCACGCAGATCCCAGCGCTCGCTGGTCAGATCGACCACGGGCACGCTGCCGCTTTCCTCATGACCATGATCATGGTCATGCCCGTCATGGGAGCCGCAATGCAGATGATCGCCATGTGCGTGGCAGCCTTCGAAGCTGTGCTGATGGCCGGGCAATCCGTACCTGGCCTGCTGGCGCGTATAGGCCAGGCCCAAATAGCCCTGATTGCCCACCCAGGACAGGCCCACGCTGCCCGTATTGCCGCGACTGAAGCTGCCCGGAACCTTGCTCTGGCCCCAGCCGCTGCCCACGCGATAGTCGCCCGCGTTGCGCGCCACGCCTTCGGCATGCAGCACCAGTTGGCCGTTATCGTTCTTCAGCGGCGTGGCCGTGGTCAGGGAGAACGCGCCTGCCGCCATGCCTGCAGCCGTGCCGGCCTGCACCTCTGCGGAGCCTTCAATCCCTTTTTCAGGAACGCTGGTGGGCACTTTGCCATCCAGCACATTCACCACGCCCCCCATGGCGCCGGGGCTGTAGAGCAAGGCCGAAGGGCCGCGCAGCACTTCGATCTGCCTGGCCAGCAGCGGCTCGGTGGTCACCGCATGGTCGGGGCTGACGGTCGATGCATCGAGCAACTCCGAGCCATCGCTGAGCACGGAGACCCGCGCACCATCCATGCCGCGAATCACGGGACGGCTGGCTCCCGCACCAAAATGGCTGGCATTGATGCCAGGCTCGGCCGCCAGGGTCTCGCCCAGGGTTGCCGCGCGGCGCAGGCGTAGTTCCTCTTCGCCGAGCACCTGAACGGGCGTGGCCATATCGCCGGCGGCCATGCCGGTCGCCGACACGGTCACCTCGGCCAGGCTGGACTCCTGCTTGGCCGCATCGGACTGCGCAAAGGCCAGGGGTGAACAGGCCAGCAGGCCCAGGCCTGTGCCCAGGGCCAGCCCGCGCCCTGCTGGCTGCAGCGCCTCGATGGCGCGGGCCAGAGCCGACTTGGGAGAGCGGAGCAAGGAATGGGCAGAAGAATTCGAAAAACGATGAGACATCTCAGTTCCACAAACAACCGTGCGCACGCAGACCATCAAAGAAAGTACGCACGGAAATTCAATAAAAACAGCCTTAATCGCTTATGTATAAAGCGGTTACAGCTATCAATTCTGAAGTTTCTGGTGTAGGTAACAAACCATGCCGCAGCATGGCTTCAACCTAGGCCAGGGAGCTGAGAGACAGAGGGGGCGCGCGTGCAGCCAGCGGCGCTGCAATAAAGACGGCTCTGGGCGCAGGAGCAAAAGGCCGGGGGATGAAGCTGTCAGGTGGCGGCGCACTGAAAGCGAGTACGGCCACAGGCCCGGCATAGCCATGATTGGCCTGGTCCAGCAGCTGGCATTCTGCCGGTCCGTGACCGGCAAACAGCGCATGCACCCAGGACAGGTCCGAGGCGCAGCTGCTGCGGTCGACCAGGCAGTCTCCCGCCGCTTCAGCAGAGGCTGCCGATAGAGCCGGTGCCGCATGGCTGTGCACCGCATAGACCTTGCCCCCGGGGGCGCTGCCCAGGTGAACGGCACGGTGCATCTGGCCCAGCATCGGCCCCAGAACCATGGTCAGGGCCAGCAGGCCCATCAACCAGCGCATCACCCAGATTTCGCGCAGGCACATGCGGCCGTCAGCAGGGGCTGAACGACTGGGTCGGCGCAGATGGGAGTGAAGTGACACGTTAAGGAACTAAATCGATCTCGGGCGGCGCGAAAGCAGCCAAGGGTTGCAAAGTGTATCTGCACTGCAGGCCACGCGCTGAAAGCGCAGCTTAATCCTTGAGCCAGCGCGAGAACACTTTCTGGAATTTCTGCACCTTGGGGCCCACCACGAAAGCGCAGTACCCCTGGCCGGGGTGCTGCAGGAAATAGTCCTGGTGGTAGTCTTCGGCAGGCCAGTAGTTGGTCAGGGGCTCGATCTGGGTGACCATGGGCGCATCAAACGCTTTTTCGTTCTGCATTTCCTGCAGCAATGCCTGTGCCTCGGCCGTTTGCTGCGCATTGGTGGTGAAAATCGCGCTGCGATACTGCGTGCCCACGTCATTGCCCTGGCGGTTCAGCGTGGTCGGATCATGCGTGCCAAAGAAGATCAGCAGCACATCGCGCAGGCTGATGACCGCGGGGTCGAACTCAAGCTTCACCACCTCGGCATGGCCGGTCTGTCCGGTACAGATATCGTCGTAGCCGGGATGATCCAGGTGGCCATTGGCATAGCCGCTCTCCACATCGACAATGCCTCGCACACGGTCGAATACGGCTTCAGTGCACCAGAAGCAACCTCCGCCCAGATAAATGGTTTCCGCTGCCATCACCGGCTCCTCGTTTTTAAGACGCGTCAAGCGTAGCTCAAATCAACTACCCATTTCCACCAATGACAGCGATTGCGGCCCCGCTATGCTGCAGGGCGCCCACTACACTGCTTGCTGCTTTGCAATACAAGCCATGTCCGGCGCACCTACCATGTGGTGCATAGAACAGAAGAAACCTGCCTCAGAGGGATACACACCATGAAGCGTTCCGGCCGCTGGGCCTTGAGTCTGGCCCTGATCGGCTTGCTGGCCATCACAGGCTGGCGCGCAGTCGTCAATCTGCAGCATAAAAAGCAGGCCGCGACCCATGCAGCGGTGCCGCTGGAGCTGCCCATACAGCTGACTGCCCAGGAGGTTCTGACGGCCCAGCCCCTTCAACTTGCCTTGAGCGTTCCCCTCAACGGCGTCGTTCAGGCGGTGGACTCGGCCGTGGTCAAAGCCTATGTCGCAGGCGAGCTGCGCGGCCTGACGGTACGCGAAGGCGATAGTGTCAGCAAGGGCCAGCAGCTGGCGCGCGTCGACGCCACGGAGGCCGAGGCACGCTGGCGTCAGGCTCAGCAGCAGGCCGATGCTTCCAGAGCCCAGCTGGCGATTGCCCAGCGCAATCAGGACAATAATGCAGCCCTGGTGCAAAAAGGCTTTATCTCCACCACGGCGCTGCTGACCTCCCAGGCCAATCTGGATTCGGCCCGCGCCAATCTGGCCGCCGCCCAGGCCGCAGCCGATGCGGCCCGCAAGGCCGTCACGGACGCCGTCATCACCAGCCCCATGAGCGGTCAGATCGCCCAGCGCTTTGTCCAGAACGGCGAGCGCGTCGGTGTGGAAGCGCGCATCGTCGAAGTCGTCGATCCAGGCAAGCTGGAAATCATGGCCCAGCTCGCTCCCGCAGATTCGGTACAAGTCCAGGTCGGCCAGATGGCCGAGCTGCAAGTGCCCGGTGCCCCCCAGGATATGACGGTCATCAGAGCCAAGGTGGTGCGCATCAATCCCAGCGCCCAGACCGGCTCGCGCACCGTGGCGGCCTATCTGGCCGTACAAGCGGACGAAGCCACCAAAAACAATAGCAGTCAGCGTTCACCCCAGTTGCGCCCCGGCCTGTTTCTGCAGGGAAGCCTACTGACCGGCAACGCCAGCCAACTGGCCGTCCCGCTGGCCGCCGTGCGCACCGACAAACCCCTGCCCTATGTGCAAGTGCTGCAAGCCGGCAAGTCGGCCGTGGCCGCGCCGGAGCGTACCCAGGACATGGCTGACCGCACAGAGCTTCGCGTGATCCACAGGGCTGTTGAGCTGGGTCGCCAGTCCGCCCATGAAGGCGCAACCTGGGTTCAAATCCTTAAAGGCCTGAATGCGGGCGACCGGATACTGGCCGGCAGCACCGGCGGTCTGCGCGAAGGAACGCTGGTCGAAGTGTCGAGCCAAGCTGCCGTTACGGCCCCCGACGCCAAGGCGGCGGATGCAGATCGCCCCGGGAGCCCATAAATGTGGTTCACGCGCATCAGCCTGAAAAACCCGGTGCTGGCCACGATGCTCATGCTGGCATTTGTGGTGCTGGGCATTTTTTCTTACCAACGGCTCAAGGTCGACCAGTTCCCGAACATCGAGTTTCCCGTCGTGGTGGTGACCGTCGAGTATCCGGGAGCCTCGCCCGAGATCGTGGAGAGCGAAGTCACCAAGAAGATCGAGGAAAGCGTCAACTCGGTCGCCGGCATCAATGCCCTGACCTCGCGCAGCTACGAAGGCACCAGCGTCGTCATCATCGAGTTCCAGCTGCATATAGACGGCCGCCGCGCTGCCGACGATGTGCGTGAGAAGGTCGCCGCAGTGCGTCCCACTCTGCGTGACGAGGTCAAGGAGCCGCGCGTCATCCGTTTCGACCCGGCCAGCACGGCTGTCTGGTCGCTGGCCGTGCTGCCAGACCCCCATGCCCTGCATGGCGAGACCGCCCCCGATGGCCAGAGCGTGACGCCGCCCGATGCGGTTGCACTGACCAGCTGGGCCGATCAGGTGCTGAAAAAGCGGCTGGAGAATGTGCGCGGCGTGGGTGCCGTGAACATGGTGGGAGCCACCAAGCGTGAGATCAATGTCTATCTGGACCCGCGGGCGCTCGAGGCCTACTCCATCACCCCCGAGCAGGTTGCCCAGGCGGTGCGTGCCGAGAACCAGGACCTGCCCGTGGGGGCTATCCGCTCCAAGGCCCAGGAACGCGTGGTGCAGATCGATGCCCGCATTCAGCGCCCCGAGGAATTTGCCCGCATCATCGTGGCCTACCGCAACGGTGCCCCGATCCGCGTCGGCCAGTTGGCCCGCGTGCAGGACGATGCGCAGGAGCTGCAGACCCTTGCGCTGTACAACGGCAGCCGCACTCTGCTGATGTCCGTGCAAAAGGCCCAGGACGAAAACACCATCGAGGTGGTCGACGGCCTGAATGCAGCCATCAAGTCCATCGCCCCCGAGCTGCCGCCCGGCGTGCGCCTGCAGGCAATTGCCGACAACTCGCGCGCCATCCGCGTGGGCGTGGACAACGTGCGCCAGACGCTGATCGAGGGTGCCTTGCTCACGGTGCTCATCGTGTTTCTGTTCCTGAACTCCTGGCGCTCCACGGTGATCACGGGACTGACGCTACCCATCGCGCTGATCGGTACCTTCCTCTTCATGTACTGGTTCGGCTTTTCCATCAATATGGTCACACTGATGGCGCTCTCGCTGTGCGTGGGCCTGCTGATCGACGATGCCATCGTGGTGCGCGAGAACATCGTGCGCCATGTACAGATGGGCAAGAACGCCTATCAGGCAGCCATGGAAGGCACGCAGGAAATCGGGCTGGCCGTGCTCGCCACCACGCTTTCCATCGTCGCCGTATTTCTGCCCATAGGTTTTATGGGCGGCATCATCGGCAAGTTTTTCCATGAGTTCGGCATCACCATCGTGGCTGCCGTTCTGATCTCCATGTTCGTCAGCTTCACGCTGGACCCCATGCTCTCCAGCGTTTGGCATGACCCGGCGATTCACGCCCATGGCGAGCATGGCAACAAAAGCCTGTACGACCGCACACTGGGGCGAGTGACGGCCTGGGTGGAGCGCATGAGTGACCGGCTCTCGGACTTCTACCAGGGCATACTGCGCTGGTCGCTGGCCCACAAGCTACTCACCCTGGCGCTGGCATTCGTTATTTTCATAGCTAGCATCGCGCTTGTACCGCTGCTTGGCACCGAATTTGTGCCCAAGGCAGACTTTTCGGAAACTTCGATCAGCTTCAACACCCCCGAAGGCTCCTCGATCGAAGCCACCGAAGCCAAGGCCAGACAGGTGACGGAGATATTGCGCGCCTTGCCCGAGGTGCGTTACACGCTGACCACCATCAACACCGGCAATGCCAACGGCAAGAACTACGCCAATATCTATGTGCGACTGGTTGACCGCCATCAGCGCAGCCGCAATGTGGACGAGATTTCGGCCTACCTGCGGCCCAGGCTGCAGGCGATTGCAGGCATCAAGCTCACCCATGTGGGCCTGCGCGAGGCCGTGGGCGGGCAAAAGCAGGTCGAGTTCTCACTCATGGGCCCGGACCTGGACGAACTGGCCCGCCTGAGCCAGATCGTGCAGGAGCGAATCGACGATATTCCGGGCCTGGTCGATTTGGACTCCAGCCTCAAGCCCAACAAGCCCATGGTCAAAATCGAGGTCCATCGCGATGCAGCGGCCGACCTGGGTCTGTCGATAGGCAATATGGCCAGTGCCCTGCGCACCTGGGTCGCGGGCCAGACCGTGGGCAACTGGAGGGCTAGCGACGACCAGACCTATGACGTGAACGTGCGGCTCGAGCCCGAGGCGCGCACCACGCCCCAGGACCTGGAGCGCCTGCCGTTTGCACTGTCTGCAGGAGATGGCAGCATGCGCATCGTGCGCCTCAACCAGGTTGCCAGCGTGGTGGACAGCACCGGCCCCAGCCAGATCAACCGCCGCAACCTCAACCGCGAGGTAGCCATCAACGCCAATGTCTATCTGCGCAGCACAGGCGAGGTCACGGCCGATATCAAGCAGGCGCTGGCCACCGTGCCCATGCCGCCCGGCTACAGCTACCATTTCAGCGGTGCGGCCAAGAACATGGCCGAATCCTTTGGCTACGCGATTTCCGCGCTGCTGCTGGCCATCATCTTCATCTACATGATTCTGGCCAGCCAGTTCAAGAGCTTTCTTCAGCCCCTGGCGCTCATGACCTCGCTGCCGCTGACACTGATTGGCGTGGTGCTGGCCCTGATGATGTTTGGCTCGGCCCTGTCCATGTTCTCCATCATCGGCGTGGTCATGCTCATGGGTCTGGTGACCAAGAACGCGATTTTGCTGGTGGACTTTGCCATTCGCGCCCGTGAGCCCCGCACCAACGATGCCAGCGGCCAGACCGAACCGGGCCTGCCGCGCAATGAAGCGCTGCTGCTGGCGGCACGGGTACGCCTGCGCCCGATCCTGATGACCACGCTAGCCATGATCTTCGGCATGGTGCCGCTGGCCTTTGCGGTCACCGAGGGCTCCGAGCAACGCGCCCCCATGGGCCAGGCTGTGATTGGCGGCGTCATCACTTCCTCGCTGCTGACACTGGTCGTGGTGCCCGTGGTGTACTGCTATCTGGATGATTTTGCCAACTGGATGCGCCGTAAATGGTCTGGCGCCCCCTCAAAAAGCGCTGAGCCGCCGCAAGAAGCCTCCGAGGCTCGTAGAATCGATGGTTTGTCCTGATAAGTCTTTCCCCGGAGATACCATGGCCCTGCCAATGAATGCCCAAGTGGACCCGCGCGATGTGCACGCGCAGGCTCGTTTCAACATGATCGAACAGCAAATCCGTCCCTGGAACGTGCTGGACGAGTCCGTGCTGGAGCTGATGGGCAAGGTCCACCGTGAAGACTATGTGTCGCCCGAATACGCGAACATGGCCTATATGGACATTGAAGTCCCCCTGAAGGGCACTGCCGAAGAAGCTGCAGCCAAAGGCTGGCACATGCTGGCACCCAGGATCGAAGCGCGCATGCTGCAAGACGTGAAGATCAAGCCCACCGACCGCGTGCTCGAGATCGGTACCGGCTCCGGCTATATGGCAGCCCTGCTGGCCGCCCAGGCCAAGGAAGTCGTGACGCTGGAGATCGACCCCGAGCTGGCCGAAATGGCCCGTGAGAATCTGCTCAGCGCCGGCGTCAAGAATGTCGAAGTCAAGCTGGCCAACGGTGCCACAGCCTCCCTGGCTCAGGGTGCGTTTGACGTGATCGTGCTCAGCGGCTCGGTGGCTCAGGTCCCCGACGCCCTTTACGCCCAGCTCAACGAAGGCGGCCGCATTGCCGCCATCGTCGGTCACATGCCCGTGATGCGCTTCACGCTGGTGACCAAGAACGGCAACAACTTCGAAGTCCAGCAACCCTGGGATACCGCTGCCACACGCCTCGTGGGCTTTGAAGAGCCTTCGCGCTTCTCGTTCTAAACGCTTGTTGCGTTCGCCCTGCTTTATGCAACCGTCACTTCGGTGCATCCGGCAGGGCCTGTCTTTCAGTGTCAGGGCCTGCCCGCAGATTCGACGGCCGGCCACCAGGAGTTTTTATGTTGACCCAGGTCTTGCCCGCCCAGTTCCAGCAATGGCTGGCTTCTCATGCCGCTAACGGCGTCAAGCCCGTAGTGCTGGATGTGCGCGAACCCTGGGAAGTCACGCTGGCCAGCATTCAGCCCGGTGAAGGCTTCGAGTTGCGCTGCATTCCCATGCACGATATCCCCGGCCGCCTGCAGGAGCTGGACCCCGACCACCCCGTTGCCTGCCTGTGCCACCATGGCGCCCGCAGCATGAGCGTAGCGGCCTTCCTGGTCAACAACGGTTTCGAGGACGTGAGCAATATCACGGGGGGCATTGATGCCTGGTCGCTCAGCGCCGACCCCGGCGTGCCCCGTTACTGAAACCGTCCGGCATCCTGCCTTCTGGCTGTTGAGTTCCTCGTTGTGATCAAGACCGTCCAAACCTGACATCTATGACCAAGCTGCCCAGGCCCCTGCAAGCCCCCTCCGCCCACGCGCTGCGTGCCATTTCCTTGGGAGTTCTGCTGGCATGGGCCGGCGCTCAGACACAGGCCCAGACCTTGTCGGAGCTGGTAGCACAGGCCCGAGGCTATGACGCTTCATGGCAGGCCCAACAAGCCGATGCGAGAGCGGCGGCCAGCCGCGCCGATCAGGCACTGTCCGGGCTGCTGCCCAACGTGGGTCTATCGGCGGGTGCCAACCGCACCCATGTGGACATCCATACCTCCGTGCCCCTACCCGGCATGGCCAGCAGCTTCAACAACACGCAGCAGAACGTGCAGCTCAGCGCCCAGCAGCCGCTGTACCGTCCTGCCAACAAAATTGCCTACGAGCAGGGGCAGCGCGGCGTGGATGTGGCCCAAGCTCAGCTGGATGCAGCTGCACAAAACCTGATCGTGCGTGTAGCCCAGGCTTATTTCGATGTGCTGGCGGCCCAGGACAGCGTGCAGGTGGCCCAGTCGCAAAAGCAGGCCATCAGCACCCAGCTCGAGATGGCCAAGCGCAATTTCGAAGTCGGCACGGCCACCATCACCGATTCGCGCGAAGCCCAGTCCCGCTTCGATCTGGTCACGGCCCAGGAAATCGCTGCGCAAAATGACCTTCAAGTCAAGCGCGTGGCCCTGGATCAGCTCGTGGGCCGCGTCGGCATTCAGCCCACACCGCTGGCTGCGCCGCTGACCCTGCCCAGGGTGGAGCCAGACAATATGCAAGACTGGGTGGACAAGGCACTGGCCGCCCAGCCCCAGTTGCGCCAGGCCCAGCTGGCCCTGGACATTGCCAGGCTGGACACGCAGAAGGCCGAGGCCGGCCACAAGCCCACCGTGGACCTGCAGGCCGGTTATGTGGTCAACCGCTATCCCAACGGCTCCATGACTCCGTCCATTCCCCTGAGCTATCGCACCAACGCTGCCCAGATCGGCGTGGTCATGAACATGCCGCTGTTTGCGGGCTTTGCGGTGCAGAACCGCATCCGGGAAACCGTGGCGCTGGAGGAAAAAGCCCGCGCCCAGCTCGATGATGCCCGCCGCAACGTGGAGCAGGCCACGCGTACCACCTTCCTGGGCGTGCAATCCGGCCAGGCCCAGGTCAAGGCACTGGAGGCCGCGCTCGCCTCCAGTCAGAGTTCGCTGGAAGCCAACAAAATGGGGTATGAGGTTGGCGTGCGCATCAACATCGATGTGCTCAACGCCCAGAGTCAGGTCTACCAAACCGAGCGCGATCTGGCCAATGCCCGCTATCAGGTGCTGCTGGGCCAGCTCAAGCTCAAGCAGGCTGCAGGCGTGCTGACAGATGATGATCTGCGCAGCATTGACAGCCTGACTTTGCCAGCGCCGGTCGTTCAAAAAACCACGCCCCAAACACCCGCAGTACCTGCCCTAGCTGTAGCGCACCAACGCAAAGCACGTTAAGTAGCGAAACAGCTAGCGGGAACAATGGTGAAGCAATCGCTACTAAAATAATAGCTTCCAGCGCTTTATACAAATCATAATTTTGCTATTTCTTACCTGAAATACTTGCTGAATCAGCGTAAGCAGCTCTCATTTCAGGAGTTCATCAGCCACACAATCGCATCCGCCGTAGCACCGGCTGCGCCGCGATGCTGCGCCATGAAGTCATGTGCTTTGGCGCTGGCGGCTTCCAAGTCGGCACCGTTCTGAACCCAGGCCAGCGCATCCTGCACGGCTTGGGCCATATCGGCACTGCGGATGGCTGCACCGGCCTGCACGGCCAGCTCAGACGCCTGGCTGAAATTAAAGGTATGTGGCCCCAGAATCACGGGCGTGCCGCAGGCCAGCGACTCAATCAGGTTCTGCCCGCCCAGAGGCTCAAAACTGCCGCCCATCAACGCCAGATGCGACATGGCGTAGTACAGCGGCATCTCGCCCAAGGAATCGCCTAGCCAGATAGCGTTGGCCAGCGCAGGTGGCTGCGCTCCCCACTGGCTGCGCCTTGATACCGCAAAGCCCGCATCCGCAATCAGCTGCGCCACTGACTCAAAGCGCTGCGGATGGCGCGGCACGATCAGCCATTGCACAGCCTGCATTGCTTGCGGCTGGCTTTTAAGCTGCTCCAGCAGCTGGACTTCTTCGCCCTCGCGGCTACTGGCAAAGAGCACGACGGGCTTGCTCAAGCGCTGCTTCCAGCTCGCAGCCAGACTCAGCAAATGCTCGTCAGGCCGCACATCAAATTTCAGATTGCCCAGCACGGCGCTGACCTGCGCGCCCACATTACGCAGGCGGCGCGCATCTTCCTCACTCTGTGCCCAGACGGCTGCCAGTGCACCATAGGTCGGGCGCGAAATCGACCCCATCTTGAGCGCCCCCGCTTCGGACTTGGCATTGAGCCGCGCGTTGGCCAGCACCAGGGGAATGCCTGCGTTGGCACAGGCCGCAATCAGATTGGGCCAGATCTCGGTTTCCATCAGCACACCCACGGCGGGGTGAAACTGCGCAATAAAGCGCCGCGTTGCGCCCAGCGTGTCCCAAGGCAGCCAGACCTGCACATCGCCCGGGTGCAACAGCTTTGAGCCCTCCTCTCGCCCCGTCGCGGTGCTGTGCGTCAGCAGCAGACGCATAGCCGGCATGCGCTCGCGCAAGGCCTTGATCAGAATGGCGGCAGCGCGGGTCTCGCCCAGCGACACCGAATGGATCCATACCCATTGCCCACGGCCATCGCGCCCCAGATCTGCAGGCTGGTAATGGCCGAAGCGTTCAGGCACGGCCACGCCATAGCCGGGCTCAGCCAGCGCTCTGCGACGCAACTTGCGCCGCAGCAGCGGCTGCACCGCCCAGGCCAGGGCACTGAACAGCGCACGGGCAAAGCCCATGGGAGCCGGTTTGGCCATACTGAAGCGCTGCTGCTATCAGTGCGCGGAGGCGCCCACCTGGGCGTCAGGCTTGACGCGCTTGAGCAAGGCCAGCATCTGCGCTTCGATGCGCTGCAAGGCTTGCTGTGTATGGCCTTCAAAGCGCAGCACCAGCACCGGCGTGGTGTTGCTGGCGCGGATCAGGCCGAAGCCGTCGGCCCAGTCCACGCGCAGCCCGTCAATGGTGCTGACCTGGGCAGGTTCAGCAAACTCCGTGGCAGCGAGCGCCTGCAACTCGGCTGCCAGACGATGGGGCTCGCCTTCGGCACAGGCCACATTGAGCTCGGGCGTGGAAAAGCTGGTGGGCAGTGCGTTGAGCAGTGCGCTGGGGTCGGTTTCGCGGCTGACGATTTCGAGCAGACGGCAGCCCGCATAGGTGCCATCGTCAAAGCCGTACCAGCGCTCCTTGAAGAAGATATGGCCGCTCATCTCGCCACCCAGCGGCGCGCCCAGCTCCTTCATGCGAGCCTTGACCAGTGAATGGCCGGTCTTGTACATCACGGCCTTGCCACCGGCCGCTTCGATCTCGGGGGCCAGACGCTGGGTGCACTTGACGTCGAACACGATGGAGCCGCCAGGCACGCGCGAAAGCACATCCTTGGCGAACAGCATCATCTGACGGTCGGGGAAGATGTTCTGGCCGTCCTTGGTCACAATGCCCAGGCGGTCGCCGTCACCGTCAAAAGCCAGACCCAGCTCGGCATCGCTGGTCTGCAGGGCCTGGATCACATCGCGCAGGTTCTCGGGCTTGCTGGGGTCGGGATGATGATTGGGGAAGTTGCCGTCGACTTCGGAGAACAGCTCGATCACCTCGCAGCCCAGCTGACGGAAGATGGCGGGCGCCGATGCCCCGGCCACGCCGTTGCCGCAGTCCACCACAATCTTCATGGGCCGCGCCAGCTTCACGTCGCCCACGATACGGGCGGTGTAATCGGCCAGCACATCGGCCCGGCTGATCTGTCCGGCATCGGTAATCGTCCAGTCCTCCGTTTCCATGCGCACGCGCAGGGCCTGGATTTCATCGCCATAAATGGCGCGGCCTGCGAGCACCATCTTGAAGCCGTTGTAATCCTTGGGGTTGTGGCTGCCCGTCACCTGGATGCCGCTGGTGCACAAGGTGGCGGCGGCAAAGTACAGCATGGGCGTGGTGGCCAGGCCGATGTCGATCACATTCACGCCCACCTCGGTCAGGCCCTGCATCAATGCGGCCGACAGCGCGGGACCCGACAGACGGCCATCACGGCCCACCGCCACGGTTTTCTCGCCGGCGACCAGCGCTGCCATGCCGAATGCGCGGCCGATTCCACGGGCGACGTCTTCAGTCAGTGTCGACGGCACAATGCCGCGAATGTCATAGGCCTTGAAGATGGAGGATGCAACTTGCACGACAGCTCTTTCTCGAAGTTTTTCAATTCCGTAGCGCCAGGCAGCGGACTGCGCGGCGTGATCGGGCGATTTTAGGCTGCAAACAGCAAGGCCCGCGCCTTGATGGTCGCAGGCCTTGAACCATAGATTCGCTGCAATCCCGCCGCGCCGCTCCGCCGGCGCTGGCCACGGGAGTGAAGCTGCGCAACAACCGTTGCGGAAGTTACAGACGCTGTTGCACCTGGACCAGGGCCGCCGGATCTTCCATGGTGCTCAGGTCACCGGGATCACGACCTTCGGCCACGGCCTGCAGTGCCCGGCGCAGCAGCTTACCGCTGCGCGTCTTGGGCAGAGCCGTGACGAAGATCACACGCGACGGACGCGCAACCGCTCCCAGACGCGCGTCGACCAGCTTCATCACATCGGCTTCGAGGGCCTTGCTGGAGACCTCATCGGCCACCAAGGCAGCATCGCGCACCACGGCAAAGGCCAGCGCAGCCTGGCCCTTGAGATTGTCGGCAACGCCGACCACGGCCACTTCGGCAATCTGGGCATGGGCAGAGATGCTCTCCTCGATCTCGCGGGTGCCCAGGCGATGGCCCGCCACATTGATCACATCATCGGTACGGCCGAGGATGAAGTAGTAGCCGTCCTCATCGCGGATACCCCAGTCGAAGGTGCTGTAGATCAGCCGACCCGGAATGCTCTTCCAGTAGGTGTTGACAAAGCGGTTGTCGTCACGCCAGACCGTCTGCATGCAACCGGGCGGCAGCGGGCCTTCAATCGCCAGCACGCCCTTCTGATTCGCCAGGGTCAACTCCTCGCCGCTGGCGTCATCGATCAGCTTGACGTTGTAGCCGTACACAGCCCGGCCCGGACTGCCAAAACGCGTGGCCTGCTTTTGCACGCCGTTGCACAGCGTCATGATGGGCCAGCCGGTCTCGGTCTGCCAGTAGTTGTCGATGATGGGCTTGTTGATGGCCTGGCTGATCCAGGTCGCCGTGGGCTCATCAAGCGGCTCGCCGGCCAGCCACAGGGCCTTGAGGCTGGAGATGTCGTAGCGCTTGAGGTAATCCGCATCATGCTTTTTGAGCACGCGAATCGCCGTCGGTGCCGAGAACATGTGCGTGACCTTGTATTTCTCGACAATGCTCCACCAGATGCCGGCATCGGGGTTGACCGGCAGACCCTCGTACATCACCGTGGCCATGCCCGCAATCAGCGGCGCATAGATGATGTAGCTATGACCCACGACCCAGCCGATGTCGCTGGTGCAAAAGAAGGTCTGTCCGGCCTGGGCATCGAAGATGTGCGGCATGCTGGCCGCCAGCGCCACGGTATAGCCGCCCGTATCGCGCTGCACGCCCTTGGGCTTGCCCGTGGTGCCGCTGGTATAGAGGGTGTAGCTGGGATGGGTTGATTCCACCCAGACGCAATCCACCTGCGCATTCAGGTGCCGGGAACGCAAGGCCGACCAGTCATGGTCGCGGCCCGCCTTCATGGGCATTTCAGCCAGTCCGCGGTTGACCATCAGCACAGCAGCGGGCTGGTGACTGGACTGCCTGAGCGCTTCATCCAGCAAAGGCTTGTAGGCCACGACACGGCCGCCGCGCGAGCCCGCATCGGCGCTGATGATGACCTTGGGTTCAGCATCATCAATGCGCGACGCCAGCGCGCCCGAGGCAAAGCCGCCGAACACCACGGAGTGAACAGCCCCCAGACGCACGCAGGCCAACATGGCAAAGCAGGCCTCGGCAACCATGGGCATATAGATCTGCACGCGGTCGCCTTTTTGCACACCCAGCGACTGCAGTACGGCGGCCATGCGATTGACCTCCGCATGCAGCTCGCGATAGCTATAGATCTTTTCGGTACGGGTTTCGGTAGAAATGGCGATCAACGCGTTTTGATCGCCACGCGCAGCCAGATGGCGGTCAATGGCGTTATGGCAAAGATTCGTTGTGCCGCCCACAAACCACTTGGCGAATGGCGGGTTGCTGTAGTCACAGATCTGCTGCGGCTTCTGCTGCCAATCGATCAGCCCGGCCTGCTCCGCCCAGAAGCCGTCGCGGTCATCAATGGAGCGCTGGTAGAAATCTTCGAAATGCGTGGTCATGAATATGTCTCCTTGACTCTCCGTCGATTGCAGAGAGCTTTCTGAATTCATAATTATTCATAATGCGCTTGCCAAAAACTGACAGCACTTGACTATTGCACCAACGCTGCGCCTGAGTACCGGCCCCGAGCACGTTCAGTTCCTGGATCCTCCTAGAAGCACTCTTCTCGGATATTGTGCCCCCCGCGCCATAGCGTCCGGCGTAGTGCACCTGACTCCTCGGGGCCCCCATGGAGACTGCTTGTCAAGCCGGGCAGCGACTCCTGGGATCTGAGTTCCACTGAATAGAAATGTGACGATCAACGCGCAGCCAAAAGAAAAAGCGCCCTAGAGGCGCTTATTTCCCGAATAGCTGCAAGCGATTACTTGACCAGCGCCAGCATCTCCTTGAAGGCAGGGTCTTCGCAGGTGCGCAGCCACTCGAACATCACCATCTCGGTGGTCACCAGCTCGGCGCCTGCCCCAGCCAGACGGTCAAATGCCGCATCCCGGTTACGCTCGGTGCGCGAGCCGCAGGCATCCGTCACCACCCACACATCGAACTCGTCTTCCAGCAGCTCCAGCGCCGTCTGCAACAGGCAGACATGGGTTTCGCAGCCCGCAATCACCACCATATTGCGCTCGGGGGCCTGCTGCTGGGGCTTTTGCAGATGCTTGGGCAGGCTGCGCGCATTGCCGCCCTGCGGCTTGGCGGGAGGACGCAGCCATTCGCCCAGACCCTCCGGCACGGCGCTGAAATACATTTTCTCCAGCGTCTTCTCGCACAGCTCCTTCAGCTCCGCATTGTTGACGCCAAGGCGCGAGGGGTTCTGCTCCGTTCCCCAGACAGGCACATCCAGCAACTGCGCCATCTTGGCGAGCTTGACAGCATTGGCCAGCGCTTGCGCGCCTTCGTGAATGACGGGCATCAGCTTGTCCTGGTAGTCCACCAGAACCAGTTGCGACTCGGAAGCTTCTAACAACATGGCAAATCTTTCTTAAAACCGTGTCAAGCCGCTGCTAAAAAGCGCAGCGCTTGCGCAAGACAGGCGCGCGGCACGCTGAGAAAGCGTGTCACGTCGGCTGCAATCGATGGCGCTATTGTCGCTGCAAGCGCATGCCGAGGTGAAAAGTCCGTCAATGCAACGCCTTTTGCATGTCCATAACATGAATTGGTGCATTCCCGATCCGCATTCACCAGAATGGGGAAATTACGTACGGCAATACGCTGCAAATTTGAGAGCACCTCACGCAATAAGCTTATGCCCGCAGCTCACTTGCTGCGCCGCATCAAAAACCGAGAGAAAAATTGGGAATAGAGCCCCCATCCTACAAATGAACGTGTTACCCTCACGCCCCATGTCCCGATGGCTTATTGCACTTCTATTTGTCGGCGTTACCTCCGCGCACGCGGCGCCCAGCGAGCAGCGTGACGACGACATGGCCCAGTTGCTGGTCAACCGCGGCCTCATCACCCAGTTGCGTGAAGCTCGCCATTCCGTGGCCGAGAAGACGACTGACTTCGTGCGCGAAGCACGTCAGAACGTGGCCGAGAAAACCTCCGATCTGGTAGTGACGGCCATGGGCTTCCTTGGCGTTCCCTATCGCCTGGGCGGCACCAACGCAGAAACCGGCTTCGACTGCAGCGGTTTTGTGCGTGCCATCTACTCACAGACCATGGGCAAGGTTCTACCTCGCGTCTCTGCCGAACAGGCCAATGCCACTCAGCAGATTGACCGCAGCGACCTCAAGCCCGGTGATCTGGTGTTCTTCAACACCATGCGCCGCACATTCAGCCATGTGGGAATCTACGTGGGTGATGGCAAATTCATCCACGCACCGCGCACAGGTGCCAGCGTACGTGTGGAAAGCATGCAGACCTCCTACTGGGCGCGCCGCTTCGACGGCGCCCGCCGCGTCGAAGGTGCTGACGCAACAGCCACCACGGCTGCTGCATATAGTGCTCTGGGTCCATTGCAGCCTTGATGCTGAATCAGGGCTTGGCCAAAACGCCTGCTTTCAGCAGGCGTTTTTGTTTTTACCTTGCTCCCTGATTCAGCCCATGCCGCTGCATGCTTACATACAAGAA
Organism: Comamonas sp. GW821-FHT11H03; assembly: GCF_058807955.1. NCBI lineage: Bacteria > Pseudomonadati > Pseudomonadota > Betaproteobacteria > Burkholderiales > Comamonadaceae > Comamonas > Comamonas sp. GW821-FHT11H03. Next base: position 255,768 of record NZ_JBXARF010000003.1, read on the forward strand.
TCACGCTCGCGCCGACATTCAGAATCGTCCGACAGAGTCGATCTGCCGGGCCGCGTAGAGTCACTTTCGTCAAAGCACCAACAGGGAACAGAATATGTCCATCATCGGAACCATCATCGTCGGTCTTATCGTCGGTTTGATTGCGCGAGCCATCAAGCCCGGCAATGACAGCATGGGCTGGATCATGACGATTCTTCTTGGTATCGTCGGCTCGTTTGTAGCTACCTATCTGGGCTCAGCCATGGGCTGGTACCAGCCTGGACAAACCGCAGGCTGGATCGCATCGGTCATTGGGGCCGTGATTCTTTTGTTTATTTATGGCATGGTGCGCGGTAAGGCCAACTGAATCTGAATTCCGACATAAAGGGGCCAACCAGCCCCTTTTTCTATTTCCGGCATCTCCTTATCGAATATGTGGAAAAAAGACCCGAGCTTCAGAAACCTCAGCGCGACCAGAGCGGAGCGCAAAGACATTGCCCAAGCCGCTGAACGGGCCCGCAAACTACTGAGAAAACGGGCGCTCGTCAGCGCTGCCGCCAGTGCCATTCCCATACCCGGTCTGGACTGGGCAACCGATGCCGCCCTGCTCTCCCAGCTCTATCCACGTATCAACCAGGAATTCGGGTTGACGCCAGAGCAACTCGACCAACTCACGCCCGGCAAGCGCGAGCAAGTCCAGAGAGCCATAGCCATGGTTGGCTCCGTGCTGATCGGCAAGTTCATCACCCGCGACATGGTGCTGCGCCTCGGCAAAGCCATGGGTTTGCGCATGAGCACCAAGCAGGCCGCCAGATATGTGCCGCTGATCGGTCAAATCGCCGCTGCATCGATAGGCTACGCGACTCTGCGCTATCTGGGCGAGCGCCATATTCAGGACTGTATGCGAGTGGTGGAAGAAGCCGAGCTGGACATTCCGGGCCGCTGGCTGGACACCCGAAATCTGCTGCAACGCAATAGCGACCTGGTGCGCAGTTGGCAGCAGGATCGTGATCCCTGGCAACGCGACCGTGGTGACTGAGACAGCAACCTCTTCGCCGACAATGCACCTATGAACGACAGCAGCCCCCAAGCCCAGCGTTACTGGCTCATGAAGAACGAGCCCGACGAGTACTCCATCGACCATGCTCTGGCGTCCCCTGAACAGACCATTGCCTGGAATGGAGTGCGCAATTACCAGGCACGCAATTTCATGCGTGACGATATGCAGGTGGGTGACGGCGTGCTGTATTGGCATTCCAGTTGCGCCGAACCTGGGATTTACGGCATTGCCCGCATTGCCGGCAATCTGCGCGTGGACCCTTCCCAGTTCGACCCCGCGGACCCCTATTACGACCCAAAGTCCCAGACAGACAAACCGCGCTGGCTTATGCTGGATGTGCAGGCGCTGAAAAAGATCCGCCCACTGCTGATGCCTGAACTACGCGAGCAACCTCAACTGGCACAGATGCGCGTGCTGCAAAAAGGCAATCGTCTCTCCATTACCCCCGTGACCGAAGCCGAATGGCAATGCATTCAGTCTCTGCTGCAAGAGAGTTGAGGCTGAGCACTTGCATGCTCTTCCCGTCATAGCAAGCTGTGCTGATACCGGCACGCAATGAATGCGATTTTCATCATAAGCAACCTCGGAAGTAACAAAATCCGATAATGCCGGATTTTCGTTGCAGCCCGACCCGAGGCTCAGCGGAACCCAAGAACGGCCCCCTGCTTCGGCGTATGTCCAAACCATTGATAACACAGTGCCAACCAAGCTGGGACTTATCTCTGCGGCACATTGCCACGCACAGGCTGGTGCAGGTTCTGTGCAGGTTCTGTGCCAGCCCTCTTGTTCTTGTAGAAGATGACTGCACTGACTGATCGCCCTCCCTTGGCAGCCTCGACCACCTCCCCCGCTCGGTTGCAAAAGACTCTGCTGCTATGGCATGTGGTCATCATCGGCCTGGCCTATATTCAGCCGATGACATTGCTGGACACTTTCGGCATGGTCTCGCGCGACTCGCTGCAGCATGTGCCCACCTCCTACTTTGTCGCCTTGCTGGCCGTGCTGCTGACATCGCTGAGCTATGGCCACATGATTCGGCGCTACCCGTCCTCAGGCTCGGCCTACACCTATGCGCAAAAGGCCATTCACCCCAATGTGGGCTTCATGGTGGGCTGGTCGTCGTTGCTGGACTATCTGCTCTCGCCCATGGTCAATATCTTGCTGGCCAGGATCTATCTGACATCCATGTTCCCAGAGGTCAACCACTGGGTCTGGATCGCCGGCCTGACCGCGCTGATGGTCTGTGTCAATCTGCGCGGCATTCGCTTTGTCGCCCATTTCAATGGCTTGATCGTCTTCTTCCAACTGCTCATCATCGCCATCTTCACCTGCATGGTCTGGCGCGATCTGCATGCAGGCCGTAATGCCCTGGGCGCGATTGCCGAACATGGCGGCCAGGGCCTGTGGACGCTGTCGCCCTTCTGGAGCTCCCAGGCCGAAATCGGCGCACTGATTACGGGAGCCACCATTCTCTGTTTTTCGTTCACGGGCTTTGACTCGCTGAGTTCACTGGCCGAAGAGACCCACGACACCCGAAACACCTTGCCCAAGGCCATTTTTCTGACGGCGCTGATTTCTGGCCTGATCTTCATCGTGGCCACGTATTTCCTGCAGCTATATTTCCCCGGCGACCCCGGCCAGTACTTCGAGGCCGTGGACGAAACCCAGCCCGAGATCCTCTATCTGGTGGGCGGCGCGCTGTTCAGGTCAGTGGTGCTGTCCTTTGCCATCATCACCGTCATGGCCTCGGGCATCGCGGCTCACGCTGGTGTATCGCGCCTGATGTATGCAATGGGTCGCGACGGCGTGATCCACAAGCGCTTCTTCGGCCATATCAGCCCTAAGTCCTTTACGCCTTCCTACAACATTGTGCTGGTGGGTGCGGTGGCACTGACCGCAGGCTTTCTGAGCCTGGAATATGTGGTCGCCCTGATCAGCTTCGGCGCGCTGACGGCTTTCAGTTTTGTCAATCTGTCGGTGCTGGCTGAATATATGTGGCGCCAGGGCCGCTGGCACAGTACAGGCGACCTGCTGCGCTATCTTGTCACCCCGGTGCTGGGCTTCATAAGCGTAGGCGCCATGTGGCTGGAGGTGGAGCCCAGCTCGCTGGGCTCGGGCCTTATCTGGGGCAGCATCGGCCTTGTCTATCTGGCCATCATCACCAGTGGCTTTCGCAAGACCCCGCCCCAGTACGACGACTCGGTGGACTGATCCACCGGGCTGCATTTTCGGGTGGCGTGGCTTATTTCCCACAGGGCAATCTCATGGAGCACCCTAACATCCTTGAATCAGAGTCTGATCGACCGCCATGCCAAGGAGTTTGAGATTGCGCTGGAGCACCCCGTTCATGCTGGCCTGGCGTCGTGCCAAGACCACTTTTCCATCGAGGGCCAGGCTGGCCCTGCGCGATGCGCTTGCTGCAGCACTGGCCAGCATGCTGGCCTGGGTCATCGCCCAGCAGCTTTGGGGCCACCCCAAGCCCGCGTTCGCCGTGGTCACCGCAGTGATCTGCCTCGCACCCGGACTGCCCAGCCATCTGAAGCAGGCACGCAGTCTGCTCATAGGCTGCACACTGGGCATCGTGATCGGCGATCTGCTGTGGCAGTTGCCCGAGCAGCACCTGTTGCTGCGCATGAGTCTGGGCGCATTCCTCTCCATCCTGCTCGGCGCCATCATCGGCCCCGCGCCCGTGGTGCCGATTCAAGCCGGGGTCTCGGTGATTCTGGTGCTGGTGCTCGGCCCCAGCATGGCGGGCGGAGCCCGTTTGCTGGACGTCACGGTCGGTGCCGCGGTCGGGCTTATCTTCAGCCAGGTGCTGCTGACCTCCAATCCCATCAAGGATATGGGACGGGCCGCCTCGATCTTTCTCAAGCAACTTGCCAATGGTCTGGATCTCATTCTCAAGGCCTGCCAGCAGCAGAAAGCCGATGCAGCAGAAACCGCCCTCGGCCAGCTGTCACTGGCCCATGAATCGCTGGCCGCCCTGCGCGCAGCTGTAGGCCAGGCCCATTCCTCGCGCCGCTGGTCCCTGCGCGGACGGCTCAATGCAGAGCGACTGGCCTTTGTCACCCGTCGCTATGACCGACATGCCGTACGTGTCTACGCCACGGCTTTGCTGCTGGCCGAGAGTCTGAACCGCGCCACTGCCCACACCGGGATGCCGCCGCCGGCTGCGATAGCCGACTACTGCCGCTGGCTGACGCAAGCCTGTCTGGATCTGGCCAACCAGCCAACCGTGGTAGCGCTCAAGGCTGATGATCCACTGGCGACCATGGATAGCTGCCCTGCATCACCTGCACCGACGGAAGTACTTCAGCCCGAATGGCTGCTGGTGCACGAAAACGCCCAGCAACTGGAGCGTGCATTGCGCGCCCTTATCGGCTCGCGCGATGCGTGAAAAGCATTCCCCCAAACGCATACCCATCAATCGCAAGCGGCCCTCAAATCAGAGGTTTGACCCGTCGCGCTTGTAAACCGTGCGCCCTTCCTTGATGGTCTCCAGCACCTGGAGATTGGAAAGCTGATGCGGCGGCACGGTCAGCGGGTTGTCCGAAAGCACGACCAGATCGGCCAGCTTACCGACCTCGATGGAGCCCTTGCGGTCTTCCTCGAAATGCTGGTATGCCGACCAGATGGTCTGCGCCTTGAGCGCCACCCAGGGCGAGACGCGATGCTCCGGCCCCAGCACACGCCCTGAGCGCGTCGTGCGATTCACCGTGGCATCGAGCACACGCATCGACGATGGCAGGGCCACAGGCGCATCATGATGAGATGTGAACACCATGCCCTCGCCCAGCACCCAGCCTGTCGGCGAGATGTTCTGCGCGCGCGGATCACCGAGCACCGAATCATGGTGCCAGTCGCCCCAGTAAAAGGTATGCATGGGAAACAGCGACGGGAAAATGCCCAACTCCTTGAGCTGACTAACCTGGTCGCGTCGCAGCGTCTGACCGTGGATCAGCACCGGACGTACGGCACGCGCCTGCTCCACCGGGCCGCTGGCACGCACTGCAGCGATGAACTGGTCAATCGCCGCATCGCCGTTGCCATGCACCAGAATCTGCCAGCCGTTGTGGATGGCCTTGGCCACCTGCTCGTTGGCCCTGGCATCGCTTAGCACCCCATAGCCACGGTAGCCAGCCTTCTGGCCATCGGGCGGCACCAGATACGGCTCGGTCAGCCAGGCCGTCTTGCCCTGGGGCGAGCCATCAAGCGTGAGCTTGACACCGCCAATGCGGAAGCGATTGGTATAGCTACGGCTGAACTTGAGCTTGTTGGCCAGCGCGCCATCACCCAGTTGCAGTATGTCGGGATAGGACACCACGTCGATGACCAACCGACGCGCCTCGGCAGCCGCCATGGCCGAGGCGATCGCGCCTGCGTGGGAGCGACCGTCCTGCACCGTGGTGTAGCCGAACTCCAGATAAAGCTGCTGGGCTTTTTCCAGCCAGTCCATGGATTGCTCCAGCGTGAGATCGGGCATGATCCTGCCCAGGCTGTGGAAGAAGGCGTTCTCCTCCAGCACCCCGTTGGGCGCCGGGCTGCCGGCACGGCGGCGGATCACGCCGCCCTCTGGATTGGGTGTGCCGGGACCGATGCCGGCACGGGCCAGGGCCGCAGAATTGAGTGCACCGAAGTGCCCGGACTGGTGAATCACGGCAATCGGCAGATCCCGGGAGACGGCATCGAGGTCATCACGTGTAGGATGGCGTCGCTCCTGAAGCTGGGAATCGTCATAGCCAAAGCCGAGCACGATGCCCAACTGTTTGACCTCGGGCGAAGTCTTGATGTACTCACGCAGCGTCTGCTGCAAGTCGGCGATAGAGGCGTTGCCGCCATCAGGCGGTGGCAGCAGATTGGCAGAAATGGCCTGCAGTCCCACGCCGCCGATATGGCTGTGCGGATCCACAAAACCCGGAATCAGCGTGCGCCCCTGCAAGTCCGCCATGCGCGTGGCCGGACCGCGCAAGGCATCCAGCTCCTGAGCTGAGCCGATGGCGGTAATCATCCCGGCGCTGACGGCCACGGCCTCCACTTGAGGCTGAGCGTCATTCATGGTGAGAATCGGGCCGCCGTAATAGATCAACTCGGCGGGCTTGACCACCGTCTTGGTACGGCGCGAAGCACAGCCCGCGAGCCAAGACGTTGATGACAATGCCGTCAGCGAAGCTGCGGTGGCGAGAAACTGGCGCTTTTGCATCATGAACCTCCACAAGACTGCAGCGTAACCGCAGTTCGGACTCTAATAATGCTTGAGCTGGAACTCGAGCCCTCTGCGCCAGTTCAAAACAATGCATCAATTCAAGCTACGGCACTTACCCATCAAGAACTGTAAGCTCATAAATACAGAGCATCACTCACAAATCTCGGGCCCGGAAGCTACTCCAGCAACGGCCCACTCCCAGCGCCAGCAACCAGCCCAGCACGCACATGCTGCCCGTCACCATCCAGGTGAACTGCCAGCCGCCCATCTGCATGGCCACGGCCGCCACCAGCGGCGGACCTGCGAACTGCCCCACACAAGACCATTGCTGCATGAAACCCACGGTGGTGGACACCGTGGCCTGGCTGGGCGCCAGATGCATGGCCGTTGTGAACAGGGTCGCCGGTATCAGGCCGCCCGTCGCCGAGAACAGGGCCACGGCCACAAAGCGCAGCCACAGAGGAGCCAGCGGCTCGCCCCCGATCTGCATATAGGCCAGCAGCGCCGTCAGGCCCATCAGCACATAGCCGGTCTGCAGGCAGCGCGCAGGACTCCAGCCGCGGTGCAGCAACCTGCCTGCCGCCACATTGCCCAGCATATTGCTGGCGGCGACCACGGCCGTCAGCAGGCCTGCCAGCTTGGCACTGAGTCCTGCTTCCGAATAGAGCGTGGGCAGAAAGCCGACAATGCCCATCCACTGACCCGAATACACCATAAAGCCCAGTGACACCAGCCAGGGACCGGGGCTGCGCAATGTGAGCGCCAGACGCGGACGCCATCCCTCATCGGCAGTGGCTGCGACGGCTGCAGTTGCAGCAGCATCCGCAGGCACCATGCGCCAGATGGCATAGGCCGCCAAGGCGGAGGTACAGCCCAGTGCAAGCCACCAGGTCTGCCAACTGGTCGCCTGCAGCACCCAGGGTCCAAGCAGCAAGCCCATGGCACTGCCAATGGGCATATAAGAGCCCCACCAGCCCATACGCGCCCCCAGTTCTGACGGTTTGACGCTGCGACGAATCAGCCCTGGAGCGGGCATGGCAACCAGCAAGAACCCAAGACCTTCCAGAGCACGCAGCGCCAGCAGCCAGGTGAAGTCCGTGGCCGCAGCACCCACCATGCTGGACAGTGCCATCAGCAACAGCCCCATCAGCAGGCTGCGACGCAGCCCCCATTTGTCTGCCCCAAGGCCCACCACCAGGCCCAGCACCATGCCCGCCACCTGGACGGTGGAAAGCAAGAATCCCGCTTGCACCAGAGACATGCCCAGTTGCTGCTTCAGCAGGGGTACGGCGGGCGGCAGCTTGCCCACATGCAGCGAGGCGCTGACGCCCGCAGCGACGATGATCCATGAGGGGTTCAGACCCCGGCTAGTCACAGGCTCCACCACGTTGTCTCTTTTTCTCAGCTAGGTGATATGTCAACTATCTAGCATATGACAAAACATGAGGCCGATCGACAAGCGGGCTCGCAAGCACTGTCAACAAAGGCAGCGCTTAGCCCGGATCGCGCAAGAGCACGGCCGAGGATGGGGGAGCCGGAGTGATCTGCAAAGCCGGCGAAGGTCAGAGTGCTGGTGGCCGTGGTGACGCAGGTGCCAGCGATCCGGGAGCAGGAATGGGAGCGACGGGCATTGGTCTGGGAGCCGGAACGAGTTCCGCTCTGAGTACCGGCACGGGCAGGGACCGCCGCCGCAACGCCACCTCAATCGACGCTGACGCCCTTCTTGCTCAGAGAATGTCCAGCGGCTGCTTGAAGCGCGGCGGGGGCGATGCAGCGTCGATCAGCGCCAGCTCCTCTGCGCCGAGCCTGAGCTGCAGTGAGCGGGCATTGTCTCGGATATGGTCTTCAGAGCCGCTTTCGGGGATTGCCAGCACTTTGCCGCTACGCAGAGCCCAGGCCAGAGCCACCACACTGGCACTGACACCATGGCGATCACCGATTTCAGCGAGCAGGCTTTGCTCAACCAGTTCCCCGTGCCCGAGCGGGCAATAGGCCATCACGGCCACGCCGTTCTTCTGGCACCAGGGCAGCAAGTCATATTCGATGCCGCGGCTGAAAACGTTGTAGAGCACCTGATTGACCACGCAGTTGCGTCCACCCGGAACTTGCCACAGCTCCTGCATATCGTCGGTGTCGAAATTGGAGACGCCCCAATGGCGAATCCTGCCCTGCATCTTCAGGTCCTCGAACGCAGCTACAGTCTCGGCCAGCGGCGTATTGCCGCGCCAGTGCAGCAAATAGAGGTCGATACAGTCCACTCCCAGCTTGTAGGCACTGGCCGCGAACGCGCGCATCACTCCCTGGCGGCTGGCATGCATGGGCAGCACCTTGCTGACCAGAAAAGGCCGGGGCCGACTTGGCGTCCAGTCACGCAGGACCTCGCCAATCAGTTCCTCCGAAAGGCCATCGCCATACATCTCGGCGGTGTCGATCACGCTCAGGCCGAGCTGCAATCCGGTGAGCAAGGCCGCTTTCTCCTCGCCCCAGCTACGCCGACCCTGGCCAAGATGCCAGCTGCCCATGCCCAGATTGGCATGCCCCTGCAAGAAAGATATGGCACTGTGCATATGACCGATCTCCAAAAAATTTCTTTAAAACATGCTGTTTGTCCGATATTACTGACGCTTTGCGCTATCAATCCTGCTACTTTTGTCAGCTCAGTTTGAGCCACGTTATGCTTCGCTTACGAATCAACGACGATGATTCGAATGCGTATGTGAAATCAAGTTCGCTATTACCAATAGCTTTCCTCAATAAATTCATAACACGGGAGTTCATTGAATGTTCAAGTCCATCGCGGCCGCCGTTCTAGGCCTGTCACTTTCTCTGGGCGTCTGGGCCAAGGCTGACGCCACTCAGGAGTTACCTCCTGAAATCAAGGCCCTGCACTGGCAGGAAAGTGGGAAGGGAGAAATCGCCGACAAGGCCAGCGTCAAGATTCCATCGGGCTATGCCTTTCTCGGAGAGGCCGACACGTCCAAGCTGCTGCAGGCATTTGGCAACCCGCCCAGCAGCGATCACTTTTTGATAGCCCCAAAATCGCTGGACTGGTTTGCCGTGTTCTCGTATGACGACACCGGCTATGTGAAGGACGACGAAAAGATCGATGCCGACGACTTGCTCAAATCCATGCAGGCAGGCGACAAGGCCGGCAACGAACAGCGCAAGAAACTCGGCCTTGAAGCGCTGTACACCGATGGCTGGCAGGTGCCGCCTCATTACGACACTACGACCAAGCGACTGGAATGGGGCCTGCGTCTGCGGGGTGAAACAGGTGAGAAAAATGTCAACTACACCTCGCGCATTCTGGGCCGCAGCGGCGTGATGACCGCTACCCTGGTTTCCGACACCGCCACGCTGGCCCAGAACACCGATGAATTCAAGAAGGTGCTCGCCGGCTTCGACTACAACAGCGGCCAGACCTATGCCGAGTTCAAGAACGGCGACAAGGTCGCCGCCATCGGCCTGGGCGCACTGGTACTCGGCGGTGCGGCCGCGGTTGCCACCAAGAAAGGCCTGTGGGGTGCGATTGCAGGCTTTCTGGCTGCAGGCTGGAAGATCATCGCCGCCGCAGCGGTCGCGCTGTTCGCTGGCCTAGGCAAATTGTTTGGCCGCAAGAAAGCCGCTGAATAGCAGCATTAAGTCAGCTGCGGCTACCCCCTGTAACCCCGCCCCGCGCATCGCTAAGATCGCGGGGTTTGTCTTGTCCCGAAAGCCGTCTTGTATTTCACGATCTCCACGCAGCTGCAGGTAGTTCTGGCCATCGTTCTGTTCTATCTTTATGACGCGGCCTTGCTGCTCAAGCCCGAAGAGGGTTTGCTGCGCCCGCTACGCTCGGGATGGCGGGCACAGTTGGCCAGCCGGGGCTTCGAGCTGCGTCAGAACCGCCTGCTATGGCTACCTGTTTTTGCGCTTCACCGGCCCGTGTACCGGCAGCGCTGGAGCGCCACACGGATTCATCTACCCGGTGATGCGAAATTTTCCACGGCTGTGGAGGCACATGCCCGCAGCTTCAAAGCGTTTGCGCTGCCGCTGTATCTGCTGGCCGCGCTACTGTTTCTCGGTCTTCCCGCCGCCTTGCTGGTGCTTCATTCCGAACTGATGCAGCTGACTGCACTGGCACTCATCTATCTGAGCACGGCCTGGCTGGGCTGGTTGGCCCTGAGCCATGGCAGACAGGGCCGCTGCGACCTGGCCTTCGCGCGCTCGACGGCATTTCAAATTCTGCTGTGCCCCCCATTTGCCCTCAATGTGGTGCGCAAGCTCTCGCTGTCATATGAAGTACAAGCCGACTTGCTGCAGACGGCCCAGGCCCTCATGAGCGTCTCTCAGTGGCAGGGCCTGGCAGCACAGGTGCAACAGCTGATGCAGCGGGAAATGGATGAAATTGCCGAACTGCCCGAATATGCGCCAACGCTTGCGCAGATGCAGCAAGCACGGCGGGTGCTGGAGCAAAACAGCGCTCGAAGCTGAACAGGCCCTCAGGCTGCCCCCACAATAACGGCTTCCATCACAGCAACCATCGCGAGCACACCATGGCCTTTGCCGACAACCTCAAGCAACTTCCTTCCATTGCCCATATCTCCGAGCTGCAGCTGATCGACTCCGACGGCAAGCTGGCTGCAAGCATTCCGAATGCACCCGGCAAAGCTGGCTCGGTCACCGTCTACAACGCACTCTATGCCAAGCATGGCAGCATCAACGCGGCTGCTGCCGAAGAAGGCCTGCAGCTGTTTGCCGAGCACACCGAAGACGCCAAGGCACGTCCGGGTACCCATCCCAATATCGATCGACTGCTGGACGTAATTGCCAGCGGCAAGGGCTATGCCGTGACGGTGATTGCAGCCTAAGCGCCTTCAAGTCCTTTCTCTGATGGAGGGGCTTGATCTTGCTGCCGGGCCTTGCGCTGCCTGCGGCCAGAGGTCTTCGAGGCCCACGCACTGAACACGATTGCGCCCCGCGCGTTTACCTCGATAAAGCGCCGCATCGGCCTGCCGCAGCGCGACGTCAAATGCATGCGAAGCGACGAAGGGATGGGAAACGCCAATCGTTGCCGTGCAAGTGACACAGCCATGCAGGCTGATGCCCGGTATCGCGATCTCGGCAATCGCCGCACGTATTCTTTCGGCCAATTGCGGAGCTTCATTTCCCTGCAGTCCCGGGCAGAGAACCACGAATTCCTCACCTCCCAAACGGCATTTCAGGTCGCTTCTGCGCGTGCTCTGCTGAATCACTTCCGCCACCCGACACAGCACAATGTCGCCGAACTGGTGCCCGTAGTTGTCGTTGATGCGCTTGAAATGGTCAATATCCACGATCAACAGGTGGACGGACACTCCCTTAGCAGCCGCGAAATGCGCCTCCAGCCCGTTGAGCAGGCCCCGCCGATTGAGCAGCTTGGTCAGCGGATCCTGTGCGGCCATGCTGCCGAGTTCGTCGGTAAGTCGTCGCAACACCAGCCAGACGGCGCCTGGCGGGATCACCGTGCCGAGGAAGGACATATAAATATAGAACACCATCTGAAAACGGCTGTTCATGTCCAGGGCCTGCAAGCCGCCTTGCAGGATCAGCACGAACTTCATGGCATTGAGAGCGCAGATGCCGCCGATCAGAATGGCAAAGACCACCATCTCCACGACCATGTTCCTGGCAAAGCTGCGCATGCCCCGCAGCAAGGTGATCGTCATCCCCAGAAACAGCAAGGCACAGGCCCCGGCCAGCATGGCCTGGCGCGCCTCCAGACCCAGTGTCGAATGCACCAGCACCTGCGCCGCGCTATAGGCCAGCGCCAGAATCAGCAGTGGCCGCCACACCGGAGTGGGACGATTGAAGAAGCGCATCGCGCCCAGGGCATAGACCACCGGAGCACACAGAGTCAGCGTGTGATTGACGACACTCATCGCACTCCAGCCCGGCTTGCCGCCCAGCAGCTGCAGCACATAGGCACAACCCAGCAGCAGATTGCCCAGTGCAAAGACCTCCATGCCCATTTTCCTGCCGGGCAACCTGCGACTGATCAGCATGAACAGCACGCAAAAACACAGCAGATGCACGCAGAGCATGCCCAGGATGACGGTCGCAACCATGAAATCGCTCATATCCGGTAAAGACAGGTGCTGCATGGCTCAGACCATGAAAACCGCCAGAGCTGCAGGTCAACAAAGCCGGACTGGCACATGCCTTGATCAAGCCTTATCAACCCGCACTCGTAAATATTTGCAACTTTAACGTGTTACACCGGGCCCAAGATGTCAAAACCGATCAGGGCCGGCCGGAAAATATGAGCGATGCCTGACGCACCACTTCGGGCAATTGCTGCACCTGGGCATAGCTCTCACGCAGCCAGCTCGCATCGTTGCCGCGCTGCAGCACCAGGGCCAGCTCCTGCAGCGCGCTCTTGCCTGATGCCGGTGCATGACTGGTGATGCGCTGCAGGGTCTGCCCTATATGCTCGCGCAGCGACAGCTGCTCGCTGCTCGCCGGGTCCACATAAGTGCCGTCCAGCCCGAAGCGACAGGCCTGAAACCGGTTATAGGTATAGACCAGATAGTCGTCCTCACTGGGCTCGAAGGGCTGCTCGCTGAGGAACCAGGCACCCAGCGCCTGCACATAGGCCGCTAGCTGCGCAGCGCGATGGATGGACAGCGGCGTGTCGAAGACGCGCACCTCCACGGTGCCGAACTCGGGCTTGGGACGGATATCCCAGTAAAAATCCTTCATGCTGTGAATCACGCCCGTGGCCGCCATCTTGGCGAAGTAGCGCTCGAAGTCCTCCCAGTGCAGGGCAAACGGCGCACGACCCGAGAGCGGAAATGCGAACACCGAGTTGAGTCGCGCGGAGTCAAACGCCGTGTCCTGGCCTTGCACAAAAGGGCTGGATGCCGACAGCGCAATGAAATGCGGGATATAGCGCGAAAGCCGATGAAGCATCATCAACGCATCGTCGGCACTGGGACAGCCCACATGCACATGCTGGCCGAAGATGGTGAACTGCTTGGTCAGATAGCCGTACAGCGCCGTCAGCTCCTTGAAGCGCGGCTTGTCGTAAATGCGTTGCTGGTGCCATTGCTGGAACGGGTGCGTGCCGCCACCGGCCAACGCGATATTGAGTCGGTCGGCCGCCTTGACCAGGGCATCGCGCGTAACCGCCAGCTGCTCATAGGCGTCCTGTGCATCCTGGCAGATGCCAGTCGAGATCTCGATCATGCTGGAGGTCACCTCCGGCACGATGGAGCCCGGCACCTTGGCATTCTTGAGCAGAGCCAGCATATCGGGCGCATATGGCGTCATATCGTAGTGATGGGTGTTGAGCAGCTGCAACTCCAGCTCCACGCCCAGCGTCAAGGCCTGTGATGGCGCGAATTCGCCCAGACCGCCGGCCTCCGACGCAGCCGGCTGACTTTGTTCTATCTCATGCGTCATGGCGCTTGCCTCCTCTTTGCAAGGCCGCTCGGCCCACACCGCGATGGGCATCGCCGCTGCGCCAGAGGGCGGTAGCGGCCAGCAGCACGCCCAATACCTCACACACCACAATCACCGGCAGGGCAATGGCCGCCACCTGCTGGGCCACGCTGGCGTTGAAGGCGGTCCATTGCTGTGCGATACCGGACAGCATCAGCAGAGCCAGACCCGACAAAGCCAATTGCCCGCAAGCCACAGGCCACTGCCTGCGCCAACCTATGCCGGTCCCCAGGCCCAGCAACAAGATGGAGCCGAACTTCCCCAGAATTCTTGCCAGGACGACGCTGGCCACCACCGAAACCATGGCCAAAGACAGGTTCACCTGAGAGGCCATGCTGGCCACCAGCACGAACATCAGCAGATTGAGCATGGCATGGGCAGCCTGAAAGGCCTGGGGCCAGACCAGGGGCATGGGGCTGAAATTGCGCAACATCAGCCCAGCGACCACGAAGCCGAGCGCGGCCGAGCCGCCCCATTGTTCGGCCAGCAAACAGACCGCAGCCATGGCCGCCAGCAGATACAGGGCCGTAGTGTCGCTACGCGATGACTGCCAGCGCAGCACCGGCCAGAAGGCAACCGTGACCAGCAAGGCCCAGAACAGAGTCAGAAGCAAGCTCAGCAGCAAGCGTCCAAGGCCCGCCGTCGAGAATTGCAGGCCACCGCCCGCCGCTTGGGCGACCGGCACAAACACCACCGTCAGAACCAGCGCCCCCAGCAGCGCCAGCAAGGTACTGATGGTGGCAAGAAGCAGGCTGCGATCGGTCACCGCACCGCTGGCACGCAGATCATCGGCAATACGCAGCAGCACGGCCGGCGAAGCCGCCATGGAAATCACACCAACGGCCAGCGCCACGGCCCAGCCCCAACCCAGCGCCAGCAAGGTCGTGGCTACCACGGCCATCGTGACCAGCGACTCGCCAAGGCTTTGCAGCAGCAACCAGGGCTGGCGCAGTAGCCAGGGCAGGGAGACCTGGGAGGCCGCCAGCAGCAGGCTGACGCCCACGGCCACCTCCAGCAGCAAGGCCGTGCTGCCCTGCAACGGCCAGGGCAGATCGCCAAACCCCACCCAGCCGGCCACGAGGCCGACCAGGGTGTAGCCCAGCATACGCGGATAGCCGGAAAAACGGTGAACCATATGGCCAAGCAAGGCTGCGGCCGCTACCAGCACGCACCAACTCAGCAGCGGCGGAAAACCGGCAGGCCAGATGCCCGCCTCCAGATTGCCAAATGGCATAAAGCGCCCTCCTGTATCAAGACCCGTACCGTGCGACAAAGTCACGGCACCAGGGTTGGTGCAGGCAGCGTTGCGAGAGATGCGGTCAGCGCCGCGTGAAAGCCCGGACATGCGCCGGAATGCAACACCTGCTATTGCGCGACCAGCTCTTCTCCAGGGGATCAAGGCGGCCGCCACGCACGCTCCGAGGCCTGCTTGGAACACAACAGGCACTATCGCGGAACGCTACAAACATCATAGGGGTGTCAGATCGAATGA
Organism: Comamonas sp. GW821-FHT11H03; assembly: GCF_058807955.1. Classification (NCBI taxonomy): domain Bacteria; kingdom Pseudomonadati; phylum Pseudomonadota; class Betaproteobacteria; order Burkholderiales; family Comamonadaceae; genus Comamonas; species Comamonas sp. GW821-FHT11H03. The sequence goes on from NZ_JBXARF010000003.1 coordinate 270,963, forward strand.
CGTTACAGGGTGTCAGCCTTCCGACATTTCTGTGTCCGAATGCATTGCTTGTTAGCGTTTTGCAAACCGTCCGAGCATGAAAAATGCCGGGCTCAACTCTGCGTTGACCCGGCATTGATTCATGTGAAAAGCCCTTCTGTCAGGCCGGTAGCTTGCCGCCCTTCAGCAGCGCTCCCACCAATTCCACCCAGTAACGCATGCCCAGCGGCAGATTGGCGTCGTTGAAGTCGTACTTGGGGTTGTGCAGAGAAGCGCTGTCCTCGCCATTTCCCAGCCAGATATAGACACCCGGGCATTCCTGCGCCATGAAGGCAAAGTCTTCCGAGGCCATGCTGGGCACCATGTCCCGGCGCACCTTGCCTTCGCCCAGCACGCCGGTCAGCACTTCGGCGCAGACTTCAGCATGCTGGGGGTTGTTGATGGTCGCAGGGTAGCTGACGCGGTAGTCGAGATGGGCCTCCAGGCCGTGCAGCGCGCAGGTCGCGGCAATCGCATCGCGAAAACGTTGCTCGATGCGCGCGCGCTGAGGCATGTCGAAGCAGCGCACAGTGCCGCGCAGCTTGATGACTTCGGGCATCACGTTATAGGTGTCGCCGGCGTTGAAGCTGGTCACGCTCAGCACGGCCGGCTTGTGCACCTCTTGCTCGCGCGCAATCAGCGCGGGCAGCTGCGTCACCAACTGGCAGGCCGCGAGCAGTGCGTCTTTGCCCAGATGCGGCATGGCGGCATGGCAGCCCTTGCCGGTCAGCGTCAGATCGAAGATGTCAAAGGCCGCCATCACGGCCGTGGAATGCACCGCCGCCGTACCCACGGGCAGGCCTGGCCAGTTGTGCATGCTGTAGACCGCGTCCATAGGGAAGCGCTGGAACAGCCCGCCCTCTATCATGGCGCGCGCGCCACCTTCGTTTTCCTCGGCGGGCTGGAAGATGAAATGCACGGTCCCCGAAAAATCGGGTGCCGAGGCCAAAGCCTGGGCCGCCCCCAGCAGCATGCTGGTATGGCCGTCATGGCCGCAGGCATGCATACGGCCAGCGTGCGTGGACGCATGCTCGCACTGGTTGAGCTCCGTCACATTCAGCGCATCCATATCGGCGCGCAGGCCGATGGAGGGACCCGCGCCCAGATTGCCCTTGAGCACGGCAACCACCCCCGTACCGGCCAGGCCGGTGTGCACTTCCAGACCAAAACTTTTGAGCAGCTCGGCCACGCGTGCGCTGGTTCGGTGCTCCTGAAAAGCAGTTTCCGGGTGACGATGAAAGTCATGACGCCAGGCTTGCAGCTCCTGCTGACCGGGCCATTTGATGGTGTTCATCATGGTCTTGCTCCGTTTTTACAGCGTGTGGACAAAGGTCTGGGCGATCAGGGTCGCGGCCAGGAACACGCCGGCATTGGCCAGCAGAGAAACCACGACGATGCGCCAGCCCAGGCGACGGAAGGCCGGGATGTCCTTGGCCAGCGACAGGCCCGCGAACGTGAGCATGGGCGTGATCATGGCCAGGAAATTGACCTTGCCCGTCAAAGCTGCCACTTCGGCGGCATAAGGCGTCAGCGGGAAGGTCATGGCCATGGCGATAAACGAAATCCAGCACACGGCGGGAAGAATGCGGCGCGTGCCGACGTAGATCAGATCGCCGACAAACACGGCGGCAATGATGAGCAACACGCCGGGCAGCGCATCCATCACGGGCACCCCATGACCGATGCGGTTGCCGATCAGCACCATGGCACCGACCAGAAGCCAGGAGGCGAAACGCATGCCCAGACCCAGCGCAGGCACCGGCGCCTGCTCTTCGTCCTTGGCTGCCGACAGATCCACGGCCTGCTCCACCACGGCCTGCTTGCGCTTGCGGCCCAGAATCGGCTCCAGCCATTGGTAGGCACGCAGGGCCAGGGGCAGCGAGATGAACAGCGTCAGATACGTGCCCACCGTCGTTGCGATCAGGTTGGCGGCAGCGGCAAAAGTGGCGATCTGGTCGCTCATTTCGGGATGCTGGGCAGCGATCGCACCCACGGCGGCAGCCGTCATGCTGCCCGAACCCACGCCGGCGCCCATACCCAGGGCCAGTGGGTGGAAGATATTGAGGCTGGAGACAAAGCCGGCCAACAGCGAGATGAAGATGGCACCGATCAGCGTACCGGTGATGTACTCGGCCAGCACGCCGCGGCCTTCGGGCGAATCCATGCCGAAGCGCTCGCCGATGATGGCCAGACCCGGTTCACGACCGATGGAGAACGTCGCACCAATCGCTTCGCGCTTGATGCCCAGCAGCAAGGCCACCGGCATGCCCAGGGCCACGCAACCGACCAGATTGCCCAGCTCCTGCAACACCAGGCCCCAACCGACCTCGGCCAGCTTGGGCAGCGAACCGCCCACCAGCAGGCCCAGCTTGGCAATGAACAGAAACAGCGCGCAGGACAGCACAGCGGCGGCCAGATTCTGGCTGTACAGGCTCAGTTGCAGCAGGCCCGGCATGCGCTTGCGCAACAGGCCAAGCACCAGGCCGATGAGCAGCGCCCAGATCATGGGCAGCAGCACCACCTTGCCCACGCCCAGCGCAATGGGCAGCGGCCCCAGCCACTCGGACAATGCCGCAATCACCAGCGCCAGTGCAAAAACCTGCACCACGCTGCCCACATTCAACGCGGCCTTGGCCGGCTGCACCTCTGTACGCATCAACTTTCCTTGCGCACGACGGCCGCTGCCGACGCGCTGAAATAGCTTTGAACCCTGAAAATGGGCACGACCAGCCCAAGCTGGCGCTCACCCATGCGGGCGCTGAATATAACAATGCATTTATTGCATACGCATTCTTTTTCTGTTCTAAAAAAGTGAACATACGTATGAATACAGATGCAATTTGGCGACGACAATCGCAGCATGCCCGCCTTTCAAGACTCCCGCGCCCGCTATCTGTTTGAAGCCGTCTACTGCGGCTCTGTTCGTGCCGCAGCCGAAAAACTGGGCATCGTTCCCTCGGCCGTCAGCCGCCAGATCAGCCTGCTTGAAGAGGAGCTGGGCGTTGCCCTGCTAGAGCGTCATCGCAGCGGCGTGGTCCCCACCGAGGCCGGCCAGTTGCTGCTGGACTATCACCGCGAACATACGGCCCACCGCCACGACATGCTGGCCAAGGTCGATGCGCTGCGGGGGCTGCACAGCGGCAGCGTCAGCGTGGTCAGCGGCGAAGGCTTTGCACAGGAGCTGATCGACGGCCCGATACGCAATTTTCGCCAGCAATATCCGAGCGTCAGCATCTCGCTGGAAATCTACGGCACGACCGAGATCATGCGCCGCATTCGCGAGGACGCTGCCGAGATCGGCCTGGTCTACTACCCGCCCGCCGACAGCCACATCACCGCGCGCGGTGCGGCGCGCCAGCCCATGCATGCCATCGTCCACTCCCAGCACCCACTGGCCCGTGCTGACCAGACCTCGCTGCAAGAGCTCAGTCGATGGCCTATTGCCATGCTGCAAGGCGTGTATGGCATTCGCCAGCTCGTGGAATATGCCGAACACCAGGACAAGATTCACCTCAGCCCCGTCCTGACCAGCAATCTCATCAGCGTGCTGCTGGCCTTTGTCACCAGCGGCCAGGGCGTGACCCTGCTGCCGCCCTGCTCCGTCACGGCCGAGCTGGCAAGCGGACGCCTGCGCGCCATTCCCATTCACAACCCTGCCTTTCAGGATGCGGAGATGCAGCTCATCACCCGCACCGGCAGACATCTCTCGCCCGCCGCCAACCGCTTTTTGCTGTATTGCATGCAGGGCATTCAGGCGTTTCAAACCGACCAGCAGATCGCATAGTCAATGCCGATTGATCGAGATACTGCAATTTTTACATTGCCTCTCGTTCAAAGGAGACAAACCGCAGCCCTCATGCAGCAGCGGCAGCCCCAAAAGCCGTAGTGCCTGAGCAGAACAGCCGCGTTTGAGGCAGATCAACACAGACAAGCCTTCAGAGCCCTATCATCGGGAGGCCCTTGAATTCTCTGCGAAGCCTGCTATGTTTTTTGGAATCAGCCATCTTATTGTCCCTACCGCCGATCTGGAGCGCGCCGCCAAGATGTGGCGTGATGTGATCGGCTTTGCCGAGGTAGGCAGGGGCGATGGCTATGTGGACATTGATACCGGCAGCGCCACGCTGCGACTGGCGCAGGTGAGCCGGGTCGAATCCAGCCTGTCGCTGCGCCTACAAGTCAGCAAGGTGCAGACCACTTATGACACCTTGCTGGCCGCAGGCTGCAGCACGCGCTACGCGCCCATGAATACGCCAGAGCTGGAAGAAATGGCCTGCGTAAGCGATGGCGACAACCACTCCATCCTGCTGTGGCGGCCGCTGAGCGAAGACGAATGGGGCTTTGTGCCCGAGCTGCCCAAGCAAGGCGAATGGCTGCCCGAGGCCGAGGCCCTGCTCAAACGCCTGCTAGCCCATGTGCCCGCCCTCTTTCGCATGCTGGCGCGGCGCAAGACCACGCGGGTGATTGAGCAACTGGCGGCGGAGGCCAAAAGCCCTGTGACCTGCGACTGCGTGATCAAGGGCTATATCACCGCATCGGCCAAGATCACCCGTTTCAGGCTGGTGGAGCCGCTGCGCGCCGAAGGCATCAATCCTCAGGACTATCAAGCAGAGTTTGACTACGGATGAAATATGCCGCAAGCCCAATCCCACCAAGCCCTTCCAGCTATCAGTTCAGGAGTTTTCAACGCCATGGCGCAGATTGCGCTGGGCGTCTGCTTTAGACTGCCTGCAGCATGCAAACCAGTCTGGCTCTCACTCCTTCGCAACTGAGCGAATTTCTTCTCAACGTCGCCACCGTACGCCCCGTGTTTATCTGGGGTCCACCCGGAATTGGCAAATCGGCACTGGTACAGAACTTTGCGCAAAGCGTGGGACTAGATTGCGTATCCCTGCTGGGCAGCCAGCTCGCGCCAGAGGATCTGCTGGGCGTGCCCCAGATCAGCGACGGCGTGACCCGCTTCTGCCCGCCCGCCATGATTGCGCGCGAGCAGCCTTATTGCCTATTCCTGGACGAACTCAACGCCTGCAGCCAGGACGTGCAAAAAGCCTTCTACAGCCTGATTCTGGAGCGTCGCGTGGGCGAGTACCTGATGCCCGAGGGCTCCATCGTAATTGCGGCTGGCAACCGTGCTCAGGACTCGGCAATTGTGCGCACCATGTCCTCGGCGCTGATCAACCGCATGATTCATGTGCAGCTCAAGGTCAGCGCCAGCGAGTGGCTGCAATGGGCACAGCAGGCCCAGTTGCACACGCTGGTGCTCGAATATCTGGCCCAGCGCCCTGACCATCTGTGGAGCCAGCCGCCCAAGCATGAAGAGGCGTTTTCCACGCCGCGCTCCTGGCATATGCTCAGCGACGCCCTGCTGTCCTATGGCGACGATTTGAATCCGCACACGCTGGAAGCCCTGAGCAGCGGCTGCCTCACGCCCCAGCATGCAGCGCAGTTCAAGGCCTTTTACAAGCTGGCCGACGACCGCCACCGGCTGGACGCCATCTTCAAGGGCGACGCCAACTGGCCCCATGCGCCGCAGGACAGAGATGTGCTGTATTTCCTGGCCCAGGCATTCCGTGCGCGTCTGCTCAAGATCCTGCCCACCGACAAGCAGCAAAGCGGCGGCGAGTTGCAGCAAACCGTGCACCGCTCCAAGGCCATGCTCAAGGAGCTGGCCCAGATCAGCCTGGAAATGGCGCAGATCGTCACCTCTGAAAGCGACAGCCAGACCCTGCCCGCCTGGTATATGGTTGAAATCGTGCGCGACCTGCCACGCCTGGTGGAAGCACGCGAAGCGGCCAGAGCCTGATGGCCAAAGCCCCAACGCGCGACACCCCTGCCACCCAGGCCTATACGCAGGGCCTGGCCATGCTGCAGGCACACCCCATCTTTAGCGAACTCAGCCGCAGCCTGGGCTTTGTGCGCAGCGCCCAGTCATGCTGCCCTGCCCATGGCTGGGCGCAGGCCAGCCTCAACCACCAGCGCTTTACCGGCCAGATCGACATCCACCCCAAGCGCATGGCCAAACCCGAAGAATGGGCGTATTGCCTGGGGCGGGCAACGCTCAGCTACGCGCTGGAGCTGTTTCAGCGTGACCGCAGCCATTGGGCACAATGGAGCGCGGCCTGCGATGTGGTCACGACCCGCTTCATCCAGACCATCAAGCTGGGCCGTCCGCCCGAAGGCATGGAACTGCCCGACGGACTGCCCCAGCGCGACGAGGCCCAGTGGTATGTGCAGTTCTGCGAACAAGGCATACCTTCCTGGGCGCAGGCCCTAAGCCTGGCCGGTCCCGGCCAGGGCGGCGCCCACCCCAGCCTGGCCCTGCCGGAGCAATGGCCGGAGCCCGCATCCTCCACCAGCAAGCCGCTGCCCTACTGGCGCAGGTACGGCAACTGGCCCGAAATGTTTGCTGCGGGCCTGGCCCGCTCTGTGACCCAGTCCGTGGAAATGGCGGCGGGCGTGCGCCGCGAGTTTGGCCAGAGCCGCGCTGCCAGCAGCGCGCTGGACCTCGCACGCCACTGGTTCATGGACAGCTTTCCGCTGCTGGGCAGCATGGTCGCGGCGTTTGACATCATCGAGGACGCCAGCATCTGCGAGCGCGAGGACATCTCCGTCGCCGCCGTCGACGAGATGCTGCGCACCATCTACATCAACCCCGGCCCGCACCTGTCCGAGCTGGAGCTGCGTTTCGTCATTGCCCACGAAGTCCTGCATGTCGCCCTGCGCCATCTGCCGCGCCGGCGCGGGCGCGAGCCGTTTCTGTGGAACGTGGCCTGCGACTTCGTCATCAACGACTGGCTGATTCAGATGGATGTGGGCCAGCCGCCTGACATCGGTCTGCTCTACGACCCGGAGCTGCGCGGGCTCAGCGCGGAAGAGATCTACGACCGCATCACGGGCGATCTGCGCCGTATGCGCAAGCTGCGCACCCTGGCCGGTGGCCAGGGCGACATGCTGGAGCGCAATGTGGGCGGCCAGCGCAAGGCTGGCGACTACACCGATATCGACGAGTTCTGCCGCACCCAGTTAGGCAAAGGCCTGCTGCGCCATGAGCAAGGCGCACGCGGCCTGCTGCCCGCGGGACTGATCGAGGAAATCCGTGCTCTGCTGCAGCCGCCGATTGACTGGCAGGTGGAGCTGGCACGCTGGTTCGATCACCACTTTCCGCCCATAGAGACGCGGCGCAGCTATGCCCGCATCAGCCGCCGTCAAAGCGCTACGCCCAATATTCCCAGGCCCCGCATTCAAGCCGACAGCCGCTGGCTGGAAGGCCGCACCTTCGGCGTGCTGCTGGACACCTCGGGCTCCATGGAGCGCCATGTGCTGGCCAAGGCGCTGGGCACCATCGCAAGCTACGCCGACGCCAAGGATGTGCCCGCTGCGCGCTTGATCTGCTGCGACGCTGCCGCCTACGACCTGGGCTATCTGCCAGCCGCCGACATTGCCCAGCGCATCGCCCTCAAAGGCCGTGGCGGTACCGTGCTGCAACCGGGCGTGGATCTGCTGCTCCAGGCCGACGACTTTCCCAAGGACGGCCCCATCCTCATCATCACCGATGGCCAATGCGACCAGCTGCGCGTGCCGCGCGAGCATGCCTATCTGCTGCCTGCGGGCCGCAAGCTGCCGTTTCGCACAGCTGCGCCCATCTTTGTGATGGGCTGAGATTCAAGATCAAGCAATAGCTGTCTCGTGCAGCGCATGCCACAGCACGCCGCCAGCTGCGACTTCCAGAATCGCCGTGGAATAGCGCGCATGGCTAACGCCGGCCAGCATATGTGTTTCGCGGTAGCGCAGCGCGATATGTGAGCCCGCCTGCCAGATGGTTGTCAGCTCATCCACCACCATCTGCAAAACGGGCCTGCCGCCAGCAGCGCCCTCAAACATCTGCTGTATCTGGGCACGCGTCACGATCCGGCCGCCTGTGGTGACCATGCTGAAGCCTTCGGCAAACACCTGCATCAGCGCCTTGGTAGCGGCTTGGGCGGCTTCGCCCTTTTGAGTAAAAACGGTCTGGATCAGCGCATGCACATCGTTAATGCTTTGTGCGGCGGCTTTGAGGTTCTGGTCGTTCATGTCTGGCTTTTTTTCAAGGTGTGTAAACAGGTCAGCGGCAGCAGCCCAACCAGGGCGGCGACGGCGAAGCTTGCGTGATAGGCCGCCAGCGCACCGGTATGCGGCTGCAGCAGGTTGAAGATCATCAAAAACAGGGCCGCGCCCACGCTGAATGCCATCTGGCGGTTGATGTTCCAGACCACGCTGGCCTGGGGCAGTTTCGAGCCGTGAAAATCCATCAGCGCCGTGGTTTGCGCGGCATTGGCAGCCAGACCACCGCCCAGGCCCATCAGGGCATAGGCCAGCACCAGGGTTAGCAGATCGCCCGCGCTGTTCACTGCCATCAAGCAGGCAATACCCAGGCTGTGCAGCAGCAGACTGACCACAAACAGCGGCCTCGCCCCCACGCGGTTGTAAATGCGGCCACACATCAGCATGGCCAGCAGCGCGCCGCCGGCATAGACCAGCATGAACATGCCCGAGCGCTGGGCGCTCAGTGCCAGCAGGTCCTGCAGAAAAAACAGGCTCAGCAGATTGACACCGGTAAACACGCCGGGCACGGCGTAGTACACGGCCATGGACACCCGCAGGCGTGAGCTGCGCAGCAGGCGCAGCTCGACCACCGGGTCTGCCGCTTTGCGCCAGTGGCGCAGATAGAGCGCGCTGGCTGCCAGACCCAGCGCAAGACACAGCAGCGCCCGAACCCGGCCACGGCCTGCACCGTACAGCGACATGCCCATGAGCACAGCAGTCAGTGCCGTACCGATCAGCAGCAGTCCGGTCATATCGGGCTTGACAGCAACCGACGGCTCGAATGACTCTGCCGAATCGCGCACCCAGCACCAGGCCAGCAGCGCGGCAGCCAGAGCCAACGGAATATTGGCAAAAAACACCCAGCGCCAGGAACTGCTGTCCACAATCAGCCCGCCCAGCCCCGGTGACAAAGCCGGTGCAATCAGGGCCACGGCCATGACCAGGGTGGAGATGCGTGCACGCTCCGCCCCCTGAAACAAGGCAAAGGCCATGGCCTGCCCCACGGGAATCAACAGCCCGCCGGCCATTCCCTGCACGAAGCGCCAAACCACCACGGCCGTAAAACTGCCTGCCATGCCGCAAGCTGCCACAGCCAGTGCAAACACCAGCATGGAAACTGCCAGCAAACGCCGCGCGCCCCAGCGGCCGGCCAGCCACGTGCTGATGGGAATCACCAAGGTCAGGCCCAGGATGTAGGCATTGCCCACCCAGGCGGTGTCCAGGCTGGCTGTCGCGAACTCGGCAGCCAGGCGTGGCAAGGCGACTGCGGGCATGAAGATATTGATGCAGTCGATAAAAAACCCGGTCAAAAACACCAGGGCAATGCGGTAACGGTAGCTCATGTCTTTCCTTTGAGCTGCACATAGTAGGCAGCGCAGTTGCCCGCGTCGATACCGCTATGCTTGATACTTTGTTTGACCAAACTGAACAATGGCCGCCACCACAAGCACTGCCATCCACACCCAGCTTCACCGCGTGCAGACTTTTCTGGCCGTGGTGGAGCTGGGCAGCTACACCAAGGCCGCCGACTACCTGAACATCAGCAAAGCCATGGCCAGCCTGCATGTAAAGGCGCTGGAAGAAGCCCTGTCCATTACCTTGCTGGTGCGCAGCACGCGGTCGGTGGCGTTGACGGAAAGCGGCCAGCAGTTCTATGACGAGTTCAAGCAGATCTTCGGCCATATCGAAGCTGCATTTGACAATGCCCAGCACGGCAGCCGCCGCCTGCGCGGGCAGTTACGCATCAGCACCACGGCCGAGTTTGGCGAGCGCTATGTGCTGCCGCTGATCCCGCAGTTTGTGCAGCGCTACCCAGGCATTGCCATCAGCCACGATGCCAATTCCTCGCTCAGTGACCTAGTAGCCGAAAAGCTCGACCTGGTTGTGCGCCTGGGCAGCCTGGCCGATTCCAGCCTCAAAAGCCGCAAGCTGGCAGATTATGAAATCTGGCTGGTCGCATCGCCCCAGTTGACTGGCCTGCAAGCCGTGCAGCAGCCGCAAGACCTGGCCGATCTGCCCTGGATTGCCAACAGTAATCTGGACAGCCCCACGCACTGGGTGCTGGAAAGCGCCCAGGGCCAGCAGACCGAGGTGCAGGGCCGCACCGCCCACCAGTCCAATTCATCGAGCGCGATTCGTGCGCTAGCGCTGGCGGGCCTGGGTGTAGCCGTGCTGCCCGACTGGCTGGTGCAGGACGATGTGCGCAGCGGCCAGCTGCAGCGCGTGCTGCCCGAGTACGCCCTGCCCAACCAGCCGATTCATCTGGTCTTCCCCGGCAGCCGCCACCTGCCGCGCAAGACACGGGTGTTCATCGACTTTCTGGCCGAGCATCTGGTGCGTTGATTTCCCACAAAAAACTCAAGATAAAACAATTTCTGACGCTTACCCAGAAAGCGCTAGCAGCTATCAAAAACATAAAATTCATGCCATGCGGCTGCGCCCTAGCCTCAGGCATGGCCGTCTTGCAATCCGCACCAATCCGGGACACTACTGTTTAGCAGCTAGGCTTGGTGCTTACTCTTTGAACGGAAGCGAATCCTTGAGCACAGCCACCCTCCCCTCTTGCCCCCAATGCGGTCTGGACAACACCTATCCCGATGGCGATCTGCTGATCTGCCCCGATTGCGCCCATGAATGGTCGGCCAATGCAGAAACCATGGCCGATGAAGACAACGCCCCCCGCATCATCAAGGATGCTAACGGCACGCCGCTGGCCGACGGCGACAGCGTGCTGCTGGTCAAGGACCTGAAGGTCAAAGGTTCCTCTACCGTCATCAAAAAAGGCACCAAGATCAAAGGCATTCGCCTGGTCTATGACAACGGCGACCATGACGTGGACTGCAAGACGGATCAGGGTCCATTCATTCTTAAATCCGAGTTTCTGAAAAAGGCCTGACGCGGCATTCCCCATCGCTGAACCCAGCGATCCACCCAATGCCCGGAGCCATGCCGGGCGTATCAGCTTGCACAATGGGCCGGCTCAAAAGCTCTGGCAACCCGCTTGTGCAAATAAAAGCCCGACCAGCCCCTGCCCTGATCTCAAAGCGCTGGCCGTTACCAAAAAACAGACTCAGCCACATCCGCCATCCGCAAATGAAACGGCTGTCTGTCCCCGTGCAACTACAAGCTCAGGGCGGCATGACTTTCGATGGCGCAGGCCATCGCCGCGCAAAACTGCCGCCTCTTCCGCCGCCTTGCCACGGCAGGGCCGACCCTAAGGCTTACCCTCGGATGTCATGATCTGGCAATTGAATTGCGGCATGCGTTAAGTCCATTCAGGGCACCGGCCCTACATTGCCCCTCGAACTCCTTGATTTCTGCCCCTGCAGAGGTCAAGACAGACTGACGCATACCCCGTGCGCAGCCAGGTCCAGGCCATGAAGGGCAATAGCAGGAAATGAACCGGCAACTCGAAGGCAAGCAAACCAATCACTGGTCACAGTCACCGCACTGGCCTGGAGAGGTCCTGGCACAAAGACTTGGCAGTCTATGCATCACAGGCTTGATGCTGTTGGCCTGCGCAGTTCCCCCCGGCATCAAGACAACAAAAAGCCCTGCCTAGCCCTAGCACCGCGGCTTGCAGCGTCTACGTCGTGATGCTTGCAACTCGTGCAGCAAGGATCCGCCCCGTGCCCCATACCAACTTCCAAGAGACAAGCATGACCCCAAGCGCGACGACCATTTCGGGCGCAACGCCCAGGCAGGACACCAGCCATGACATCGATGCAGACAACGCGCTGTATGCCAAGGTCAGTTGGCGGCTTCTGCCCCTGCTGCTGATCTGCTATATGGTCGCCTACCTGGACCGCATCAACATCGGCTACGCCCAGATCCAGATGAAGCAGACGCTGGATTTCGGCGACGCCGCCTACGGCTTTGGCGCAGGCCTGTTCTTCATCGGCTACTTTCTGTTTGAAGTGCCCAGCAATCTGCTGCTGGAGAAGATAGGCACACGCAAAACGCTAATGCGCATCATGCTGGTCTGGGGCGTCATCGCCACGACAATGGCCTGGGTCTCCACTCCCATGCAGTTCTATGTCGCGCGCTTTCTGCTCGGTGCCTTCGAAGCCGGCTTCTTTCCCGGCGTGATTCTGTACTTCACCTACTGGTACCCCTCGGCACGCCGCGGCCGCGTGATCTCCATCTTTCTCTCTGCCGTCATGGCCATTGCGATTGCGGCCGGCCCGTTATGCGGCGCCATTCTCAAATATATGGATGGCATCGACGGTCTGCATGGCTGGCAGTGGCTGTTTCTCATCCAGGGCCCTCCTGCCTGCATTCTGGGTCTGATCCTCTACTTCTATCTGCAGGACAAGCCGAGCGACGCCGGATGGCTGACAGACGCCGAAAAAGGGCGCCTGCAACACAACATCGCCAACGACAGCAGCCAAGTTGCTCACCATGGCGGACACGGGCACAAGGCGGCCCACAGCAGCGCCACTATGGGCCAGTTGCTGCGCGACCCCAAGGTCTATGCCCTGTCACTGGTGTATTTCATGATGCACGGCGCCACCTATCTGTTTGTCTTCTGGATGCCCACCGTGATTCAGGGCCTGGGAGTGCAGGACGTGCTGCATGTCGGCATCTACTCGGCCATTCCCTTTGTTGCGGGCTTCTTCGGCATGATTGCCTTCGGTGCCAGCTCCGACCGGTTCCGCGATCGACGCTGGCATTTGTTCATCGCTTGCGGCATGGCCAATGCCGGCCTGATCGCCACCCTGCAGATGCACGGCCATCTTGAGGGCTCGCTGATTGCCCTGGCCTTCACGCTAATCGGTCTGGCGGCCCTGCCCCCGCTGTTCTTTGCCCTGGTCAGCGACTATCTGTCACCGGCCGTGGCCGCCGGCGGCATAGCGCTCATCAGCAGCTTGGGCAACCTGGGCTCGGCCGCCAGCCCCACGCTGGCCGGCCTGCTGACGCAATACACAGGCAACAAGCACTACAGCATCTATCTGGTGCTGGTCATGCTGATCCTCTCGGCACTGGTGCTGATGGTGGCGGTGCGCGGCGCAAAGACCAGGCGAGGCTGAGCCATGCTTTAGGGAGGAGTCCACTAGGTTAAAGCCGTGCTGGAAAGCTCCGACTGTCGGCTGACCTTCGCAGCGGTCGTTGACAACAGGTCGGCTCGCTGAGGATATGCCTGCGCGGAAAGCTCAGGTTTTTGTAAATGCCTATTCCGGAGACAAAACGGCGAACAGCTCCCGCCAATTCCCGGGCACGTGGCTGATCAGTTCTTTCAGCAGTACTTGCACGCGTTGTGCGACCTGGGAAACGCTCTCGCCTTCTGTCAAAGGACTATCACCTGCAATGATGCGGATATCTGCCTCGATATTGCCCATATCCGCCTCCCACCCGCTCGCCGATTCAAGGAGATAAAGCAAGTGATATTCGATTGAAAAGCCTGGCACCGTCGAATTACTCTGGCAGGCGTGGGACAAACTCTGGAACGTCAACATCAGGTCACGCCTGGAAAAGGTCCGACTTTCGAGGCTGAGTGACAGCTCTGATTCCTCAATAGCCTCGTAAGCCAACTCTCGCCAATAGGCTACATCGTGCTTTCCATCTGATTGAAGCATATGCAGGCTGGCATACGATGCCATCGCGTCCACATCATCGAACAACCGCGAAAGTACTAAGTCGCTACGAAAGTCGAATCCAAAAAAATAAATTACTCCGTCCAACACCAGCGATTCAATTCCACCTATGGCAGGAAGTCGCTCGCCGAACGTTAATACGCCCTTGGCTTCGGTATCGCCTGGTTCGCAGGCACGGCGCAACCATTCGACGGCTTCGGTCACATCGCCCTGCTGAAGAGTATGCAAGGCATCAAGATTGGATTGGGCTAGCTTGTTGCCTTGTGCTGCAGCTTTACACCACCAAGCAACGGCTTGTTCTTCGTCTTGCGCAACGCCGCGACCATCCATGTACAAGGAGCCTAGATTCGCTTGAGAAACAGCATGCCCTTGCTCCGCCGCTTTGCGCCACCACACTGCGGCCTGGGCTTCGTCCTGGGTCACACCTTCGCCTTGTACGTAGCAAGCAGCAAGACTCGCCTGGGCGACTGGGTCGCCTTGCTCGGCTGCTCTACGCCACAAGAGCAGGGCTTGAACGTCATCCCGGTCAACGCCTAGCCCTGTCGCGTACATATTGGCGAGATTGGTTTGCGCCTCCGCATTACCTTGTTCTGCAGCCTTGCGCCACCAGGCCACGGCTTGAGCATCGTCCTGCCTCACCCCCCTACCCAGCCTCAACATTCCGGCGAGATTGATCTGTGCGATAACGTGCCCTTGCTCAGCGGCTTTGCGCCACCAGCCTACGGCCTGCACATCATCTTGGTCAACTCCTCGCCCTGCTTCATAGACACCACCAAGCCAGCTCTGAGCGATAGGAAGTCCCTGGTCCGCGGCTTTCTGCCACCAAGTTGCGGCCAGGGCATCGCTTTGGGCCACGCCTTGGCCTGTTGAATACATGTACCCGAGATCGGACTGAGCTGCAACGTCGCCCTGTTCCGCAGCCTTGCGCCACCACGCCACCGCTTGTGCATCGTCCTTAGCTATGCCCAAACCATGCATATACATTGAGCCAAGAGCATGCTGGGACATAGCGTGGCCTTTCCTGGACGCTTTGCGATACCAAGTCACGGCCTTGGCATAGTCCTGTGCAACGCCATTCCCGTCCTCGTATCTACGACCGAGTTGATACTGCGCTTCAGCATTTCTGTCATTTTTTCCAAGGAGTCTAAGAAGACGGCTTAGCATATTGGCAAAGTCCAAAGTACATTTTTGATTTGATGCCCCAAGCTGGGGCAGAGGTGTCGGCGCGGCTGGTTGCTGTAGTGCAAGGCCGGGTTGCTGCTAAGGGTCAGGGAAGTACAGGCATTTCAATGCCATGCTTGTCTAGAAAGACAGATGGCTGCAATCGACCTTATATCTGTGAAGCAAACGGAAAGAAATCAGATAATTCTTAAAATTCAGCAATACCCATCCTCATGAATGCCAACGATGCACTTGCTGTGCAGGGGATCACTCGCAAAAGAAAAAGCAGGACTACATCAAAGCCTTCCCAGCTTTTCTGGACCTCTACAAACAAGAGGATCTATCAGCGGCCCCTATCACTTACCTCAATTAGGATTCAGAAGAGTTTTATCTTTCAATGAACGCCTCAAACTCCGCTGAGACTCAGCCAATAACCATCAGACACTGAAGTTCAGCAAAAAAGACCTCTGGCATTTATTTAGTAAGTTCTTATTGCTATTAGATTTACTCTTTGAGCTGTGCCTCGGTAAACGGATTGGCCTCATAACGCAGCCAGCCTGCCGCCACAGACTTGCCTCCAGCAGCGCCTGTGCGGCGGTCGTTGGGGTGCGAGCGCCCCTCGCTCACCACTACCTCGGCAAAGTCAAACGGGCTCATGCCCGCTATGCAAGCCACATTCACACCGTACTGATGCGGCGACGAGCGTCGCTGATGGAAGGTATAGATGCCGCAATGCTTGCAAAAGAAATGCTTGGCCTGCCCGGTGTTGAACTGATAGAGCGTCAGCGCGTCCTGCCCCTGCAGCACCTCGATTCCGCTCAAATCAGCCGACACCGCCACGGCCCCGCGCATGCGGCAAAACGAGCAATTGCAGCGCCGCACGGTGTTCAGGCCGTCGCTTAACAGAACGGTAAAACGCACTGCGCCGCAGTGGCAGGCTGCTTGGAGCGGTTGGGAAAAATCGAGACTAAGGCCAGGCATGGTTGCCTCCATCAAGGGGCGGTTGTGAGGCGAGCACTGAAATCAACAGCGTCCAATAACGGTCAAATCAAGCTCAAGCGCATATTTATCAAGCGCAAGCAGCTATGAAGTTTTGAAAATTTCCCGATCAGGAAATTTTTGACTTGTTGCAGTTGATTTGAATACATATTTCCCGTTCGGGAAATTTAAAGCGCAAGCAGCCATCAAAATAACAAAGGCAGCCCGAAGGCTGCCTTTGTTTTTGAACAGGTCCTGAGACCTGACCTCCACGCTTACTTGCGCGCAGGTGGCACGTCCGTGCAAGAACCGTGCGCCACTTCGGCAGCCATGCCGATGGACTCGCCAAGGGTTGGATGGGGGTGAATGGTCTTGCCGATGTCCACGGTATCAGCGCCCATTTCGATGGCCAGGGCGATTTCACCAATCATGTCGCCCGCGTGCGTGCCGACCATGCCGCCGCCGAGGATGCGGCCATGGCCGTGGGCTTCGGGGGAGTCGTCAAACAGCAGCTTGGTGAAGCCTTCGTCACGACCATTGGCGATGGCGCGGCCCGAGGCGGCCCAGGGGAACAGGCCCTTCTTGACCTTGATGCCTTGTGCCTTGGCCTGATCTTCTGTCAAACCCACCCACGCCACTTCGGGGTCAGTGTAGGCGACCGAAGGAATCACGCGGGCGTTGAAAGCGGCGGCAGCGAGTTCCTTGTTGCCTTGCAGCTCGCCAGCGATGACTTCGGCGGCGACGTGCGCTTCGTGCACGGCCTTGTGCGCCAGCATGGGCTGACCCACGATGTCGCCAATCGCGAAGATGTTGGGCACGTTGGTGCGCATCTGGATATCGACGTCGATGAAGCCGCGATCGGTCACGGCCACGCCGGCCTTTTCAGCGCTGATCTTCTTGCCATTGGGCGTGCGGCCAACAGCTTGCAGAACCAGGTCGTAGGTCTGGGGTTCTGGCACGGTGACACCGTCCTTGGCAGGTGCGAACGTGACCTTGATGCCTTCGGGCGTGGCTTCGGCACCCACGGTCTTGGTGTTGACCATGATGTTGTCGAAGCGTGGCGCGTTCATCTTCTGCCAGACCTTGACCAGATCGCGGTCAGCGCCCTGCATCAGGCCGTCCATCATTTCGACCACATCCAGGCGTGCGCCTAGCGTGCTGTAGACGGTGCCCATTTCCAGGCCGATGATGCCACCGCCCAGAATCAGCATGCGCTTGGGCACTTCCTTCAGGTCCAAGGCGCCGGTGGAATCGACCACGCGGGGATCCTTGGGCATGAAGGGCAGGTGCACAGCTTGCGAGCCAGCAGCGATGATGGCGTTCTTGAACTGAACGATCTTCTTGCTGCCGGTCTTTTCCTGGCCGGAACCGGTGGTTTCTTCGACTTCGATGTGGTTGGCCGAGACGAAGTTGCCATAGCCGCGCACGACGGTGACCTTGCGCATCTTGGCCATCTGGCCCAGACCGCCGGTCAGCTTGCCGATGACCTTTTCCTTGTGGCCGCGCAACTGGTCGATGTTCACTTCAGGAGCGGCAAACTTCACGCCTGCCACTTCCAGGTGCTTGACTTCGTCCATCACAGCTGCGACGTGCAGCAGGGCCTTGGAGGGGATGCAACCCACGTTCAGGCAGACACCGCCCAGGGTGGCGTAGCGCTCGACCAGCACGACCTTCAGGCCCAGGTCGGCTGCGCGGAAAGCGGCGGAGTAGCCGCCAGGGCCACCGCCCAGAACGACGACGTCGCAGTCCATGTCCACGGTACCGGCAAAGTTGCTGGCCACGGGAGCTGGAGCGGCAGCCACGGGGGCGGCCACAGGTGCGGGAGCGGCTGCGGCGGGCGCTGCTGCCTTTGCGGGAGCGGCGGCATCACCGGCTGCGGCTTCCAGCGACAGCACAATGGAGCCTTCGGCAACCTTGTCACCGACCTTGACCTTGATTTCCTTCACGACGCCAGCATGGCTGGAAGGAATTTCCATGGAGGCCTTGTCCGACTCCACGGTGATGAGGGACTGGTCCACGGACACGGTGTCGCCGGCGTTGACCAGCAGTTCGATCACGCCCACTTCGGCGAAGTCGCCGATATTGGGCACCTTGATATCGATGAGGCTCATATGCGCTCCTATCTTGGTTTTTGTCTCTGTGCCGCCCGATTCGCTCGGGCAGCTGAAAACGATATTTCCGGGTTGAAGCCTGGCGGCTGACGCCTTAGCTCCAGTCAAAAGTCAGCAATACGGTACGGCTTTCGGGCTCGTAGAACAGCAGGGTTTCGGTGCCGGTTGCGGCAAAGGCATCGGCATTGGCACTGCAGATGAACTCGAAGTGCGCGCCAGTTTCTGGGTGGATGGGGTGAATGCCATCGTCCGCGCCGGTGTCGCTCAGCAGCTCATTCGTCAGATTGCTCCAGTTGCCGCCCCAGGAGGGGCCGCCCAGCACGCCGAGCAGATAGCGCCCGGAGCTGGTTTCGTAGCAATCGGTGCCTGGCTCATACAACGGCAGCTTGGCAACTTCAGCGGAGTCGTCCCACTCGTTCGCAGCATTCCAGCCATGGGCCAGGAAGTCCCGCCTGGCCTGCTCATATGCCGCGTGCTGGGCTGCGTAATGCAGTTCCATCACATCGCGCCATGAGTACTTGGCCTCGTGGTTCAGTTCAAACGGCGGTACACCCCCAAGTTTGACCAGTTCACGATGCTGGGTGCGCACCTCGCGCCAGTCGAGCGATTTTTCCGACCAGTCGGCACGATCCTGCTCCAGCATAAAGTAGCGCCAGTCGCCCAGCAGCTCGTACCTGCCTTGTTCGTTGAGCTTGAAAGCCAGCCAGTCAGGCTTGAGCAGCGCGTTGCCAAACTCCTCGCCTCCCCACTCCCCGACTTGCCCTTCGTAGGGCTCGCAAGGGGCGACGAGATGAATCGGCCCGCTCCAGGCATCGTCGAGCAGCGCCAGGTCGATGCTGACTAGCGGCAGAAAATGCCGCGCGTACTTCTCGACCGGCTCGGCGAAGACGTCAGCCGCATCCGGAAAAGGCCGGATACCGGGAATGACGCCACGCAGGTGCTCGATGGGATGCTGTCTCAGGTTCTTCATCTCACTCATGGGCTGGCAAGGTGAAGCGCAAGGCATCTAAAAAGATAGCTGCTTGCGCAATTCAGATAAGCGCTACAGGCCGATTTCGCTAAAAATCGGCCTGCCTGTCAGCTGCTTAGAGCAGGATGCGGCGGTAGTCAGCCAGCACAGCGCCCAGATAGGCGTTGAAACGTGCAGCGGCTGCGCCGTCGATGACGCGGTGGTCGTACGACAGCGACAGAGGCAGCATCAGACGAGGCACGAACTGCTTGCCGTCCCACACGGGCTTCATGGCGCCCTTGGACAGACCCAGGATGGCGACTTCAGGCGCATTGATGATGGGCGTGAAGTTGGTGCCGCCGATGCCGCCCAGAGACGAGATCGAGAAGCAACCGCCTTGCATGTCCGCAGCGCCCAGCTTGCCGTCGCGGGCCTTCTTGGCCAGCTCCCCCATTTCCTGGCTGATCTGCAAAATGCCCTTCTTGTCGGCGTCCTTGAGCACGGGAACGACCAGGCCGTTCGGCGTGTCGGCGGCAAAACCGATGTTGAAGTACTGCTTGTAGACCAGGGTGTCGCCGTCCAGAGAGGCATTGAACTCAGGGAACTTCTTGAGCGCAGCCACCACGGCCTTGATGACGAAAGCAAGCATTGTCACCTTGACATCACTCTTGGCCTTGGCGCTTTCGGCATTGGTCGAAACGCGGAAGGCTTCAAGCTCGGTGATGTCGGCCTCGTCATTGTTAGTGACGTGGGGAATGACCACCCAGTTGCGGTGCAGGTTGGCGCCAGAGATCTTCTTGATGCGCGACAGGTCCTTGCGCTCGACAGCGCCGAACTTGGCGAAGTCGACCTTGGGCCAGGCCAGCACTTCCAGACCACCGACGTTGCCGCCGGAGGACTTAGGAGCCACAGCCTGCTGAGCCAGGGTCTGCACGGCACCGGCCATCACCGACTTGGTAAAGGCTTGAATGTCGTCAGCCGTGATACGGCCCTTGTTGCCCGAACCCTTGACTTCCGCCAGAGGCACGCCCAGTTCGCGAGCGAACTTGCGCACCGAAGGCGATGCGTGGGGGAGTTGACCCGAAGGAGCCACCGTGGGGTTGTGCGCAGGCGCAGCCACAGGTGCAGCGGCAGCCACGGGAGCAGCGGCCACAGGGGCGGCGGCTACAGCAGCTTGTACAGGCGCAGCCACGGGGGCGGCAGCTTGCACAGGAGCGGCAGCGGGCGCAGCGCCCTGCACCGTGATCTGACCGACCACGTCACCGATGTTGACGGTGTCGCCGAGCTTGATGCTCAGCGCGGTGATGGTGCCGGCTGAGGGCGATGGAATTTCCATCGAAGCCTTGTCGGACTCGACAGTGAACAGTGATTGCTCAACGGCCACGGTGTCGCCCACCTTGACCAGCATTTCAATCACGGCCACGTCCTTGAAGTCACCGATATCGGGGATCTTCAGGTCCACGGTGGAGGAAGCAACAGGCGCTGCGGCAACCGGTGCAGCTGCCACAGGAGCGGCGGCCATAGGCGCAGGTGCTGCAGCCACGGGGGCTGGAGCGGCCGCTGCAGGTGCGGGTGCCGCATCAGCGGTTTCCAGCACCACGATCACGGAGCCTTCCTTGACCTTGTCACCCAGAGCGACCTTGATCTCTTTGACCACGCCAGCGTGGCTGGAAGGGATCTCCATGGAAGCCTTATCGGATTCCACGGTCAGCAGGGACTGCTCGACCTTGATGGTGTCACCCACCTGGACCAGCACTTCGATCACGCCAACTTCGGAGAAGTCGCCGATGTCGGGGACTTTGATGTCTGTCAATGCCATGTTCGATATCTCCCGTTCTTAGGCGTACAGCGGGTTGATCTTGTCGGTGTTGATACCGTACTTCTTGATCGCTTCGGCCACAGTGGTCGCGTTGATCTTGCCTTCATCAGCCAGACCGCGCAGTGCAGCCACGACGATGTAGTGACGGTTGACTTCGAAGTGTTCGCGCAGCTTGGAGCGGAAGTCCGAACGACCGAAGCCGTCGGTACCCAGCACCTTGTAGGTACGGCCCTTGGGCATGAAAGGACGGATCTGCTCGGCGTAGGCCTTCATGTAGTCGGTCGATGCGACCACGGGACCTGCATGACCAGCCAGCTGTTGCGTCACGAAAGGAACCTTAGCGGTTTCCAGGGGGTGCAGCATGTTGAAGCGCTCCACGTTCTGGCCTTCGCGGGTCAGTTCGTTGAACGATGGGCAGCTCCAGACGTCGGCAGCAACGCCCCAGTCCTGCTCCAGCAGCTCTTGCGCCGCAAACGATTCGCGCAGGATGGTGCCGGAGCCCAGCAGTTGCACGCGCAGACCGCTCTCGGGAACCTTCTGACCCGGCTTGACCATGTACATGCCTTTGAGAATCTGCTCTTCCGTGCCTGCTTCCAGGCCAGGCATGGGATAGTTCTCGTTCAGCAGGGTGATGTAGTAGAAGATGTTTTCCTGGTTCTGCACCATGCGGCGCAGGCCATCTTGCATGATGACTGCCACTTCGTGAGCGAAGGTGGGGTCATAGGACACGCAGTTGGGGATGGTGTTGGCCAGGATGTGGCTGTGACCGTCTTCGTGCTGCAGACCTTCGCCGTTGAGCGTGGTGCGGCCCGATGTACCGCCCAGCAGGAAGCCGCGCGCTTGCAGGTCGCCAGCCGCCCAGGCCAGATCGCCGATGCGCTGGAAGCCGAACATCGAGTAGTACACATAGAACGGGATCATGACCCGGTTGCTATGGCTGTAGCTGGTGGCTGCAGCGATCCAGCTGGACATGCCGCCGGCTTCGTTGATGCCTTCCTGCAGGATCTGACCGGCCTTGTCTTCGCGGTAGTACATCACCTGGTCCTTGTCGACCGGAGTGTATTGCTGACCAGCAGGGTTGTAGATACCGATCTGACGGAACAGGCCTTCCATACCGAAGGTACGGGCTTCGTCCACCAGGATTGGCACCACACGGGGGCCGATGTTCTTGTCGCGCAGCAGCTGCGTCAGGAAACGCACATAAGCCTGGGTCGTGGAGATTTCACGGCCTTCGGGTGTGGGCTCCAGAATCGCCTTAAAGGTGTCCAGCGAAGGAGCTGTGAACTTCTCGTCGGCTTCCTGACGGCGGTGTGGCAGGTAGCCACCCAGAGCCTTGCGGCGCTCGTGCAGGTACTTCATTTCCGGCGTATCGTCGGCCGGCTTGTAGAAGGGGATATCAGCAATCTGGCTGTCGGGGATCGGGATATTGAAACGGTCGCGGAAGGCCTTGATGTCCTCGTCGCTCAGCTTCTTGGTCTGGTGAACGTTGTTCTTGCCTTCACCGATCTTGCCCATGCCAAAGCCCTTGACGGTCTTGACCAGCAGCACGGTAGGCTGACCTTGGGCAGTGTTGGCAGCGTTGAAAGCAGCGTAGACCTTCTGCGAATCGTGACCACCGCGGCGCAGATTCCAGATCTCGTCGTCGCTCATGTGCTCGACCAGCTTCAGAGCGCGGGGGTCGCGGCCGAAGAAATGCTTGCGCACGTAGGCACCATCGTTGGCCTTCATGGCCTGATAGTCGCCGTCGTTGCACTCCATCATGATCTTCTTGAGCACGCCGTCCTTGTCCTTGGCGAGCAGCTCGTCCCAGCCTTTGCCCCAGATCAGCTTGATGACATTCCAGCCGGAACCGCGGAACTCGCCTTCCAGTTCTTGGATGATCTTGCCGTTGCCGCGCACCGGACCGTCCAGGCGCTGCAGATTGCAGTTGATCACGAAGACCAGGTTGTCCAGCTTTTCACGAGCGGCCAGACCGATCGCACCCAGCGATTCCACTTCGTCCATTTCGCCGTCGCCGCAGAACACCCAGACCTTGCGGTTTTCGGTGTTGGCAATGCCGCGTGCGTGCAGATACTTCAGGAAGCGAGCCTGGTAGATAGCCATCAGTGGGCCCAGGCCCATGGACACCGTGGGGAACTGCCAGAAGTCGGGCATCAGTTTGGGGTGGGGGTAGCTCGACAGACCCTTACCGTCCACTTCCTGGCGGAAATTCAGCAGCTGCTCTTCGGAGATACGGCCTTCCAGGTAGGCGCGGGCGTAGATGCCGGGCGACACGTGACCCTGGATGTACAGGCAGTCACCACCGTGGTTTTCGTTCTCGGCGTGCCAGAAATGGTTGAAGCCGGCCGCAAACATATTGGCCAGCGATGCGAAGGAGCCGATGTGACCACCCAGGTCGCCACCGTCAGCGGGGTGCAGGCGGTTGGCCTTGACCACCATCGCCATGGCGTTCCAGCGCATATAGGCGCGCAGACGGCCTTCGATTTCGAGGTTGCCAGGGCACTTGGCTTCCTGGTCAGCTTCGATGGTGTTCACGTAGCCGGTATTGGCCGAGAAAGGCATGTCCACGCTGTTCTGGCGAGCGTGTTCAAGCAGATCCTCGATCAGCTTGTGAGCATAGTCCGCACCTTCGCGGTCGATCACCGCAGAGAGGGCATCCATCCACTCGCGCGATTCTTGTTGGTCCAGGCCGGCAGGCAAGCCAGCGCCTTTGGGATCAGTCTGAGCTGTCATTGTGAGTGTCTCCTTCGAGAGGGGGTAGCTTTATCACGAAGCAGTGAGTGCGGCATCACACGGGTGCGGCAAGCGCCACACCGCATAACGCGTGGCACAGCACCTTCGGGTGCTCCCCGGATTAAACCGATTCACTGTGTCGATCGCTGGCGAGTTTCGCACATTTTTTTTGAATTTCAAATTGTGCTTTGTGATTTCACTATATAAAAAAATGCTGCAAATGCACATACAGTGAAGCCTCTATAGATTGTCTTTTACGCGACAGAAATAGTCGCAGATTCCACTAGGTCTCTCCCCTACACTGGAGGCATGCAAACAAGCAATCACGAACGAGAAAAAGAGGACGTAAAAAGCGCGCAATCCGTTGCATCCCCTGTGCGCTGGTGGCGTAGCTGGTGGCGCAGCCTGTCGCCGACCCGGCAGGATCGCTATGCCGCGCTCGCGCCGCTGGCATCGGTGCTGATGTTCATGGCTGCAATCATTGCGTCATTCTGGTATTTGCGCACGGAAGAAGTGGATCGCGAGCAGGAGGCACTGCGCCGCGATGTGGAATACGCCCAGCAGCGCGTGCGCCTGCGCCTGTTGGAGCGCCAGGAGCAACTGATGCGCATGGCCCGGGACATCGGCAACCGCGAGATGCGCAAAGCCGACTTTGACGGCCGCACCGAGGCGTTGATCAGCCAGTACCCCGAGCTGCAATCCATCACCTGGATCAACGACAAGCGTCAGGTTGTGTACAGCCAGTCCGCCCCCACTGTGGCCACGGATCAGCTGCGTGCCGTTGGCGAAGGCCTGCATCAGGGCGAAACCCTCCAAGCCTATGAACAGGCCCGCGAGATGCTGCAGCCCATCTATGTGCAGGAAAAAGCCCAGCCCAATGAGTTGCCGCCACTGCTGCAACTGCATGTGCCCATCAGCGCCAACAGCCGCTACCAGGGCGAGCTGCTGGCCGAGTTTTCGGTCGACAGTCTGCTGCGCTATGGCACGCCCACGGAAGTGATGGCCCGTTACGCCATCACCATGCGCGATGCCGACAACCATGTGCTGGCCGGCACTCCGCTGGCACCGCGCAAGACGCCTACCGAGCTGCTGCACTGGCGTGCCATTGCTAATGAATACGAAGTGCCCGTCTCCCCCGTGGGCACGGCGCTGATGATGCGAGCCCAGGCCTATCAGACCTCGCTGGGCGTTGTCGGCAGCGGCCTGTTCTGGCTGGTGGGCACGTTGTCGGCCATGACGGCATGGCTGCTGCTGGCCACCTGGCGCCACACGCGCCGCCGTCAGCGTGCCCAGGAGGCCCTGGTGGCCGAGACCAACTTCCGCCGCGCCATGGAAAACTCAGTGTTGACCGGCATGCGAGCACTGGATCTGCACGGCCGCATCACCTATGTGAACGCGGCCTTCTGCCAGATGACGGGCTGGAGCGAGAAGGATCTGGTCGGCCAGGTTCCGCCCTATTCCTACTGGCCCGATAACGACTACGACAATCTGCATTCCCAGCTGCGCGAGGAGCTGTCGGGCAAGACCATAGTCGGCGGCTTTCAGGTACGTGTGAAGCGCAAGAACGGCAGCCTGTTTGACGCGCGCCTGTATGTATCGCCGCTGATTGATGCCCATGGCCAGCATACGGGGTGGATGTCGTCCATGACGGACATTACCGAACCCAACCGGATTCGCGAACAGCTTTCCGCCTCGTACGAGCGCTTCACCATTGTGCTGGAAGCGCTGGATGCCTCAGTTTCCGTGGCTCCTCTGGGCAGTGCAGAGCTGCTGTTTGCCAACAAACTGTACCGCCAGTGGTTTGGCTCGCACACCGAAGGGCATCTGCAGCTGGTCGCCCAGGCCGGCAAGCTGCCGATTCGCCACCAGCCCGAAGCCGAGAACGAGGACGGCCTCATGGGCTTGCCCACGGACACACTGACTGCCGCACGCAGCGAGAACGCCGAGATCTTCGTGCCCAGCCTAGGCAAATGGCTGGAAGTCCGCTCACGCTATCTGAGCTGGGTGGACGGCCGCCTGGCCCAGATGGTGATTGCCACCGACATCACGCAGCGCCGCCTGGCCGAGGAGCAGGCGGCAGCACAGGCAGAGAAAGCCCAGTCCGCCAGCCGCCTCATCACCATGGGTGAGATGGCATCCAGCGTGGCCCACGAACTCAACCAGCCCTTGACCGCCATCAGCAATTACAGCTCGGGCATGCTGACACGCCTGGAAAACGGCACGCTCACGCCGGAACAGATGAAATTTGCACTAGAAAAGACGGCACATCAGGCCCAGCGTGCCGGACAGATCATTCAGCGCATCCGCTCCTTCGTAAAAAAGAGCGAGCCCAATCGCACCCTGGCCCAGGTAGGCGAGATGGTGAATGAGGCGCTGGAGCTGGCCGGTATCGAGTTGCGCCGCCGCAATGTGCAGTTGACCTCGCATATTGCCGAACGCATGCCGCCGGTAATGGCCGATGCCATCCTCATCGAGCAGGTTCTCATCAATTTGATGAAAAACAGTGCTGAGTCGATTGATATGTCCGACCGCCCGCTGGGTCAACGCAATGTGGAACTGCGCGTGCGCCCCCAGATCTTTGAAAGCCTGCCGGGTGTGGAGTTCACCGTGGAAGACACGGGCAAGGGCCTGCCGCCGGAAGTGTTGGAACACTTGTTCGAAGCTTTCTTCTCGACCAAGAGCGAAGGCATGGGCATAGGCCTGAACCTTTGCCGCTCGATTGTCGAATCACATCAGGGTCGAATGCATGCCGAGAACCTCTACAATGGAAGCGAAGTCATTGGTTGCCGGTTCTCATTCTGGCTGCCGTTGGCAACGGGTGTGGAGACGACAACACTCACCACGACAAGCGAACCCATAAAGAGGACGATTGCATGAGTTTGATTCCCAAAAAAGGCACTGTTTACGTAGTTGACGACGACGAAGCAGTCCGTGATTCGCTGCAATGGCTGCTGGAAGGCAAAGACTACCGCGTGCGTTGCTTTGACTCAGCCGAGACCTTTTTGTCGCGCTACGACCCGCGTGAAGTTGCCTGCCTGATCGTCGACATCCGCATGGGCGGCATGACCGGCCTGGAACTGCAGGACCGACTGATCGAGCGCAAGTCTCCTCTGCCCATCGTCTTCATCACCGGTCACGGCGATGTGCCCATGGCTGTGAACACCATGAAGAAAGGCGCACTGGACTTCATCCAGAAGCCTTTCAACGAAGAAGAGCTGCTGGGTCTGGTCGAGCGCATGCTGGATCATGCTCGCGAAGCCTTTACCGGCCACCAGCAGGCCGCCAGCCGCGATGCGCTACTGGCCAAGCTCACGGGCCGCGAAGCCCAGGTGCTCGAACGCATCGTCGCCGGCCGCCTGAACAAGCAGATCGCCGACGATCTGGGCATCTCCATCAAGACCGTGGAAGCACACCGCGCAAACATCATGGAAAAGCTCAACGCAAACACCGTGGCCGACCTGCTCAAGATCGCACTGGGCCAGGGCCAGACCAGCGCTGCGGCCAAGGCGGCGGCTGCCGTCAATTAAGTGCTCCCCGCGAAATTGGAAGCCATTCCAATCGCGAGATAATCCAGGGAGCACTGGCCAGGCCTCGCGCTTTAGCCAACTCCTATTCTGATAGCTGCTAGTGCTTGTACTTCAAGGGCTAGCAGCATTTTTTATTGGTACTCCAGCAATGACAGCCCAACTCATCGACGGCAAAGCCCTCTCCGAACAACTGCGCAAGGAAGTCGCCACGCGCGCGGCAGCGCTCAAGGTCAAGGGCATCACGCCCGGCCTGGCCGTGATTCTGGTGGGCGACAACCAGGCTTCCCAGGTCTATGTGCGCAACAAGGTCAAGGCCTGCGAAGACGTGGGCTTCCACTCGGTGCTGGAAAAGTACGACGCCTCCATGACCGAAGCCGAACTGCTGGCACGTGTCGAAGCGCTGAACAACGACCCCAGCATTCACGGCATTCTGGTGCAACTGCCCCTGCCCAAGCACATTGACGACCACAAGGTCATCGAAACCATTTCCCCCGCCAAGGATGTGGATGGCTTCCACGTAGCCAGCGCCGGCGCACTGATGGTCGGCGAAGTCGGCTTCAAGGCCTGCACGCCCTATGGCTGCATGAAGATGCTGGAATCCATCGGCATGAAGGATCTGCGCGGCAAGCACGCCGTGGTCATCGGCCGCTCCAACATCGTGGGCAAGCCCATGGCCATGATGCTGCTGGCCGCCAACGCCACGGTCACCGTCACCCATAGCGGCACTGCCGATCTGGCCGCCATGACGCGCCAGGCCGACATCATCGTCGCGGCCGTGGGCAAGGTGGATGTGCTGACCGCCGACATGGTCAAGCCCGGTGCCGTGGTCATAGACGTGGGCATGAACCGCAACGCCGAAGGCAAGCTGTGCGGCGATGTCGACTTCAACGGAGTCAAGGAAGTGGCCGGCTACATCACCCCTGTGCCCGGTGGTGTCGGCCCCATGACGATTACCATGCTGCTGGTCAACACCATGGAATCGGCAGAGCGCGCAGCTGGCTAACTCCCTCCGAGCCGCTCTGCGACTCCTCCCTCTCTGGCGCTGAGCGACCGAGAGGGACGACAGCTTTGCTGCGCGGTGGCACTTGCACACTACCCTGGCGCAAGTACGCTTCTGACCACAGGCTGACGCTATGAAGGCGATAGCAATAAATACCCTGAGAGCGCTTGATTTTCCCGACCTTGCCGGCACTTAATACAGCATGAGCAATCCACTTCTCGAATCCTCCTCCCTGCCCTTGTTTGACCGCATTCAGCCTGCGGATGTGGCACCCGCCATCGACACTTTGCTGGCCCGTGCCAGCGAGGCGCTGGAGACCGTGGTTGCACCGGACTTCCCCGCACAGTGGGAAGCCATCTCTGCCGTGCTGGATGTGGCGACCGAAAAGCTTGGCACTGCCTGGTCGGCCATCAACCACCTCAACAGCGTGGCCGACACCCCCGAGTTGCGCGCGGCCTATAACGACGCCCTGCCAAAAGTCACCGAGTTCTGGACCAATCTGGGTGCCGATGAGCGCCTGTACGCCAAGTACAAGGCCATTGACCCGGGCAGCCTCAACAAGGAGCAGCGCGCCGCCTGGGACCATGCCATGCGTGGCTTTGTGCTCTCGGGCGCCGAACTGCAGGGCGCTGCCAAGGAACGCTTTGCACAGATTCAAGCGCGCTCGGCCGAGCTGGCCCAGAAATTCAGCGAAAACGCACTGGACGCCACCGATGCCTTTGCCTACTACGCCAAGATTGACGAGCTGGGCGGTGTTCCGGTCGATGTGATCGCCGCGGCCAAGGCCGCCGCCGAAGCCGATGGCAAGGAAGGCTACAAGCTGACGCTGAAGATGCCCAGCTATCTGCCGGTAATGCAGTTTGCCAAGAG
This sequence comes from Comamonas sp. GW821-FHT11H03, assembly GCF_058807955.1. Taxonomy (NCBI): domain Bacteria; kingdom Pseudomonadati; phylum Pseudomonadota; class Betaproteobacteria; order Burkholderiales; family Comamonadaceae; genus Comamonas; species Comamonas sp. GW821-FHT11H03. The sequence goes on from NZ_JBXARF010000003.1 coordinate 299,802, forward strand.
CAGCGCACTGCGCGAGAAGATCTATCAGGCTTATGTGACCCGGGCTTCCGAGCAGGCCGAGGGTGACGGCAAACGCTTTGACAACACCGCGGTGATGAAGGAAATCCTCGCCCTGCGCCTGGAAGAGTCGCAACTGCTGGGCTACAAGAACTTCGGCGAGGTATCGGTCGTACCCAAGATGGCCGATTCGCCCCAGCAGGTCACAGACTTTCTGCGTGATCTGGCGCAACGTGCCCGCCCCTATGCCGAAAAAGATGCGGCCGATCTGCGTGCCTTTGCCAAGGTTGAGCTCGGCATTGCCGACCCGCAGCCCTGGGACTGGGCCTTCATCGGCGAAAAGCTCAAGGAAGCCCGCTATTCCTTCAGCGAGCAGGAGCTCAAGCAGTACTTTCCGGCCCCCAAGGTGCTGGCCGGCCTATTCAAGATTGTCGAAACCCTGTTCGAAGTCTCCATCCGCCGCGATGAAGCTCCGGTCTGGAACCCCTGCGTGGAGTTCTACCGGATCGAGCGCTCCACCGCACAAGGCCCTCAGCTGGTCGGCCAGTTCTATCTGGACCCTCAGGCGCGCAAGGGCAAGCGCGGCGGCGCCTGGATGGACGATGTGCGCGCACGCTGGCTGCGCCCCGACACCCATCAGTTGCAAACACCTGTGGCCCATCTGGTCTGCAATTTCGCGTCCGGCGTGGACGGCAAGCCCGCACTGCTCACACACGATGACGTGATCACCCTGTTCCACGAAACCGGCCACGGACTGCACCACATGCTCACGCAGGTCAACGAGCGCGATGTCTCGGGCATTGCCGGCGTGGAATGGGATGCGGTCGAACTGCCCAGCCAGTTCATGGAAAACTTTTGCTGGGAATGGGATGTGCTCAAGCACATGACCGCCCATGTGGACACGGGCGAGGCCCTGCCCCGCACGCTGTACGACAAGATGATTGCCGCCAAGAACTTCCAGTCCGGCATGCAGACCCTGCGCCAGATCGAGTTCGCGCTGTTCGACATGTTGCTGCACACCGAGCACAACCCAGCAGACGACTTCATGGCGCTGCTGAACCAGGTGCGCGCCGAGGTGTCCGTGTTGCAATCGCCGGCCTACAACCGCATGGCCCACACCTTCAGCCATATCTTTGCCGGTGGCTATGCCGCTGGCTACTACAGCTACAAATGGGCCGAGGTCCTGAGCGCGGACGCTTATGCGGCTTTTGAAGAAACCGTGCTTGCTGACGGCTCACCCAACCCAGAAACCGGCCGCAAGTACCGCGAGTCGATTCTGGAAGCCGGCGGCAGCCGCCCTGCCATGGAGTCCTTCAAGGCCTTCCGTGGCCGCGAGCCGCAGATTGACGCGCTGCTGCGCCATCAAGGAATGAGTCAGGCGGCCTGAGTCTTCTGCTGCCGCTTCCCCAAAAGCGCCCTTCATGGGCGCTTTTTCATGCCGGCGACTGCGAGCAGAAGGCCTAGACTGACACTGACTGACTTGTGCACCGGGACCAGATCAAGACAGACCGCAGCCTGGCTGCAGACAGTCCTTCATGCAGGCTATGCTCTGCCCATTGGCGTTCGCGCCCTCAGACCTCTTCATAGCACTACATTGATCAAGATTGAGATGCCACGATCTTTTATTGCCCGGCCTTCGGCCGAGAAACCGACGTCAAGCAACGCCCTGCTGCTGATGACGCTTGCAGCCACCTTTGCCGCATTGGCGAGCGGAGTCAGCTCGGCTCAGAATCTCTACCGCAGCGTGGGTCCCGACGGACGGGTCACCTATTCCGACCGGGCCATCAGCCCCAACGCCAAGCCCAGCGCCGAAGCCGTGAGCAACGCCGATAGCCCGGCGTCTTCGGCCAACGCACAGCTGCCTTACGACTTGCGCCAGACTGCCAACCGCTACCCCGTCATGATTTATACGGGTAAGGACTGTGGTCCCTGCGACGAGGCTCGGTCTCATCTGCAAAGTCGCGGCATCCCGTTCAACGAGCGCACCATAGATACCAGCAGCGATGTTGCAGCGCTCAGAAAGCTCAGCGGACAGGACAGCCTGCCCTTTGCCACTATAGGCAACCAACACCTCAAGGGCTTTGGCGCCGACAGCTGGGATCAGTACCTGAGCGCTGCCGGCTACCCCAGGCAGCCCCAGCTGCCGAAGAACTACAAAGCCCCCGCTGCCAAGCCCTTGACCGTGCCGGCACCAGCCGCTACCGATGCAGCCAAGCCTGCAGAGCGTCCCGCTGCACGCATCACGGCTCCCGCAGCCCCTGCCCCGGGCGCACCCAGACCCGACAACCCCGCGGGCTTGCGCTTCTAGGATTCAGGAATTTTCAATGAAATCAGGCTCTAACGCTTACGCATCAATCGTTAGCAGCTATCAATTTCACAAAGAATCACCTGCACAAGCAGGTGGCTTTCTGGTAGCAGATTGCTGATTAGTATTCCAGCGTCTGCACGCCTTGCGCGGTTCCCAGCAGGCACACTGCAGCCTTCTGATGGGCAAACACGCCGACGGTCACCACGCCGGGCCACTGGTTGACTTCGGACTCAAAGGCCAGTGGCTCGGCGATCTTCAGACCGCGGACATCCAGAATATGCTGGCCGTTGTCGGTCACCAGCGGTGCACCATCCTTCATGCGAATCTGCGCCGTCACTTCAGCGCCCATGGCTTCGAAGCGACGCACGATCTGGGCTGCCGCCATGGGGATGACTTCCACGGGCAGCGGAAAATTGCCCAGCACTTGCACGCGCTTGGATTCATCGGCAATGCAGACAAAACGCTGAGCCAGCGCCGCCACGATCTTCTCGCGCGTCAGCGCAGCACCGCCGCCCTTGACCATATAGCCCTTGCCGTCGATCTCGTCGGCACCGTCGATATAGACAGCCAGGCTGGTGACTTCATTGGCATCGAATACCTTGATGCCCAGGGCCTTCAGGCGCTCGGTACTGGCCACGGAGCTGGAGACGGCGCCAGGAATCTGATCCTTGACGGAGGCCAGTGCATCAATGAACTTGTTGACCGTGGAGCCTGTGCCCACGCCCACAATTTCACCGGCGACCACATATTTCAGGGCAGCTTGTCCGACCAAAGTTTTCAGTTCATCTTGAGAAAGAGGTGCAGCAGATGTCGTCATGAGGGAAAATCCAGATAATCCTGCGATTATCCTCATGTCTCTTATTCCTTACTCACTGACGCGTCCTATTCTTTTCGGCATGGACCCCGAAGCGGCCCACGACCTCACCATGAACCTCATGGCCAAGGGTCAAAACACCTTGCTCCAGAAAGCCTGGGCACGCCCTCTGATCAGCGACCCCATCGAGCTCGCCGGCCTCAAGTTCCCGAACCGTGTGGGCATGGCCGCAGGCCTGGACAAGAATGCACGCTGCATCGATGCGCTGGCCGCCATGGGTTTCGGCTTTGTGGAAGTCGGCACCGTCACGCCCCGCCCCCAGCCCGGCAATCCCAAGCCCCGCATGTTCCGCATTCCTGAAAAGAATGCACTGATCAACCGCCTGGGCTTTAACAACGAAGGCCTGGATGCGTTCCTGGCCAATGTGCGTCGCTCGCAAGTGCGCGCCAATGGCGGCGCCATGCTGCTGGGCCTGAACATCGGCAAGAACGCCATAACCCCCATCGAAGAGGCCACCAGCGACTACATCAAGGCGCTGGACGGCGTGTACCCTCATGCCGACTATGTGACGGTCAACATCAGCTCGCCCAACACCAAGAATCTGCGTGCACTGCAAAGCGACGAGGCGCTGGATGCTCTGCTGGGTGCGGTCGCCAATCGCCGCGAACAGCTTTCCAGCCAGCATGGCAAGCGCACGCCGGTGTTTGTGAAGATCGCTCCCGACCTCGATGAAGAGCAGGTCGGCGTGATTGCGGCGACGCTGGAGCGCCACGGCATGGATGGCGTGATTGCCACCAACACCACCATCAGCCGTGATGCCGTCAAGGGTCTGCAGCATGCCGAAGAAGCCGGCGGCCTGTCCGGCGCGCCCGTGCTCGAAGCCAGCAACCAGATCATTCGCCAGCTACGCTCAGCCCTTGGCAGCCGCTTTCCCATCATTGGCGTGGGCGGCATCCTGAGCGGTGCGGACGCCGTGAGCAAGATCCGCGCGGGTGCCGATGTGGTGCAGATCTACAGCGGCCTGATCTATCGCGGCCCCGACCTGGTCACCGAAGCAGCCCAGGCCATCGCCCATATGCACTGAGCTTGACGCGTGGCCTGGCCGTGCAAAAAAGAAACAGCCCGTCATGCCTGAGCCTGACGGGCTGTTTTTTTACGACCCTTCAGCCGCGTGTACGTTGCTGCAGTTTGAGGATCCAGGGCAGTGCTGCGCTGCCCCAGCGAATCAGCTTGCGTGGTCCCAGAACCATCAGCAAACCACCTGCAGCCGCCGTTGCCAGCGGATGCAGGCGAACGAAAGACAGCAGTCGCTCAGGCAAGGGAGCCTCTGCGTCCACATGCGGAGTTTGCGTAGTGCGCAGGCCAAGCGCCTGCGCCTTGGCCGCAGCCCTGGCCTTGATGCGTGCACGTTGCTTGGCAATGCGCAAAAGCACCAGCTTCTGCTCGGCGGTCGCCTCATTCCAAAGCAGAGCATCCATGCCTGCGGGCTTGACGGGCTCCAACTCTGCGGATCGCGAATCGGGAGAGATGCCGCTCATGCTAAATCCTCTCCTTCAGCGCTTGCCAATCCGATTTGAGCTCGCGCCGAGTGAGCTTGAAAGGGCTGGAGAGTTGATTGACAGCTGCCAGCAGTCGCCACAGCCCCAGGCCCCAGACCAGAACCCAGCCACCGACCAGCAGCCACGCCACCAACTGACGATGCTCACTATCCCAGAACTGCACGAGCACAGCCATGGACAGGACGATGAGCACGACCACGGTGAGTGCACCCAGCACAATGGCCAATACCGCCAGCGCTTGCATGCTGCGCTTGTGCTGCTGCCACTCAAGCTGCGCAAGATCAACCCGATCTTCGGCCGCAATCGCGGCCTCGTTCAGATTGGCACGCCAGCGCTCCAGCAGGGAATCAAGACCCAGTAGTGAAATCAAATTCACAGGCACTTGTCCTTTTGCAGCTTAGCAATGCTTAGCGGCGACCCAGCATGAAACCCAGCAGTGCACCCACTGCCAGCGCGGCACCGGCGACGCGCCAGGGTTCGTCGTGAGCGTAACGATCCGCCACATCGGCAGCTTCACGTGCCTGACGAGCGGCATCCTGAGCGGCACGCACGGCAGACTCGCGCACGTTGGCCATGCCGTCGTCGATGCGCTGACGAAGCACGCCGATTTCAGGAAGCTTGTCCAGTTCACGGGCAGACAGCAGACCACGCAGATCGCTGACCAGTTTTTCCAGATCGTCTTGGGCGGTGGAAACGGCGTCGGAAACAGAGCGTGACATATCGATCCTTTCAATGTGACGAAATTGGAATATCGCATGCACTTGGCAGTGCACCAAGATAGCTGCGAGACAGCAAGCATCAGGGCCGGCCGCTCATAAAACCTGCAGCATGTGAACATCTTACAGAAAACGCACCGCCTCCAAGAAACTCGCGGGCCTGCAGCACTGTCGGACAGCAACGAAACTGCCTCATATCAAGGATATATAAAGCCACTCAAGGCTCCAAACCAATCTGTTTGCTGCAGCAACCTTTGCGGTGGCGCAGCAGATCGAACTCAGCATGCGCTCAGGCACGCGATGTATGCATAGCTTGATCTCCAGCACTTGCCACCAAGTAAAGCGGATTACATACGGCAACACACTGATTGCTTAACAGTTCATTAATAAAGTGACTGCATGCTCGGCGACAAGTCATCTTCTTGCGAGATTTCCATGCAAAAAAATCTTGGGCAAGCCAAGACTTGACTCAAATCAAGTGACGCAAGCGGCAACTTTCATATAGTCAATTAGACATAAAAGATATTAATTTAATACTCTTTTGTGTTTAAGGCATCGGGGTCTTCTGGTGCCAGTGCGACGATGAAAGGAAGGGCCATGCCACTTCAGAAACGAGAACTCTCCGACTGCTCAACCAGCAGCTCGGCCTGCACCTGCAGCACCCCACCCATTGCCCGGACACCTCAGCAGGCAGTGCCGGCGCCCACCAAGCGCGGTTTTTTGCAGGACTTGATTGCCATGGCGGCCAGCTTCGGCGTTGCGGGCAGCGCCCGCGCAGCGCTTCCCGGCGACCCCAGCTTTCAGCCCATACGCCGACCCGGCATGAAAGGCAAGCGCTTCGGCATGCTGGTCGATATGCGCAAGTGCATTGGCTGCCAGGCCTGCACGGTGAGCTGCTCGGTCGAAAACCAGCCCCCCATCGGCCAGTTCCGCACCACGGTGCTGCAGTACGAAATCGAGCAGGCCGGCGACACGGCTGCCGCCATGGTCAGTCTGCCGCGACTGTGCAACCACTGCGACGAACCGCCCTGCGTGCCCGTCTGCCCGGTGCAAGCCACATTTCAGCGCACCGACGGGATCGTTCTTGTCGACAACGAGCGCTGCGTGGGTTGCGGCTATTGCGTGCAGGCCTGCCCCTACGACGCACGCTTCATCAATCACGAAACGCAGACCGCCGACAAATGCACCTTCTGTGAACACCGCCTTGAAGCCGGCTTGCTGCCCGCCTGCGTGGAAAGCTGCGTGGGCGGTGCACGCGTGATTGGCGACCTGAACGACGCACACAGCGAAATCAACCAGCGCATCAATGTTCACAAGGACGAGATCAAGGTCCTCAAGCCCGGCATGAAGACCAAGCCACATGTCTTCTACATCGGCCTGCCCGATGAGTTTGTGAACGGTGTCGATGGTCAGGCCACAGTTCGCCTTGTTGCCGAACATCTGTGAATGGAGCGCCCTCATGCAAATCATTGAACTCCTGACCCCGGCCTACGAAGCGGCATGGCTGCCATGGGCCGTGCAGTATTTCTTTCTCGTCGGCATGGCCACGGGGGCTGCACTGCTGACTTCGGCCTGTGCGTTCGGCCCGGCACGAGGCTTGCTCCAGCGCCTGCTGCCCACAGCCGTGCTGGTACTGGCCGTGAGCGCGATTGCCGCACCTGTCGCCCTGCTGGCCGACCTGCACCAGCCCGCGCGCTTCTGGCATTTCTATGCCCACCTCACACCCTGGTCGTGGATGAGCCTGGGTGCCGTGCTCATGCCCACGTTTGTCGGGCTGTGCGTGTTGATGTGCGCGCTGTGGTGGCTGGGCAAGCACCGGTTGATGCGCCTGCTGGTGCCTGTACTGGTGCTGTCCACACTCAGCATCGTGGTCTACACGGGCGCCGAAATCATGGTCATCCGCTCGCGCCCGCTGTGGAACACGCTGTGGGTACCGATCAATCTGGCACTCAGCGGCTGGCTGGCTACCGTGGGCATGGGCTTTGTGCTCTACCGCTTTCTGCCCCGAGCCCTGCAGCCTGATGTGGCAGCCCTGCAAGGGTTGCGCCATCTGGGCCTGTGGCTGGCCACCGGCCTGATTGCCAGTGCACTGACCTGGGGAATTGCCGGGATCGCGGGCCAGAGTCCTTCATTTGACATGGCGGTGCGCCTGTTCCATGAGTTCCCTGTCTGGCGCATCTCCATGCTGGGCTCGGCCGTGTTTGGCGCAGCCGTGGTGATGGCCCTGCTGCGCGGCGAGCATCGTCTGGCAGCCAAGGGCTACACCCTGGTGCTGGGCGCCGGCCTGGCGGCATCGGCATGGGCCTTCCGCTGGGCACTGTTCATGGGCGTGCAGGGCGTGCCCAAGTTTGGCGCAGGCCTGTATCTGTACAGCATGCCTCTGGGCGGTGAAGGGCTGATGGGCATGCTGGGCATGGCTGGCCTGTGCGTGGCACTGGTTGCGCTGGCCACCTGGGCGCTGGAGCTGTTCCCGGCTCGCAAGCCCGCTAGCGCCGCCTAAAAATCAAGCCAAGTACTTATACAACGCAATACCCGCAAGCGCCAGCAGCTATCAAAACCATAGAAACGCTGCAGCGCTTGCCCTTCCCTCACACACAGGGCAAGACCATGACTGACAAGAGACTCTCCCCCGAACAATCACAAGATACCGAGGCCGGCCACATCGATGCCGGTCGCACCGATGCCGGCCGCCGCCGCATGCTGCTGCGCGGCGGTGCCGTCGCAGGCGGTCTGGCTGCTTTTGCCGCCGGCTATGGCGAAACCGTGGCCAAGGGCGCCAAGGGGCTGATCACCGGCACCTCGGGAAAAACCACCCAAAGCGCCACGCGCGGCAACTCTCTGACGCCCGAATTCCGTATCGACCCCATCAGCGGCAAGCTGACGACCCAGCCCGGTCAGGTGGTCAGCCCCTCCTCGTGTCTGGGCTGCTGGACGCAGTGCGGCGTGCGCGTGCGCGTCGATGCCGATCACAACCAGATCATCCGTATCGCCGGAAACCCCTACCACCCGCTGGCCACCACCAACCCCGCGCCCATGGAAACGCCAGTGCGCGAGGTCTACGCCATGCTGGGCGGCGACAACGGCCTGGAAGGCCGCGCCACCAGTTGCGCACGCGGCTCGGCCATGCTGGAGCACCAGAAAGCTCCGCACCGCGTACTCAAGCCGCTCAAGCGCGTCGGCCCGCGCGGCTCGGGCCAGTGGAAGACCATGACGCTCGAAGAGCTGGTTCAGGAAATCTGCGAAGGCGGCAACCTGTTTGGCGAAGGCCATGTTGACGGCCTGCGTGCCATCCGCGATGTGAAGACGCTTATCGACGAAGCCAATCCCGAATACGGCCCCAAATCCAACCAGTTGCTGCTGACCGAGGCCGCCAACGAAGGCCGCACACCGCTGGTCAACCGCTTTGCCAAACAGTCGTTCGGCACCATCAATGTGTCCAACCACGGCTCTTACTGCGGCCAGACTTACCGCGTTGGCACAGGTGCAGCCCTGGGCGACATCGCAGGCATGCCCCACGGCAAACCCGACTGGAAGAACTCACGCTTTGGCCTGTTTATCGGCACCTCACCCGCGCAATCGGGCAACCCTTTCCAACGCGTGGGCCGCGAGTTGGCCGAGGCCCGATCGCGTGGCGAGAACACCTACCGATACGTCGTCGTCTCGCCCATGCTGCCCACCTCTTCCAGCGTGGCCGCGGGCAACAACAACCGCTGGCTGCCCGTGAAGCCCGGCAGCGACTTGGCGCTGGCCATGGGCCTGATCCGCTGGATCATCGACAACGAGCGCTACGACAAGCAGTTCCTTGCCCAGCCCGGCCCCGCCGCCATGGCCGCCGTGGGCGAGGCATCGTGGAGCAACGCTACCCATTTACTGATCAACGAGCCCAAGCACCCGCGCTTTGGCCAGTTCCTGCGCGGTGCCGATATCGGTCTGCCCATGCCCGAGCCCGTGGACGAGAACACTCCCGCCGAAGACGTGTATGTGGTGCAACTGGCCGATGGAACGCACGCCGCCCACACCGTGACCACACCTGCCGAGCTGATCGTGGAGCGCGAGTTCACACCTATCAAGGCCGCTGACGCTACCGAAGAGTCCGCCCCCATTCAGGTTTGCACCGCATTCGTCAAACTGCGCGCCGAGGCGCACAAAAAGACGCTGGAGGAATACGCCGCCCTGTGCAACGTACCCGTCAAGGAAATCGAAGACCTGGCACGCGAATTCACCAGCCACGGCAAGCAGGCCGTGGCCAACTCGCATGGCGGGACGATGAATGGCTCGGGCTTTTACACCGCCTACGCCATCGCCATGCTCAACAACCTGATCGGCAACCTCAACGTGCGCGGCGGCTGGGTCATGGACGCTGGCCCGTTCGGCCCCTTTGGCCCCGGCCCGCGCTACAACTTTGCGCAGTTTGAAGGGGCTGTTAAACCCAAGGGCGTGGCCCTGTCGCGCACTAAGTTCCCCTACGAGAAGACCAGCGAATTCCAGCGCAAAAAGGAAGCGGGCCAGAACCCCTACCCCGCCAAAGCGCCCTGGTACCCCGCGCCCGGAGGCCTTAGCAGCGAAATGCTGGCCGCCGGCATGCTGGGCTACCCCTACCCGGTCAAGGCGTGGATCAACCACATGAGCAACCCCATCTACGCCATGTGCGGGTTTGAGAACACGCTGGCCGATGCCGTCAAGGATGTGAAAAAGCTGCCGCTTTTCGTCTCGGTCGACCCCTTCATCAACGAGACCTCTGCCCTGGCCGACTACATCGTGCCCGACACTGTCACCTATGAGAGCTGGGGCATTGGCGCGCCCTGGGCCGATGTGGTGGCCAAGAGCAGCACTGTGCGCTGGCCCACCGTGGAAGCCGCCACCGCCAAAACGGCCGATGGCCAACCCATCAGCTTCGAGACCTTTATCTTTGCCGTGGCCAAGCAGCTGGGCCTGCCCGGTTTTGGCAAAAACGCCATGTCCACCAAGGATGGCGAGCCGCTGGATTTGGAAAACGCCGAAGACTTCTACCTGCGTGGCATGTGCAATATCGCCTACCAGGCGGGCAAGCCCGTGCCTGAAGCCAGCGATGACGACATCGAGATCACGGGCCTGAAAAAGTGGATGCCCTCGGTCGAAACCCGCGTCAAACCCGAAGAAGTGCGCCGCGTCGCCATGGTCATGAGCCGTGGCGGCCGCTTTGACCGCCAGGACGACGCGTGGAAGGGCGACCAGCTCAAGCTGCAAGCCAAGTTCCCCGTCACCTTCTGGAACGAAGCCCTCTCCAAAATGCGCCACTCCATGACGGGCGAGCGCTACAGCGGCTGCCCCACCTGGTACCCTACGCGCCTGGCCGATGGCTCGGACATGCGCCAAGTGTTTTCCGAGCAAGACTGGCCGCTGACCATGACCAGCTACAAGTCCAACTTGATGAGCAGCATGTCCATCGCCGCCTCACGGCTGCGCCAGGTGCACCCGCACAATCCTGTGAGCATCAACAAGGCCGACGCGGCAAAGCTGGGCATCGCCAATGGCGACCACATCGTACTCAGCACCCCCGGCGGTAAACTCCAAGGCGTGGCCTTGGTACGCGCTGGTATCGCGCCCGGTGCGATCGCCATTGAGCATGGCTACGGTCACAAGCAACTAGGCACCGTGTCCCACAAGGTCGACGGCCAGCCCACCCATGCCAACCCGCAGCACGGCAATGGCGTGAACCTCAATGCTCTGGGCTTTACCGATCCGACCCGACCTGAAAAGGACAATGTATGGATTGACTGGGTATCAGGGGCAGTGGTCAGGCAAGGGTTACCAGTGAGAGTGAGAAAAGCTTGATAAGGGCCTGAAGCTCTGGCGGGCGATCGGGACGGAAAATCCCGTCGCTCGCATCTACCAGGGATGGCCTTGAAACGACTGCCAACAACCCGCTGCGATATCTTGAGCCTGCCGAGGAGCAACCGCATTGCTGCCCATTGGCTTGCAGCAAAAATCGAGGCCGGATTAGGGATTTGGTTTACCGCAACATTGGACATGGCAAACCGCAAGCCCCATTCCCGGATGACCGTCTTTCAGCTTCTATGAAAGCTCGAAAAATGGCAATAAATTCATGAAACACTATTCAATCAAATAGGAAAGTACATTCTTTACAATTAAAAACCACTCAATATTGGTATTTAAAATCAAAGAAAACAAGGTTTTTTCTTCTCCGGAAAATTTTCCGCATACAAGCATCAGAATATAGATGATTATATTGTTTTGAAAATTACACTTAAAAACAATATCTAAATTATCTGATTTCGCTTCATTGTTGATAGCAATGAAGTTATAAATTTCAATAAATTGCACAAATAGCAGCAGATAAGCGAAATCCTATTTCGTGCCCAAACAAGGTATTTCTGTTTTCATCCGGCTTATTGAAACTGCCATTAACCGAATGAACGTTTTGGAACAAACCAGACACCTGCGAAGCCAAAACGCAACTTCGGTTGGCATTGATCACTGTGCAATGGCAAATGATCTTTCGCCTGAATTCATCCCGGTGGTCTGAGAACTCGCTGTTCAAAGGAATGATCATGAAAAAGTCTTTGATTGTCATGGCGGTTGCTGCCTTGGCTGGTGTGGCATCTGCTGCAACCAACACGGGGACCAATGCATCCTCGGGAACCTATTCCTCGGTTGCAAGCTCCGGCACCGGCAGCGCTGTGAGCTTCAATAGTGCGACGGCCAGCGCTCACGCAAGCGGCTTTGGAACCAGCACCGGTACAACCGGTTCCTGGGGGCCTGTGGCCTCGGGCCAATCGAATGTCGGCGGAAGCGCATCCACCACAGGAACTGTCACCAGTCTTGCTGCGACCAGCGGGGGAGGCGTTGCTGGCGGCTACGGAGTCACCAACGCCAACGCACATTCGGATGTAGGTAGCAATTACCTCGGCCACGCTCCCGGCAAGTTGGTCAGCGGTGGCGCCGGAGGCTACGCAAACTCGAGCACCAACAATATGGCAGGAACTGCGTCCATCGGCAATGGCATTGCGGTGGTGAACAGCGCGGCCCATACCAACTCCTACTTTGGCGCGAACTCGCAGGCGATCTCGGGTCCTGGAGGAACCTCGACCAGCAATAACTCTGGCGCCTCCTCTATTGGCAACGCGACAACTACCGGGTTCAGCCTGGGTACAGCCTTCGGAGGCTCCAATGGAGGCGGAACTTCGGGCAATGCTTACGGATGGGCGAACTCGGCTGCCAACTAGAGAAGGTCCGCGAACTCAGTTGTATTGCCCCCCGAGTTGAGGCCTCCCAAGTCAAGACTCGGGGACAAAGGAGAAACAGCATGAAAGCCTCAATAGCCTTGCTAAGCCTTTGTGTCCCTTTGTGCAGCTTTGCGCAGAACGCCGACAGCAGTGCACAAAGCCTCTCCAACTCCTCGTCCGTGGGAGCACAACAGAATCAGTCCATCACCATTGTCAATCCGGTCGTTGCCCCGACGGAAAGTCGATCTGCATCCACGATGGACAGCAGATCCACCTCAACTTCCGACCAAAAAATAACAACAAGCGGAACAACCACGCAGAACCTGAACAATACGGTGTCCGGCACATCCAAGAACATTGTGGAGTACACAGGTACTTACACCATGAAGAACGTTCCCAGTGTGAACGGCCCCAACCTCACGACCAGCAATGACACCTGCATGGGCAGCAGCAGCGGCAGTGCCAACGGCCCTGGCTTTGGCGTGAGCTTCGGCACCACCTGGACGGACGATCATTGCAAGCGCCTGAAAATGAGCCGTGAGCTCTGGAACAAGGGCATGAAGGCCGCCTCTCTGGCAATGGACTGCATGGATCCCGCCGCTCGCGTAGCACTGGAGATCACGGGCTCGAAATGCCCGCAATCCATGACAGTAGAAGAGCGCCGCAACAACTACGGCCCGGATGCTTCGGCACAAGGCAGTCCTGCACCGTCTACCGAGCAGGCCGTTTCTGGCGCCGGTCTCGGGCAGGCAATTGAGTCCAGGCAAACGGCAAGCTTCTATCCGAACTGACGAGCGCTCAAGCCAATCCCCACGGGCGGCACAAGGGCAGCATGAGCCTGGGCGAATTCTGTGAAATGCAGCAGCAATCCGTGCAATGACTAGAGCTTTGGTCCAAGGCAAGCCCAGTTGACGCAGCTGTGGAATTTCTGTCTCATGGAAGGGCAAATCCATACAAGCACTGAAGAGTGCTGGCTGCGCTTTAAACCATGCCTCTGCAACCCCTCAGCCTGATCCATTGTGGACTGCAAGTCCTCCTGAATCCGCTCTATCCAGGCAGCCCCAATCTCGCGGGCTGCTGCGATACGCTAGCATTCTCTTTTGCACCTTGGCGCTCTGTCGCATCGTGCGGGATTTCTCCGCCTGCCCCTTCGAGATCCAGCCCATTTATCCGTCATGCCCATCTATGTTGCCCTGCTGCGGGCCGTCAATGTTGGCGGAACCAGCAAACTCCCCATGGCGGAGTTGAAGTCCATGTGCAAGGCCGAAGGGTTTGCGCAGGTACAGACCTATATTGCCAGCGGCAATGTGGTGCTGGATGCAGATTGCACTGAGCAGCAGCTCAAGTCGGCATTGGAGCGACGCCTGGCCAGTTATGCAGGTAAGCCCGTGGATGTCATCGTGCGCACGGCCCGGGAGATGACGGAGGTGCTGGCCAACAACCCCTTTCCCGAATCCCCGGGCAACCGCACTGTTGCCATCTTTCTCGATGAAGAACCACCTGCAGACACGCTGACCCAGATCAAGGGTCGCAAGGACGAACAACTGCAGTTGGGACGGCGCGAGATCTATGTGGCTTATGGTGCGGGAATGGGCAGTTCCAAGCTCAAGATTCCAGCAGCTGCCCAAGGTACTGCCAGAAATATCAACACGATTGCCCAATTGGTTGAAATGGCGACAGCACGCCATGAGATTGCGACGCGAAAAAAGCGCTGATACCCGCTTGAGCCGGTCGCACGCAGGCGGTGAAAGCGGCGCAGCCACCTGATACCTCATCCTTTGTCTTGGCTCAGGCAGGCTCTTTCTATCCACTCTTGCTCATGAATGCATAGTGTTCTGCCGCCGGTACCGGTCTGCGCGCACTCGAATGTATGGAGCCCTGCTCCGTGAAGAGAAAAGGATAGAAGCTCATGCAAGCATCATTGCCCATGCCGGCCACCTCGGTTTCCCAGCCTTCCCAACGCAAATCACGATAGAAGTCGCGCAGCCCCCCCGTGAAAGCCCATTGCACAAACGCCGTATGCCTCATCTCCAGCGATTCCCAGGCCCAGGTGTCTGGCGCTAGATAATGGATAGCCCCCAGATCCTCGCCAAGTGCCCCGCCATTGATGGCGAAGAATCCACCTACGGCATCGTCGGCAATCAGCAAAAATCCGCTGCTGCGCGCGCGATTCCACGCCGCGAGATCGCGCGTGAGCATGGGATGCCCCGAGCCCAGCATTCTGAGCCATCCCCCGTCAATGAGAACTCCACCGGTTCCATGGGCTATGGCACCCAGCGGCGAGCGTGTCGTGACCTGCAATGCAAGCAATACGGAGTCTCTCTGGGCCGAGGGAGGAAGACATTCGACAGGAACGCTCGCGTCCTGAGCCCAGGCTTGTATCAGCGACAAGGCCGGCTCGTCGCGCTCCAAAAGTTCTGCCAGTGCACGCATTGATCCCCCTTGATGCATAAGTCAATAACATCGGGATTCTGACATTTGATCCTGGTATCCAGAAGTCTCGTGAAAGGCTTCAAATCGATGCATGGCTCGACATTGACTTGATGGCTCATTCGCCAAGCATCGGCTCCAGCTGCTAGCTAACGCTTGGCAGTGTCTGGACTGCTTGCGCGGAATGAGGGTGTGACTGATTCAGACCTATGGTGCAGCCAAAGGGGTCAAGCAGCATTGCCGCAACCGCACCAAGGCTTGTGACAATAGGACCTCGGTACAAAACGGCCCCTCTTTGTTCAAGTTCCCATATCGCCTCCTGCAGATCAGCCACCTCCCAATAGACTGTCGCCCCGCCGACTCCACCTGGAGACTTACAGTCCTGCGGATGGAAACCAATCAGGCATCCTGGTGTCCTGATAAAAGCGTAGTGATGATTCTCATATTGCACCTCGGTCTGAAACAACTCGGCATACCAGATAGAAGCGGCATCAATATCTTGCACAAACAGCACGACGGATTCAATTTGCTTCAGCAACATAAGCTATCAAGGACTCTGCAAAAACATCGGTCCACAAATATAGCGCTGGCCTGGTGCTGAAAAACAACCGATATGCAGAAGCTGAGATCGCGTGAGAAGCATGCCGCGCAGCATCCAGAAGCAATCGATCCCCGAGAATGTCTGCCTCCTCCTCACCCGCCATTGGGTGGCACTCTGAAGCCCGCCCCTACTCGCGCCTCGGCGCGCTCCAGCCAATTCCGGACTTGTGCCAGCCAGCGCCATGCGCGAGCCTGCCCAGGCCCTGCCGCTTCAAGCCTGTGAGTGGACGCGGCTACAGCTCCGTCATCCAATGCGTCATATCCCGCGCTGCGGTCTTCAATTCGATGATTTTTCATGGTCAGCCAATGGTCTTTGGCGGCCAAACATCTGTAAAGTTGAATGATCTGACCATTCAATTCAGAAAATCTGATTCAAAGTCCATGCGAAACCTGAATCTCGATCAACTGCAGACCCTAATTGCCATCGCCGATCTCGGCACCTTTGCCGCGGCAGCCCAGGCGCTGCATCTGGCACCACCCACGGTCAGCCTGCACATCAAGGAGCTGGAGGCTCGCATGAACGCCACGCTGTTGCTGCGCGGCAGGCGCCAGGCAGAGCTGACATCGGCCGGCCAAGTGTTGGTCCAGAAAGGACGCAAGCTGCTCGAGGCCGGCGACGACCTGATCGATCAGGTGCAGCGTCACGCCAGCGGCCGCGCCGGCCTGGTCAAGGTGGGTGTATCGGCCGGAGTCAATATCCGGCTGTTTCCGCTGATGCTCGACGCCCTGAGTCGTCACAACCCGGGCATTGACATCAAGCTGGAGGCTGTGGGCTCGGCCGACTCCATGCAGCGCCTCAAGGCCGGAACGCTCGATATCGGCCTGGTCGCCAGCCCGCAGGCGGAGACGGCCGAGATCATGCTCACGCCCTGGCGTAACGACCCTATGGTGGCCCTGTTACCCGCAGCCTGGGAGGTCCCCGAACGGGTCAGCCCCGAATGGCTGGCAAGCCGCCCCTGGGCCTGCTTTGCTTCCGCCACGCAGATGCACGGCCTGATTGCCGGCTGGTTCGGCCAGGCAGGCCTGAGTCCTCGCCCATTCATTGCTCTGACCTATACCGAGGCGCTCAAAAGCTTGGCTGCCGCTGGTCAGGCTGCAGCTCTGCTGCCGCTGGAGGCCATGGAAGAGCAGCAACAACAGAGCAGTGTGCAAATACGGCATCTGTCACCCACCTTGATGCGCCCCATGGCCATCGCCCATCGCCAATTGCCGACGCTGAACCCTGCGGTCGCCAGCGTGCTGGCGGTGCTGGCGAAGTTCGGCAATCAGGCAGCGGTATCCACGCCACGCCTTTCTTGACCTCAGCGCCGCACAGCCTAAAATAGACCACTTCAACTTTCCACCGAGGCACTTCACCCATGCGCCATTGATGCCGCCGTCTGATTGACGGCCACCTCCCCTCCTCCCAATCGCTGCCGCCCATATGTGCAGCCTGGGGATGTTAGGCATCAACCCATCGCATGGTTCTATGACAGAAGCTCGCCTGACGCTGAATGGCGTCACCTACACGCTGCCCAATGGGTGGCCGCTCTTTTCCAATCTTTGCTGCAGCTTCGGCTCACAGCGCACGGCGCTGGTGGGCCGCAATGGCGTCGGAAAAACCGTGCTGGCCCGCATCCTGGCTGGAGAGTTGTCTCCTGGCGGCGGCAGCGTGACACGAGCGGGCCGCATTCACTATCTGCCGCAAAACCCGCTGGCATCGCGTCCGGGACTGAACCTTGCTGCACTTGCAGGCCTGGGCGACACGCTGCTGGCACTGGAGCGCATCGAACAAGGCAGCTGCGAAGCCAGCGACTACGAACTGCTAGCCGAGCGCTGGGACATACGTCAGCAGTTTCAGATGCAGCTTGAACGGATCGGCCTGCCTCAGCTGGCACCGCAAACACCTGCCAGCCAGCTCAGCGGCGGCCAGGCCATGCGCGTGGCGCTGCTGGGTGCACAACTGTCCCAGGCCGACTTTCTGATTCTGGACGAGCCCAGCAATCATCTGGACGCTGCCAGCCGCTCTGCCCTGGCGCAGCAACTGCAGCAATGGCGCAGCGGTCTGCTGCTGATCAGCCATGACAGAGTCTTGCTGGAGGCTATGGACTCTGTTGCGGAGCTGACCTCCAGCGCAATCACCATCTACGGCGGAAACTACTCTTTCTACAGAGAAGTCCAACGCCAGAAAAGCCAGAATGCACAAGACGAGCTGGCCCGCCTCAAGCTGGAACGCAGCCGCGCCGAGCAAGCCTTGCGCACGCAGCAGGAACGCCAGAGTCGCAGGCAGGCACGCGGTGAAAAGCTGGGAAAGAACGGCAATCAGGCCAAGATTCTGCTGGACGCGAGCAAGGAGCGCGCACAGAGTTCGGGCGGCAAGCTGGCGACCCAGCAGGCCACAGCGCGCGAAGCCCTGAACCAAAGCGTGCGCGAGGCCGCCCAGGCACTGCAGCGCCAAGTGGACTGGCAGGCCGAGAGCATTCACTGGCATCTGCCGCAAGGGCTCACGAGCAGCGGAGATCGCATAGTGGCCGAGCTGCGCGAGGTGCAACTGCCTCATGTGGCAGCGCACTCGTCCTTGAGCCTTGAGCTGCGTGCCGGTCAACGCATGGCCATCACCGGGCCCAATGGCTGCGGCAAGTCCACACTGCTGCAACTGCTGGCCGCTCAATTGCAGCCGCTGGCGGGTGAATGCAAGCTGAATGCGACACATGCCGTGCTCGACCAGCACCAGAGCTTGCTGCAACCTTCATCGTCGGTACTGAGCCAGTTGCTGACCGAGAGTCCGAGCACGCCCGAGTCGCTGCAACGCATGCGCCTGGCACAGATCGGACTGGACTCGCGCCATATCGACCAGCCCACCGGGCAGCTCAGCGGGGGCGAACGCCTCAAGGCCGCCATGGCCTGTGCGCTCTACCGCGACGAACCTGCTCAATTACTGCTGCTGGACGAGCCCGACAACCACCTGGATCTGCCGTCCCTACAGGCGCTGGAGAGCATGTTGCGCCAATACTCGGGCACGCTACTCATCGTCTCCCACGACGCGATGCTGCTCCAGGCTCTGGAGTTGACGCACCATCTCAGCTTTGCCTCTGGGAGATGGACATTGACAGCGCTCTGATCGCAGGAGTCGGCCCGCAGCGCTCCAACCTGCGGACAGTTACCTGGCGCCCCTGGTTTCGACTTCAGGGCTTCAGGAGGTCTTTTTCCAGTTTCGGCCATCCGTGGAGCGGTAGTCGCCTCCCGTGGCACAGCAGCCGCCCGCGCCAAAGGCCATTCGTCCCAGTGTGACCTGAAGCACGCCTGCTTCGTAACGGATGGACTGACGCTGACAGGAGGTGAAGAACGGGTAGGGCTCGGGAGCAAGTACTTTTTCCCAGTGGACTTCCCCCTTTTCCAGGGGCTCCACGAGAAAGACCTCGCAGTCGTGGACCAAGAGGAATACCGGCTGGCCTGCCAGCACACCTTTGAAGACCTGCTCCGGCGCCGCATCACGCGTGGCCTGCGCCTGCTTGCTCAGAGGTGCTGGGGGAGCGTCCGAATCACAGCCCGCCAGAGCGGTCAGCGCCAGCAACACCAGAGAAATTATGGGCTTTGCCATCATGGTGCCAGTATGCCAGCCGTTTCTACGATGCGCGGCATAGGGACGGGGCGAGATGCGGCTTGCCTCCAGGCCTCCCTGGTAGGTTAGGCTATGCGCATGGGACTGCCAGCAGCCAGACAAGGCCCTTGTCATGCTCAATCACGGCAGCAGTCACGCCAGTCTTCAATCATGCTTACGGATCAAGGAGTAGATTTGACCAGAATGCCGCGCATCCCCCCCAACTGGCCGTCCTGCTGATGGCCGCTTCAGCTATGGCCGCTACCACCAGCGCCTGAGCCTGCACCCGCCTGGTCTTTCACGGTGTCAACGGTCAGGTCATGACGGCCCGCTCCATAGACTGGAAAAGCGACATTGTCAGCAATCTCTGGGTGCTGCCGCGCGGCATGGAATGCAATGGTCAGACCGGCCAGAACACGCTGCGCTGGAAGTCCAAATACGGCAGCGTTATCACTTTGGGCGATGACATCTCGACCACGGACGGCATCAATGAAGCCGGTCTCAACGCCAATCTACTGTAGCTGGTGGAGTCCCAGTACCCGAGCTTTAATGCCAAGAGCAAACCCGGGCTGACGATTGCCGCCTGGGCGCAATATGTGCTGGACAACTGTGCCAGCGTAAAGGAGGCAGTGGCCGCGCTGGAGCAGGAGCCCTTCCCCATTGTCTCGGACAATGTGCACGGGGAAAGCCGCCTGACCACCTTGCATCTTTCCATGTCGGACGCCAGCGGCGACAGCGCCATCGTCGAATACATCCGGGGCAAGCAAGTCATTCACCATGACCGCAAGTGCCAGGTGATGACCAACTCCCCTACCTTCGATCAGCAACTGGCGCTCCACAGCTACCGGCACCAACCGCGCGGCCGATCGCTCTGCTCGGGCATCGTTCTATTTGAACGCCATTCCCGAGGACCCCAATCCCAACAAGGCACTGGCTAGTGTGATCCGCAATGTCTTGGTGCCCCACGGCATCAGCACGCCCGATCAGCCCAGTATCTCGTCCACGCGCTGGCGTACGGTGTTTGACCACCAGCTCAAGCTGTACTTCTGCGAGTCGGCTCTTACACCCAATACCATCTGGGTCGATCTCAAGGCACTGGATTTCGATGCGCAAACCGGTAAGGTCATGAAGCTGGACCCGGGGGCCGACCAGAGCCATACCTATTGCGGCAATGCCACCACAGAATTCAAGCCCTCCAAGCCTTTTCAGGCTCTGGGAATCTAAGGCTACTCTTCGAATTAGACATCCTCTTCCAAGGCCTCACCCTGCATAGCCATCCAAGCCCAAAAAGCAGGCCGCCGAAGTACTTTTGAAGCTCATGGTATTGGCTCAGCGGCATTCATGGCATCAGTCCTTTGTCAAACCTATCAGGGACTGCCTTGGCAGTAGCTGTTGACTACAAGCCGTAGGCCCGTATTCATGACCCATGTATTATCTTAATGGCTGGCAATTTTCGGCGTACGTACAGTGCGCCAAGTCTTGCCCCATAGTTTGACAGGCGGGAGTATCAACGCACAGTAAGCCCACGGCAGGTGCGAAGGCTGTGGCACCCGCACCTTGATCGCTTCCTGCAGCGCCAGCCATTGGCAGACAAGCGCTGGCAGCCATGGTTTTCAAAGAGTCATTGTCTAGGCAATGTGCTCAATTGCTGATGGCGCGCAAGCTCCTTGAGACGAAATTTCTGCACCTTTCCCGAACCCGTCAACGGAAAAGCCTCGCAGATAAACCAATGCTCTGGCGTTTTGTGGGGCGCGATATGTTGGCGGCAGAACTGTCTCAGTTCCTCGGCCGGACAAACATCCACTCCAGATTTGAAGCGGATCGCAGCTGCCACCTGTTCACCCCAGTGCTCGTCGGCCATGCCAAACACCGCAACATCGGCCACGGCCGGGTGCTTCATCAACACGCCTTCTACCTGCACAGGGTAGATATTCTCACCGCCACGAATAATCATGTCCTTGAGCCTGCCGGTGACGCGGCAATAGCCGCGTTCGTCCATGATGCCCAGGTCACCCGTGCGCAACCAGCCATCGCTAAGCAAGGTCTGAGCCGTGACTTCTGGCTGCTTGAAGTATTCCAGCATGACTTGATAGCCGCGCGCCTGAATCTCACCTTCTTCACCCACAGGCAAGACTTCGCCGTGCGGCCCTGCGATACGAACCTCGACCTGCCATAGCGGCTGGCCTGCAGTCCTGGCCTTGTCTGCAGCACTGTCATCGGGTGCAGTCTGGCAAACAATGGGACTGAGTTCGGTCTGACCATAGACGGTGACTAAGTCACAACCCAGCTCGGCACGCACGCGCTCGGTCAGCGCCACCGGTATAGGAGCCCCGCCGGACATGGCCAACTGGAGGCTGGATAGGTCATAGTCTTTGGCCTTGCACTGCTCCAACAAAGCGAGCAGCATAGTGGGCACGCCGCCAAAGCGTGTGCCGCGTTCGTCCTCGATGGCCTGCAGAACTAGGTCTGGATCGAAAGCCACGATCAGCACCAGAGTGGACAAGGTAGTGACACAGCCAAGAACACTCATCACCGAGCCTGCCGTGTGGAACAGTGGCATGGGGCTGACATACACATCCTCATGCTGCTGCGCACGTGCGGCGACGAAACATGCATTGGTGACCAAACCCCTACGATGCAACAATGCGCCCTTGGGCTCGCCCGTGGTTCCCGAGGTGTACTGGATTTGCGCAGGACTGCGCGGATCCACCTCGGGCAGGCAGCCTTCTCGCGGGAACTGTTGCACCTCATCTAGCCAGCCGCTGAGGCTTATAACATCGACCACACCCGCCCCCCCTTCAGCTGTCGCTTTGGCCATACCCGCCATATCGCTGCCACGAAACCAGTCGATATGGAACAAGGCACATGAGCGAGACTGGCGCAGCACATATTGCAGCTCCTGTGCGCGCAGCGCCGGGTTGGCGGTGACCAACACCATACCGGCCAGTGATGCACCGTATTGCAAAATCACCCATTCCGGCACATTCGGTGCCCACAGGCAGATGCGCTGCCCAGGCTTGTATCGCCGCAGCAGCCAATGTGCACAGGCCGTGGCGTCGTCCAGCAACTGCGCATAAGTCCAGCGTCTATCGGTCTCGGCAACGCCGGTCAGCGACGTCCAACCGGCAGGCATTTTCTCTACTAGCGCCCATCGTTCAGGCGCCTGCAAGGTCGCTTCACGCAGCGCCTGCCCTTCGGTGATGTTAAGCACCTCACGCGAAGTGTCTGCAGGCCAGTAGGACCAGTTCAGCGGGCTCGATAGCTGGGGCATCTAAGTCTCCTCCGTGTGTGATGAGAAAAAATCATTGACTAGGCGGCTTCAGTGGCAGCAGTTGCCTCACTGCCCATATCCATTGCTGAGTCAGCGCCTTCACCGACTGAGGGTTGCTGCGCAAAATGCCGGAGACAGCCAGACCGCGCACAAATTCAGCGCTGGTGCTGACTACCAACTCGTAGGCCGGAAAGGCACTCAATGGAGCGAAGATTTCATCAAGTACACGCATCCTGTCACGCAAGGCTTTGCGCTCTGCAGCGACCAGGGCTTCGCGCAGCTCGGTATCGGTACGTGCCACCACCCACAGCTCCAGCTCGGCCAGAAATGAAGGCTCTCTCATGCTATCGACCAGTGTGTGAATCGCATGCTCGACAGGGTCACTACGTCTTGCTTTGCGGCGCAGATGCTTGAGGACTGCCTCTTCGTTGCGCACCACGATGGCATCGACGACTGCGCAAAGCAGCTCTGCATGCGTAGGAAAGTGGTGCAGCAATGCACCGCGGCTGACTGCCGCCCGGCGCTGCACTTCCAGCGTAGTGGTACGCGCAACGCCCAGATCCATCAGGCAGGTCATGGCGCTGTTCAAAATGCGCGCACGTGTCGCCTGTTTCTGCTGTTCACGCAAGGTGCTGCTCTCAGCCGCCTTGAGGTTAATAGACATACTCGCCCCCAAACTGACAGTCTATGTTGACTGTAAAAACAAATGCACATAGAGTCAACACTGACTGTCAAAAACAGTTATTTATCAATTAATTGCTCATAGTTGATTGAATTTCTCACATTTCAATCAGGAGACTATCCATGCCCGGCTACAGCACTTTATCGGTCACCACAGACGCCCACAATCCACGCATTGCACGGCTACTACTCAATCGCCCCGAGCGCCTGAATGCGATCAATAACCAGACGCCGCGCGAGATTCGCAAGGCCGTGGAGTGGGCTCAGGACAATCCGGACATCCATGTCATCGTTGTTGAGGGTGCGGGCAAGGGCTTCTGCGGTGGCTATGACTTGGCAGAAACCGCCGAACAGGAAATTGAGCACCCCTGCCAGCAGGAAAAAGCGCCTTGGGATCCCATGGAAGACTATGCTTTCATGAAGCGCAATACCGAAGACTTCATGAGCTTGTGGCGTTGCAGCAAGCCCACGATTGCCAAGGTACACGGTGCCGCTGTGGCTGGTGGCAGCGATATTGCACTGTGCTGCGATCTGCTCATCATGGCTAATGACGCCCGCATCGGCTATATGCCCACACGCGTATGGGGATGCCCCACCACAGCAATGTGGACCCAGCGTCTGGGACCGATGCGCGCCAAGCAGATGATGTTCACAGGCGATGTGATCAGCGGTGCGCAAGCTGCTGAATGGGGATTGGCCACCGAAGCCGTAGACGCATCCGAGTTGGAGGCCCGCACCATGAGGATAGCCAACCGCATTGCCGCCGTGCCGCGCGGGCACTTGGCCATGCACAAGCTGGTGGTCAACCAGACCATGCTGACCATGGGTCTGGAACAAGGTCAAATGCTGGCCACGGTGTTTGATGGCATCACACGCCACAACCCCGAAGGCATGTGGTTTCGCCGCTATGCACAGGCTGAAGGCTTCAAGGCTGCCGTACAGTGGCGCGACTCGGGCCGCAACATACCAGAAGGCGACGAGGCACGCCGCGAGATTGAAAGACTGGAGACCCAGGTTACCCGTCTGACATCCAAGCAATGACCCCCAAAAACGACCAGTGCTCGATGTACCAGCGCTGGTCGCCAAGGTTTAGAGACAGCTGCTCAAGCAGCTTTGGTGCCCACGCGTTCGCGCAGTGATGCCAGAAGCCCGGCCGGCACAAACCTGAAAGCCAGTTGCAGCAGCAAAAAGCCGATCAGACCATCGTCAAGCCAGCCCAGAATGGGAATGGTGTCAGGTACGAAGTCTATGGGGCTGACGATGTAGAGCGCTGCCAGCACGGTGACCAGCTTGGCCGCCCTGGGCGAGCGCGGGTCGCGCAGCACGGCCCAGGCGAGCAGCAGCTCCTTGCGAAAGTTTGTCAGCAGACGACCCGATTTCCACATGGCAGTCACTCCAGCAAAAGTGAAAAAATCCAATCTCAACTGCGGTCAAACTGAATGATGGCAAGAGCGAGGCATTACCGGTCTGCCACAGAATGTATCCAAGATCCGAAACCCCAAAAGCATCAATCCTTTTATCGAAAAGATTGATGCTCCTGATTTGACTGCAAATCAACCGTCGATAGGGTCTTCCGGCGTCTGCAGCGTGAGCTGGTAGAAAGCCAGATCCAGCCAGCGGCCGAACTTGAAGCCCACCTGAGGCATCAGCCCCACGGACTCGAAGCCCAATCGCTTGTGCAGTGCAATGCTGCCCGCGTTGGCGGCGTCGATGGCACCGACGAGCACATGCACATCTCCACGCTGCCTGGCCTCGGCAATCAACAACTCCATCAGTTGCTGCCCCAAACCTCGGCCCCGGTGCAGTGGATGGACATAGACCGAATGCTCAACCGTGTACTTATAGGCGGGGTAGGCGCGAAAACTTCCCCAGCTGCAAAAGCCCAGCAACTGCCCTTGTTCATCCTCAATGCCGATGACGGGGAAACTGCCTGCACGCTTGGCCTCGAACCAGCTGACCATGTTTTGTGGCGTGCGCGGCTGGTAGTCGTAGAGCGCCGTGGAGTTGACGATGGCATCGTTGAAAATGTCCAGAATCGCGGCGGCGTGGCGTTCGTGCGTGCATTGCACGATGTTCAGATCACTCATTTCTTGGCCTCAGGCACCCAAATCAGAGACGGTATTATGGGCAAGGACCAAGCAGCCGTGGCCTGTGCAGCGTTTAACTGCACAGGACTGGGTGCTATAAGAATAGATCCGGCTTCCTTCCCGCCGGTATTTTCAGGAAACCCTCATGCAAAGCAGCGCACGCAACCAGTTCAAGGGCAGTGTCTCCCATATCAGTCACGGCATCGTCACCGATGAAGTCCAGATCCGTACCGAACACAATGCTGAGCTGGTGGCGACCATCACGCATGGCAGCGCCGTCAGCCTGGGCCTGAAGGCCGGCAGTTCGGTGATCGCCATGGTCAAGGCGCCGTCTGTGATGGTGGTGACGAATTGCGAAGGCGTGCGCTTTTCGGCGCGCAACCAACTCAACGGCAAGATGACCCGAATCAAGCCCGGCGCGGTGAATGCTCAAGTGACCATAGACGCCCAGGGTCTGCAGGTGGTGGCCATGGTCACGCAGGAGAGCACCGAAAACCTGGGCCTTGCCGTGGGCAAGACGGCCACGGCCCTGTTCAAGGCTTCTCAGGTCGTGCTGGCGGTGCTGCCCTGATGAACGAATCTATTGTTCTGCAGCCGATAGGCCGCGTACACAGCCCGTTCAAGCATGCCGTGGGAATGCCTATACAGACCGTTGCGGCCCAGCAGCATGAGGGAAGGATCGAGGTTTTTTCGCCTTTTGCTGCGGGCTTGCGCGATGTGCAGGAGTTTTAATTCCTGATCCTGCTCACGCACCTGCATGAGGCCACAGAAAAGCTGGAAGTCGTTCCCTTCATGGACACCAACAGCCATGGAGTGTTTGCCACAAGGGCACCGGCAAGGCCCAACCGCATCGGTCTGTCCATTGTCGAGCTGCTCGGCATGGACAGGTGCTGGCTGCATTTCCGCGGTAACGACATGCTGGATGGCACGCCCGTGCTCGACATCAAACCCTATGTGTCGCAGCTGGATGTGCGTGAGACAGAAGGCATAGGCTGGTTTGCCAGAGGGCTGGATCAGTTGCCGGGCAGACTCTCCGACGAGCGCATGCGTTAAGAGCTATTTGTTTTCCGAGTTGGAACAGCCGATGCGTCCATCTCCAAAGCGCATGCAGCAATTTGATAGCTACTTGATGCATGGCACGGCACTTAGCGCTCTTCGTACCTGCCGGTCACGCGCCCCTGGCTATCCGTCACCACACTGCTCTTGACCTGCCAGACCAGACCGTCGAGCCCTGGCACGGTGTACTCGCCGTCGCGCCCCTTGACGGACTGCTTCCAGGCCTGCATCTGAGCCTGGGTCAGGCTGAGCTTGAGCTCACGGTCGCTATGCCAGTCCAGCATCCCGCCTTCACTGTCGCCGGCAGGCACCAGCTCCAGCGTGGAACCATCGCCCGCCAGAATCAGCGGTCGCCCATGGGGCAGGCGAGCCGGCAGCATGGCCTTGAGGTCGCGCACGCCCAGGCTTCCCAGACGTATCACTGTCTGCGGACTGCGCAGCAGGCGCTTGCGATGACTGAAGCCAAGCACATCGTTGTAGAGCACACCCGTCTTGGAGCCTTCTCGTGCTGCCCCCGCGTCGATGGCGGCCTGCACATCGGGCAAGTCATGCAGACTGGGTCGGGCCAGATCGGTGATCCACAGCGGCATGTAACTCTGCAGGGAATGCAGCGCTCCCTGCACATTCCATCGGCGTACCTCGCGCAACTCGTCACTGGTCAGCCCCACCAGTTGCAGAAACATCAGGTCGCCATAGGGCGTATGAATGGCCGGCAGCTCTGGATCCAGCGCAAAACCCATTTCGGTCAGCAACGTGTCGGCATCGGCCTTGATAGGGCCGTTGGCCGTCATCCAGTGGCCGGGGGCCAGCACATTGCCGGTGCGAAATACATATCGAGCAATATTTTGCAAAAAGTTAACAGGCCAACTAGGTGGCTCATGCTCGCTGGCGGCACGCAGCAGCCTGAAGCTCAACTCGAAACCATAGCCACTGGGCTTGCCTGGAGCGATGTCGTAGCTGTCATCCAGATCGCCATACAGGTCACTAAAGCCATAGCTGACATAGTGCCAGTGTGGCGCGCCCTGCTCGCTTCTATAAACGCTGACGCCGTCCAACGGCTCTTCTCCCCCCATACGAAACTTGATTAGCGTGCCGAAATGCGCGGGCTGCTGATCGCCATAAACCGTCTGCAGCGCCCCATCGATTGCATCCCATCCCTGGCTGCCCTCTTGCCCGTTAGCGTGGGTTTGAGAGTCGTAGGTTTCGCGGGAATTCATGGCCTTTTTCTCCTTTGCCCCAAGTATCAAGGCAGGCGAAAGCCGTTCGAGCAGGATTACAAACGGAGATGTGAGCGAGCGTTTCTGGCAACCATGCGTTCAAAAGCCTCGTTCGCGCCCTCGATCTGCCACCAGGCAGGCAGCAGTGCACGCACCTCGGCGCGCGCGAAGCGGTCGTCCATCAGCAGCACAACGCCGCGATCGTGCTCGCTGCGTATAACCCGGCCAGCTGCCTGCACCACCTTGCGCAAGCCCGGGTAAAGATAGGTGTAGTCATAGCCCTGCCCCAATCCCATGGCCTGATCCATGGCACGCTGCATGGCTTCGTTGACAGGATTGAGCTGGGGCAGACCCAGCGTGGCAATAAAAGCACCTATCAGACGGCTGCCGGGCAGATCCACCCCCTCGGAGAACGCCCCGCCCAGCACAGCCAGCCCCAGGCCCTGACCGCCATCGACGAAGCGGGCCAGGAATTCGGCACGCCCGGCTTCGTCCATGCCGCGCTGCTGCAGCCATAGCGGCAGTTGCGGGTGCAGGCGTTCCAGGGTGGCGGCAACCTGCTGCAGATAGTCAAAACTGCTGACAAAACACAGATAGTTGCCAGGCAGTCGTGCATATTGCTGCGCGATCAGCTCAGCCATGGGAATCAGTGATGCCTCGCGATCTCGCCAGCGTGTCGAGATATGGTGTGCGATATGCACCTCCAACTGCCGGGCCGAAAACGGCGCCGGAACATCCAGCCAGGCCGTATCCGCAGGCAGGCCCAGCAGATCGCGATAGAACTTTGGTGGACTCAGCGTGCCCGAAAACAGCACCGTGGCCTGTGCCGCCTCATGGCGTGCCGCCAAATGCGGCGCGGGCACCACATTGCGAATGCACAGTGTGGATGCCGGCGTACGCACTCTGCTCGCACGCTGCAGCGGCGTGGCCAGTTGAATATCAAACAGCGCATGCGGCCCGAACTGATCGGCCAGCGCCTGAAAGTGCAGCAGTTCCCAGTAAAAATCCAGCAAGGCATGGTCGGCAAGCGCAGGCTGCCCCCCTGCGGCCGCATGGCCGACTACCTCCTGCTCAGCCAGCTGATCCGCTATTGCGCCTGCGGCCCGCTGAATGGTGCCCAGCAGCGCGCCAGGAATGCTCTCGTAGCTTTGGTAACTGGCCTGATCCTGGGCCTTGTTCAGCGCCTGCCACTGGCGTTGCAGTGCATCAAGTGCTTTTTTGACAGCACCGGTCGCGCCTTGGCGGGCCTGCGCCAGATCAAACTGGGACAGCGGTGCCGTGTACATGCTGCGTGCGCGCTCCAGCAGATTGTGCGCCTCGTCCACCAGCACGCCCACGCGCCAGTCCTGCTGCGAGGCCAGCGCATAGAGCATGGCGGCACTGTCGTAGTAATAGTGGTAGTCGGCCACCACCACATCAGCCCAGCGCGCCAACTCCTGCGACAGGTAATAGGGGCAGATGCAGTGCTCCAAGGCCAGAGTCCGCAACGTCGGTGCATCCCACAGAGGCAGTTGCAGCGCCTGTTGCCTGGCCGCAGGCAGTCGGTCAAAGAAGCCACGCGCCAACGGACAGGACTCCCCATGGCAGGCCTTGTCGGGATGCTCGCAGGTCTTTTCGCGCGCCTGCATGTCCAGGACACGCAGTGGCGCAACCGATGCCGATGCCGATGCCGATGCCGATGCCAATGCCGATGCCGATGCCGGCAAGGCTTGCTGCAGCTGGCCCAGCGCATGCAGCGCCAGTCCATGTCCCGTCCCCTTGGCAGTGAGAAAGAACAGCTTGTCCAGGCCGGCTGCATCAGCCTCAGAGGCACCCTTGGCCATAACTGCTGCCATGCGCTTGAGCATGGGAAAAATCGTGGCCAAAGTCTTGCCGATGCCGGTCGGTGCCTGAGCCATCAGACAGCGACCGCCTGCGCTGCCATGGGCCGTGCGATAGACGACCACGGCCAGCTCTCGCTGCCCGGCTCTGAAGGCAGGCATAGGAAACTGCAACTGCGCCATGGACGCATCGCGCGCCCGCCTGTGGGCGGCCTCGCTGCGTGCCCAGTCGAGATAGCGGGCACATTGCAACTCGAAAAAGGCTTGCAGTTCAGTGGCAGAACACTCTTCCACCAGCACGGTCTCCTCTGCGCTGCCGATCTGGAAATAAACCAGCGCCAGCTTGATCCGCTCAAGGCCGCGCTCCTGACACAACAAATGACCATAGATCCTGGCCTGGGCCCAGTGCAGGGCCCTGTGATGAGGGCGCACGCTGTCGAGCCGGCCCCGGTACGTCTTGATCTCTTCGAGTTGCTGCTTGACGGCATCAAAGCCATCGGCACGGCCGCGAACCTGAAGCTCTTCGAACCGGCCGCCGAGCACCAGCTCCGTCTCGTAGCCGCTGATGCCTTTACGCCGTTTCTGCACCACGGCATGGCCCTCCATCCCATCCAGGGCACTTGGCGCGGGCGTGAAACGCAGATTCAGATCGCCGCCCCGCGCCGTGAACTCGCACAGCGCGCGTACTGCCACGCAGAGCGCAGGCTTCATGGCGTGCTACCTTCGTCACGCCATTGCACATGGCATACGCGCACGGGAATGCCCTGCTCCGTGCAATAGGCCAGCCAGCGAATCTGGTTGTCCTGCAGCTTGTCTCCCGGCGCTTTGACTTCCACCAGCTCGTAGCGTGAATCGGCACCGGAGCGCCGGGGCCAGAAGCGCACCAGATCGGGAAAGCCGGTGCGGTTGGCTTTCACGTCCAGCAGCAGCCGTGTGAACAGAATCTGCAGATGGGCGGCAGGCATGCAATCGAGCGCCAGCTCCAGCAGCTCTTGGCTCAACGTGCCCCAGAACACAAACGGAGACTGCACCCCTTGCTTGTCGGCAAAACGCCGGCGAATCGTGGCCCGATAGCGACCGTCCTCCAGCTCGGCAAGACAGGCATCAAACAGCGGCTGGCGGCGCGGCACAAAGTCCGGAGCCCCCAGATCGGCCGGCCCACTCTGGAAGGGATGAAAAAACGCCCCTGGTAGCGGCGCAAAGATGGCGGGCCAGCACAGCAGACCGAATAGAGAGTTGAGCAACGCGTTCTCCACATAGAACACGGGCGCTTCGGCACTATGCCAATAGGATTGCAGCACGTACTCCACCGCCATGGGCTGGGCGGGTCGGTCCAGTTGCACATCGCTGCGCAGGGCCGCCACGGCCGGGGCCAGAGCTCGCTGGCGCCCCATGGCGCCGAGTCCCATGCTACGACTCAGACGCGGCAGCATGCGCGCCACGCGCTGACGCTCCTCCTCGCTTTCAGGCGCGGCTTGCGCCTGGCTGGCAAGAGCCAGTGCCTGATCAAAGCACTGCATGCGCTCCAGCACGCGAATATGACGGTGGCGTGCACCCGCATAGCGGCTGGCCGTGTAGGCTTGAGCCGCCAGCGGCCAGTCATGCAGCCTCTCGCACACCTGGCCAAGCTTCATCAAAACCTTGGCCCTGCGCATGTCCAGCCATGGGTTCTCGCTATTATTTTCAATAAGCGCAGGCAGCAATTGTGCGGGCTCCACGCCTTCGTCGAGAGCCTGACGCCGGGCCGATATCTCCAGATAGAAGTCCAGATCTTCGCGGCGCTGAAACGCACGCGAGTCGGCATCCAGCGCCACCGGCTCGTAGCGGAAGATACCGAGGTCGGCCAGCACAAATTCCGACCAGTCCTGGTGGAGATTGCCAAAGAACATCAACCGCAAACGCTCTCCCAACTCGCCCACCATAACTCGCCAGACAGGCTCCACGGCCTCGGGATGCCAGACGGCATAAGGCCGGGGCTCGGGTTGCCTCTGGGCCAGCAGCTGCAGCATCTCGGCCTTGCGCATGGAAGAGCACAGCTCAAAGCCAGTCAAGATCTGCAGCAGCTCGGGCTTGGTGTGCAGGCCGAATAGCTCGACCGCCTCCATGGGCTCGGCGGCACTGAGCCAGCCACGCTCCAGCAAGGGCGCTGCGGCATCGACCGTCACCGGAATCTCCTCGTAAGCCAGCTTGCTGGCGCGAAACCAGGGCCCGCGCCGCATCAGCATGCGTACCAGCAGCGCCCTGGAGTTCTGCGGCAAGCGCGCAAAGCCGCCGATGAAATCGGCCTCCTGCTCGCTAAGCAGATCGCCATAGCGCTGCGCCAACCAATCCAGCGCCCGCTGGAAGTTATGCAGATAGTAGAAGCGGTGCGGCGGAAGAATGGCGGCTTGGGATGCGGTCACGATGACCCTCACAAAATGCTCGGCGAAAAGACGGGTGGATACCGACCATGAGACCTGTATTTTCATACAGCTCCAAAACCCCTGCAGATTCATCCGACCAATGATTACTGATCAGCGGACGAAACGCTTGCAGCTTGAATGCCCGATGACAGTGGCACACAATCAAAGCTTCATTCAACAAGGAGCTGGCAATGCTGGACTGGAACGAATACCGCAAGGAATTGGCAGGCAGGCTGGGAGAGTTTTCCGAGTTGAGTCCAGGCACCATGGAGGGCTACAAGGCCTTGTCCGGCGCGGGCAAGAAGACCGGTCATCTCGATGCCAAGACACGCGAGCTGATTGCCATTGCCGTGGGGGTGACCACGCGCTGCGACGGCTGCATCGCCGTGCATACCAAGGCCGCCAAGGCGGCCGGTGCCAGCCGGGAAGAAATTGCAGAAGCCCTGGGTGTAGCCGTGGCCCTGAATGCGGGCGCCGCCATGGTCTACTCGGCCCGCGCTCTGGACGCTTTGGACGAGTAATCTTCTAAAAAGATAGCAGCCAGCGCTTGGCTGGCTTGCCATCCCTGCCCTTCAAAGTACAACCTGCGTGCCCAACTCGACCACCTGGTTGGCTGGCAACTTGTAATAAGTCGCCGCGCTGGCCGACTGGCGGGACATCCAGCCAAACAGTGCACAACGCCAGGCAGAGAGACCGCCGGGCCCATCCACAACCTGCACCCTGGCCACAAAAAAGCTGGTCGACATGGGGTCCAGATTCGGTATTTCACCATCGGCATCCGGTGTCAGCCGCTGGAGCGCCGCCGGAATATCAGGCTGCTCGCGAAAGCCGAAATGCATGTCCAGTGCCCAGACCCCATTGCACATAGGCTTCAGTTGCAGGCGCTCGCCATCATGCACATAGGGTGTGTTCTCGTTGATCACGTGGAGAAACACCGTCTGCTCGTGCATGACCTTGAAATGCTTGAGATTGTGGAACAGCGCGTTCGGCACCAGCTTGGGATCGGAAGTCAGATAGACCGCAGTGCCGGAGACCACCGGCACGCCGCTCATGGGCGAACTCATCAGATCGCTCATGGGAATATCGAGGCGACGGCGATGTTCGGCCACCAGTTGGGTGCCGTCGCGCCAGGTCGTCAGCGCGATGAAGATGATGGCACCTAGCGTCAGCGGCAGCCAGCCGCCCTGCTCCAACTTGGTCAGGTTGGAGGCAAAAAAGCCTATCTCCAGCACCGCAAAACAGGCCAGCGCTGCCAATGTGACGACTCTTGCGCGGCTGCGCCCCAGATAGACCACAAAGCCCACCAGCATGGTGGTGATCAGCATGGTGCCCGACACGGCAATGCCATAGGCCGCAGCCAATGCCCCCGAGGACTTGAAGGCCAGCACCAGCGCGATCACGGCCAGCAGCATCAACCAGTTCACGCTGGGGATATAGATCTGCCCCTGCTCCTGATCGGAGGTGTGCAATACACGCACACGCGGCAAATACCCCAGACGACTGGCCTGCAACGTCATGGAATAAGCCCCAGAGATGGTCGCCTGCGAGGCAATCACCGTGGCAGCCGTTGCCAGCACCACAAAAATCAGCAACCAGGAAGGCGAAGCCAGTAAAAAGAAGGGATTGCTGGCCGCAGTCGCATCGCGCAACAGCAACGCGCCCTGGCCGAAGTAATTGAGCATCAGAGCCGGGAACACCAGCCCATACCAGCCCAGACGCACGGCCCGGCTGCCGAAGTGGCCCATATCGGCATAAAGGGCCTCGGCACCTGTCATGGCCAGAAACACGGCCGACAGCAGGAAGAAGGCCTTGTCCGTGTGTTGCACGGCGAAGCGAAGCGCATGCAGCGGGTTGACGGCCTGCAGCACCATGGGCGTCTGCACAATGCTGGCCACGCCGGCCCAGGCGATGCAGAGGAACCAGACAATGGTGACCGGGCCGAACAGTCTCCCCACCACACTGGTGCCCTTCATCTGAATGGAAAACAATCCGATCAGAATGCCTATCGTGATAGGTACGATGAAATGCTCGAACTCCGGCGTGGCAATGCTCATGCCTTCCACGGCAGAGAGCACGGAAATCGCCGGCGTGATAATGGCATCGCCATAGAACAGTGCAGCCGCAAACACGCCGGCCCCGACCACAAAGCGCGAGCGGCGCGACTGATCGCCCATCACGCGGTGGGCCAGCGCCGTCAGCGCCAGCACACCGCCCTCTCCATCGTTATCGTGGCTGAGCACCACCCACACATATTTGATGGCGACGATGACGATCACGGCCCACAGCAGGGCTGAGAGCGCGGCCAGCACATTCTCGGGGCCCACCGTCAGCCCATGTGTGCCGGTAAAAGCCTCCTTGAACGCATAGAGCGGGCTGGTGCCGATATCGCCGAACACCACGCCCAAAGCCGCCAATGTCAGTGCCGACTGGCTGCTGCCCTGCCCCGTATTCCCAGCCGCCTGAAGCCCGTTTTTGCTTTGTGACATAGCCATGATTTTGCAGTGATAAAGGCCACCGCAGCCGGGCTGCGGCAGCTCAGTATGGCACGCTGAGGGAAATTGGAAAGCCTGGATGACGCCGGACCGAGCTGTCTTTCTTTATGTAATCTTGATAGCAGCAGCCACAATCCATACCAGGGCTTGACGCCTGATTTTCTAGATTCAAGGCTTCGCAACAACCGGCTTGCCCTTCAAGCCCGCCCCCCCCCATGAAGCCTGTCGCCATCCTCCAGCATGAAGCATCGCAAGGCCCCGGCATCCTGCTCGACCATCTGCGCCAGCAAGACATTGCTCATGTGCTGATAGATCCCTGTGCCGAAGGCGCGGCCCCGGCCAATGCGCGCGACTATCGCGGCATCATCGTGCTGGGCAGCAACCATTGCGCCAACGAGCAGTTGCTCTGGATCGATGAAGAGCGCTGCCTGCTGCAAAGTGCCCTGCAGTACGACATCCCCGTGCTGGGCCACTGCTTTGGCGCGCAAATGCTGGCCCGCGCCATGGGCGCAGGCGTCTGGCGCAACCCCTGCGCGAATATCGGCTGGAGCGAAGTCCGCATCACCCCCAGCGCCCAGCAACTGATGAACCTGCCCGAGCAAGCCATCATCTTCAACTGGCATTACGACACTTTCGACATTCCAACGGCCGCCAGGCGCACCATGTACGGACAGCATTGCCTGAACAAAGGCTTTGTCCACGGCCGGCAATGGGCGTTTCAAGGCCATCTGGAAGTGACCGCAGACAGCGTGCGTCAATGGTGCGGCGAGGGCCACGATGAGCTGCGGCAGGCCCGGGGCCCGGCCGTTCAGAGCGAGGCCCAGATCCTGGACCGCCTGCCGCAACGCATAGACCAGTTGCATACCATGGCACTGCGTACCTACAAGGCATGGACCGATCAGCTGGACAGGCCAGTTTCGGTTTCGTGCAGCAATTCCTCGGAAACTTTGAGCCGATTTCGCCTCAAGTCCAATGCATACCTTCGCATGCAGCTATGAATTTGCAAGCATCAGAGTCCAGGAATGCCTGAAGATGGTGCGGATGAAGTCTAAGGCGGCTTGGATCTTTTTCCCATGCCTTGCAAATAGCCCAGAATGGTGTCTTCCACCTGAGCGCCTTCAAGTGCTTGCCGAAGTTGTAGCTGTGAACAAATGCCTGGACATGCTTCCGTAGCTGCTCCAGGCCCTCGTACTCATACACCTTGATCGTGGATTCCTTGATGGTCCGGTTCATGCACTCGACCATGCCGTTGGTCCAGGGGTGATACGGCTTGGTATGCCTTTTTTTCGATGCCATTGAACTGGCAGATGCGCTCGAAGATGTGACCGATGCAGTGCCTGTGACGCCGCCTCTGAAGCGTTCTTGCCCTGTGATGGCCATGCCGTTGTCCGTCACAACGGTAGGTATGCGTTACGGGAAGGCCACAAGCACCTGCCGAAGGAACTGCGCTGCGTTGGTTTTGGTGGCCCTGTCAAAGAACGCAACATGCGTGAATTTTGTGACGCGGTCTATGGCGACAAACATGTGCTGTCTGCCGCTGGAGATCTTCATTTCGGCGCTGTCGATGTGCACGAAGCCCAGTGTCGTTTCTTCAAACTTTCCGTGCCTTCGTGGCACCTGCGTTGCAGGCTGTCGGCTGATGCCGTGACGCTGCAGGCATCTATGCAAGGCGTTGCGGCGGAGCTTGGGCGTCGTCTCCAGGAGCTGCCCTATGAGATCGTCCAGCGACAGATGCCCTTGCTTGCGCAGCGTAATGGCCAAGTGTTCTTGCTCTTGGGAAAGATGCTGGCTTGCTCTGTCCCGAGGAGCCATGGGCTCATCGAGCACCGATGTGCGCGCACGCCACTTAGCCACGGTCTTGGGGTTGAGGCCATAGAGCTTGGCCAAGGACCAATGGGAGCCGGTGGCTAGCAGGCGTTCTGCGCGGATACGCGGCGTCGTGCGGGCGCTGCCATGCGGGCGGATTGCCATAGTGCTTTCTCCTGTTCTGAGTTGAAGAATGCACCATGACTTCCTGGGACCGTACATCTAAGTAAAGCAGCTCTACTGAATTTTGCGTTGGCTAAAACTGACGGGCAAGCCTATCGCAGCGCCCGGCATGGCGGCACGAAGATCCGCCAAACCCTGTACCGCCTGCTGAATACTGGCGTAGCGCACCAGTGTGATATTCATATGGTCATAGTATTTGACAGACGCCGCCCTGCCCAGCAGTCCGGCAAGCTGGCTGCGCACCTTGTCCGTCGGCTGTTCAACGATGCTGACCTGGTTGTCGGTCCGGCCCAGACGTCGGCTGCTGTCTATCAGCGTCGTACTGCTGCCCCCCGCTTGCACTGGCACCACCAAATAGGTTTGGCCATCAATGTCAACGCTCGGCATCTTGCCCAAAGCACTCAATTGCTCCGGGCTCAACACCTGCCCGACGGGCATAGATGCTATCGACGACAAATTCTGTGCACCAGCCATCGTCCCTCCCAGCAAAGCAAGACAACCCAGCATATATCTCAGGGGTTTGATCAACATAAAAGCTCCTTAATCTATAAGCGATGGCACTGCATCATTGGGGGATAACTCTGGCTTCTACCCAGAGCTTTGCATTGCTGGCAAACGTTCCCGTCGCTGGGGCAGCAGAGCAAAATTGAGGATTTCCATCATTTTTATCCGGGAAAAAGCTGGGATTAGATGCCACACTATAAATCTTCCATGTTCCCTGCGCATTTTCCCCATAAAAAGCATAGCTGCTTAGACCAAAATTCTTGAATGTATTAAAATCATCAGTTGCAAAATGATCCAATGGCATTTTTAAATATGACTTTGTTCCTGCGGGTGACTCAACAACAACGCCAAAGTTTCCTAGGCAGATATTCTCCCCCGTCAGGCGCACCTGAAATGCATCCACAGTTGATGATTTGCTTTGAAACTCTGCAATTTTCATAACGGATTGATAATTAAACCCGGAAACTATTTTCAACTGGGAAAATGTCGGAACAGCTTGCAAAGACGCCTTGGACTTGGCGGGGTCTTTTTTGTAGTCCAACGCTATTTGAACTGCCTTGTATGCATCCGGCACTCCAAAACCATACCAGTTCGAAAAATAATCGCCTGCCGCATTCATTTGCCACCCAAACTCTACAGGCACTTGAGTCGAGTTATCAAACACATACTCTTTTGAACCCGTCTTCGCAGTAAATGAGTTTCTTGTCAAATCAAATAAAGAGTTATAAGGAAGCTTCAAGCTCGCTGTAACATCGTTGCGCGTTCTTTTCTCATACCCCATATCCACCTTTCGGGCAGACAACCTCAGAATATCTCTGACATCACGCCAGGTCAGATCAGGATTGGCGCTCAACATCAATGCCACCACACCGCTGATAGTGGGTGCGGCAGCAGAAGTGCCATTCATTGACGAATAATCACAGTTTTCATTGTCCTTGATTCCAGGCCTCAGTTCTGACTTTCCTTTCAGAAAAGTTGTGAACGCATCCTTGAAGGAATACCCGGCATCACACCCACGAACATCGGTTGAGTACACATTGGGGCCATCATGGGTCAGCGTTTTGCTTCTACTGCCCCTTGAAATCGTCCCACTGGATATCTCACCATACTTCCCCAAATTCCCGCCCTCACCCCCCATGCCTGTGACCCAGACCACAGAGCCAGCGCTGCTATACGAGCTGGCCTGCCCCTTGGCATTCAAGGCAGCAGTGACAATTGCTGTGGGCTCAAGTGTGCTTACATCGTTTGATGGATTGATACAGTCATAGAACCCGTACAAATCCCCACATCGGATGTCATAACCAAAATTATCGCTATCAAAAGAATTTCCTGCGGACTTTACATAAACAATTCCCTTTCCATTTCTCAGACCCCGCATCGCCCTCAATGCCGCAAGGTCCATGTTGGATTCAATGGAATATGTAGCACTACCCAAATCACCGCCATAAGAGGCATTAATAATATCTGCTTTTTGTGACCAAGAAGCGCCCCCTAGAGCTTCAACATGGTTTTCGTTCATATTATCAGTACCAAGCCACAAGGCACCACCGATTTTTACTAGTGGAGAAATTCCCATGACGCCTTTACCATTTTGAGCGGCCCCAATGATGCCGGCCACATTGGTACCATGTGCACCAGCACTTGCAATTTGAAGTGGTGTAGGATCGTCTGTCATGGTTCTAAAATTCCAGGACATGCTTCGATCAATATTGGGCTTCAGATCCTCATTTCCTATATCCACGCCCTCATCCACCACCAGAACCTTAACGCCTTGCCCCTTGTAACCCAATCGATGCACGGGCTCTACATTTAAGTCAATACCACCGCCAAAAGCATCCGCCTCAGCATTAATTGAAAAATAGCTTTTCGCATAATTCAAGACCCATTGCAGGCTATAAAGCGGCTCTGTTTCACCGGACTTACAAGCATATTCACCTTTTTCAATACAGGTACTGACTGGTGAGTCCTGAGAGCTTCCGCCCCCACCGCAGGCCACCAGACTTGCGGCAGCAACCGGTAGCAAGAGATATTTAAAATTTCTCTTCAAGTAAATTACCCAATATGTTTTACAATGCATTTCTTCCCTTTTTTCTTTGAAATTGGTAGAAATTCGTATTCGAACATAGAACGTAAATTGAATTATTTCAAAAATGTAGGCGCTGTTGCATTTCATTGACTTCCTATCAATGTAAAAGCTGATAGATAATTTTGACGTACCTGTCTGCGAAGACGATCAAGCTGTTTGAGAATGTGGATTCAACTAGGTATTCAGAGCGGCTAACACCACCGATCCACGAAGAGCGTACAGATGATCGCTGCTGCCAGTTTCAGCAGCGCTTCGTGGATATCCAGTCGCCTTTCAAAGCGGATTCGCAGCTTGCCAAAGCCTGCAAACCAGCCATGTGTCCGCTCCACCACCCAGCGATGCTTGCCCAGTCGCTCGCTACTCTCAACGCCTCGCCTGTCAATGCGGCTGGCGATGCCCCGTTGTCTCAGGTGCGCACGGCAACGCTTGTAGTCATAGCCCTTGTCGGCGTGCAGCTTCGATGGTCTTTTGCGAGGGCGCCCTCCCAAGCCTGCAATCGCAGGAATCGCGTCCACGCACCTCTCGAACATCTTGGAGTCGTGCCGGTCTGCGCCGCTGACCAAGATCACTAGGGGAATGCCTCTGGCATCTACAACGATGTGTCGCTTGGAACCGAGCTTGCCTCTGTCCGTGGGGTTGGGGCCCGTTTCCTGGCCCCCCGGGGGCTTGGCACCGAGGAGCCATCAATGCTGGCCCGGCTCCAGTCGATCTGGTCATGTTCACGCAAGCGAGTCAGCATGGCTTGGTGCAACTGCTCCCAGACGCCAGCGGTATTCCAGTCACCCAAGCGCCGCCAGCAAGTCATGCCGCTGCCGTACCCAAGGGATTGGGGCAGGTCTTCCAATGGGATACCTGTTTGCAGCACGAACAGGATGCCGTTGAGGGCAGCTTCGTCGCTACCTGCGAGCTTGCGCGCACCGCCTTTGGCAGAAGGTACGAAGGCTGGGATCATGGGTTGTAGCTGTCGCCACAATTCTTTGCTTACGGGTCGTCGTGCCATGAGGGCCGCGAGCATAACTGCTTTGCGTGGCCTCTGGGCAAGTGGTGTTAGCCATTCTTATTGCATCTAGTGGACGGTCTCTGGCAAAGCCCGGCCGCTATCTGGGTCAGAATGGCCTGCAAACTCACTGCTCCAAGCTTCATGGACTTCACAACGCTTGAAAAACACCTGGATGCCTCGTCGCTGCTGAAGGCGCACAAGCAATACTTCCTGAATCTGGCCCAGCCCGCCGTGGCCATTCGCCTGGGCCACACCATAGGCACGCCCCTGCAAAGCCGCTTTGGCGGCCAGCCCATGGTGCCTGCGGGCTTTGTCTGGCCTGAGCATCCGGACGGTCACTACCTGTTTGTCGGACAGATCAACTTTGCCGAGCTCCCGGGCGGAGCCGGTCGCCCAGCAGAGCTGCCGGCCAGCGGCCTGCTGTCGCTATTCCACGACTTTGACGAGAACGACGCCATCTTCTGGCGCGACCAGGACTATCTCAAGGCTTTTTACTGGCCGGACCTCAGCGGCATGCATGAAATCCAGGCTCCCCATCAGTGGGTCACGGACAGCCGTGCGCTGCAGTTTGAGAACGGCATCGACCTTCCTCGCCACGAGGAGCTGCGCAAGGACTGGCCAGTGGAGTTCGATGAGCTCCAGGACTGGCTCCATGGGCTTGAGGAAAGCGGCGATCTGCCTCGCGACTATCTGCTGGGCCGCCCCTCCTGGGACAGCCTCGGTTACGACCCCACGCCCGACGCCGAGGATTACCCTGGCAGCTCGCACTGGCGCTCGCTACTGACGCTGCAGTCGCACGAGGAATTCCACTGGTGCTGGCAGGACGGCGCACGGCTCATGGCCTTTATCGAGGATGCAAGGCTGCGCACCTGGGACTTCGGCCATCTGCAGGTGGACTGCGGCTGACGCCTGGTTCAACAGCCACAACCATAAAGAGCAGCTCATGCCCACACAGATTCCACCCGAGATCCTCAAGCACTGGCAAAACGGTCACAAGATCGAAGCCATCAAACAGCTGCGCGAGAAAGGCGGGCTGGGTCTGAAGGAGGCCAAAGACCTGCTGGAAGCCAGCGACGAGCCGGACTTTGTCCAGCATGGCGCAACAGAGCAGACGCAGGCCATGCAGCAGTTGCGCGAGCAGCTGGAAAAACTGGGCATGAAAGATGCCACTTTGCTGCTGGACCAGCTGAGTCAGGCCGGCACCGCGCCCGGCAGTTCCTTCACCTCCATCAAGACCATCACCACCACCATCAATGGCAAGACCACCACCAACGTCACCGTGAGCGGCGATCATGCACAGGCCATAGAGGCGTTGATGTCCGGCGCGAACGCAGTGCCCGCTGAGACCAGGGCCAAGGTGGAAGACGCCATGGCACGCGGCAACAAGGTCGAAGCCATCAAGCTGCTGCGCGACGCCACAGGCCTGGGTCTGGCCCAGGCCAAGGACCATATCGATGCGGCGATGGATGGCATTGCGCTGGACTGGCAGATCCTGCAACGGCAATCGGTGCGGGCCAGCGTCCCAAACAGCTTTCAGCCCGCAGCGCCATCACCGGGCGAAGTCCCCAGAGGACAAGGCCGGTATCTGTGGCTGCTGGTGCTGGCACTGGCTGCCGCCGGCCTTTGGTACTACTTCAAGATGCCTTGAAACCCCTAGCAGACAAGCGAAGAAAGCTCACTTTTCAGGATCTCTCGGCTCGAACTCAAGCTTGCGGTGCGGCCGTATCGGCCAACTGCCAGCCGCCACCTAGCGCCTGGTACAGCGCCACGGCGTTTTCCAGCTGGTTCTGACGCAGGCGCAGCACTTCCTGCTGCACGGCAAACAGATTGCGCTGGGCATCCAGCTCCTCCAGATAGCTGGCGTAGCCGGCCTCATAGCGATCCTTGGCAAAGCCCAGGGTACGACCCAGCACTTTTTCGCGTTCCTTGGCATGCTCCCACTGCGCTTGCAGCTGCTGTGAGCTGACCAGCGCTGTTTCCACATCGCCAAAGGCCTTGATGACCACGCCGCGATAGGCATAGGCCGCCTGATCGCGCTGGGCAGATGCTGCATCGAACTGGCCCTGCAGGCGACCGCCGTTGAACAGTGGCGCCAGAATGCTGCCGCCCAGCGACC
This sequence comes from Comamonas sp. GW821-FHT11H03, assembly GCF_058807955.1. Taxonomy (NCBI): domain Bacteria; kingdom Pseudomonadati; phylum Pseudomonadota; class Betaproteobacteria; order Burkholderiales; family Comamonadaceae; genus Comamonas; species Comamonas sp. GW821-FHT11H03. The sequence continues at coordinate 341,753 of NZ_JBXARF010000003.1, forward strand.
AGACTCGGGCCGGGTTGTAATCCAGTGCGTTGATGAACAGGCTGCCGAAGTTCGCACTCAGGCTCACCTGGGGCAAAAAGGCCGCGCGCTGTGCCGCAAGATTGCTGTCGCTGGCTGCCAGCAGCAGCTGGGCGCGTGCAATATCGGGGCGGCGCTCCAGCAAGCCCGATGGCAAGCCCGGTGCAGGCATAGCGGGCAAGCTCATGGACTCGAGCCTGACATGCTCGCTCAAGGTGGCGCGTGCCAAGGCCTGTGCCTGGTCATCACCGCTGCCGCCCACCAGTTGCAGCAGCGCTATGCGCTGGCGCTGCAGCGCCAGAGACAGCTGCTGCACCGATTGCCGCACGCTTTCCAGCTCGGCCAGCGCCTGGCTTTGCTGCAGCTGCGAGATATAGCCCACACGCACCTGATCGGTGAGCAGGCGCACGGCGTCCTCACGCGACTTCACCGTGTCCTCGGCCACGGCCAGCTGGGCCTGCAGTGAACGCAAAGCGATATAGGCCTGCGCCACGGTCGCGGCCACCGTCAGACGTACTGCGTCACGATCCGCCTGGCTGGCCTGCAGGCGCTGATCGGCAACCCGGCTGAGACTGCCCAGACGATCCCAGAGATCCAGCTCCCAGCTCGCTTGCAGCACGGGCTGGGCCGAGCGCACATGCACCATCTGACCGGTTCGCGCGCTCAGGCTGCGGTTGGCCGAGCCCGGTGCACTGAGCGACAGCTGCGGTGCGGCGGCGGACCCGGCCACATCGAGATTCGCGCGCGCCTCCTCCACCCGAGCGAGGGCGGTGAGCACATCGTTGTTGCGCGCAAGCGCCAGCTCCACCCAGCGGCTCAGCTGCGCATCACCAAAAGCCTCCCACCAGCCGGCCTGGACAGCATCGGCGCCGCTTAAGGCCTGATCCGTGCTCCAGTTGGCAGGCACTGCGGGCCGGGCGCTGTCGGGGGCCCGGGTCAGACTGGGCACGCTGCAGCCGGCCATCAGCAATGCAAGCGCCAGGGGCAAGGCACGCACGGTATGGAAGGCGTTCTTCATGGCTTGGCCTGTTCGGATGCGGAAGCTGCGGGCCCTTGAGATTTTTGAGCCAGATCGGCCTCAATCGTTTGAGGGGTCTGCGCTGAATGCTCTGTTTTTTGCGCAGTATCGAGGCGCACGATGACCGACATGCCGGGGCGCAGGCGCGCCGCGTCGGCCTGGCCGTCGTCGATGGCAATCTTGATGGGCAGACGCTGGACGACCTTGGTGAAATTGCCCGTGGCGTTGTCGGCCTTGAGCACGCTGAACTCCGAGCCCGTGGCCGGCGCAATCTCCAGCACATGGCCCTTGAGGCGCAAGCCGCCCAACGCGTCCACGCTGAAGCTCACGAGCTGGCCGATCTGCACCCGGGCGGTCTGGGTTTCCTTGTAGTTGGCCACCACCCAGTAAGTGGGCGGCACCACATACATGAGCTGCGTACCGGCCGCCACGTACTGGCCCTTGCGCACCGATACCTCGCTGACCTGTCCGTCGCTGGGCGCATGGACCACGGTGTTGTCCAGATTGATCTGGGCCTGACGCAGCATCGCTTCGGCCATCTGCACCTGAGCCTTGAGAGAGTCACGGCCTACGGTCGTAGCCTTGATCTTTTCCTGATTGATCGCGATGTCGGCCTGAGCCTTGGCCACGTTGGTCGCGGCCAGGCGCGAGGTAGCACGCACCTTGTCGCGCTCGTTCAGAGAAACGGAGCCTCGCTCGGCCAGCTCCTGCACACGCTTGAGCTCCGCCTGCGAACGCTGAGCCTCCGCCTCCACGGCTGCCAGACCGGCGCGGCTGGCGCTCAGCGTGGCACGGTTCTGGGCCTGTGTCTGTTCGGAATTGCTCAGCTGCGCCTGTGCATTGGCCAGTTGCGCCTGCGCCTGGGCGACGGCCGCTTCATAGCTGCGGCTATCGATGCGCACCAGCGGCTGGCCGGCCTTGACCTGCTCGTAGTCCTTGACCAGCACCTCGGTCACATAGCCATTGACCTGCGGTGCCAGCACGGTGACGGCGCCGCGCACATAGGCATTGTCCGTGGTCACCACCGAGCTGTTGAAGGGCCACAGATTCCAGGCCCGCAGCACGAGCAGCATGCCTGCCAAGGCCACCACCAGCATGACGAGCACGCTGCGCAAGGAAGGCTTGATCTTCTTGGGCGTGGGAGGCAAGGCTGCAGCAGGTGAAGGGGCTGCTGTCGCCGCAGAGGCAGCGGGGGAATGGGGTTGTTGACTGTCGCTCATGCTCAATCTCTTGCTGTTATCGGTTTGAGTTCCTTGCCGAGGGACCGGAGCCATCCCGGCCGCCATCGCCGGCCGCAGGGCTGCTGCGGACGTCCTTGTCGATTTCCTGCTCCAGCTCTGCCTCGAAATCGAGCGCCTGGGTGTTGTCCTGCAGAGGGTCGCGGCTGGCCAGTACTGCCTGCTCGCGGGTCTCGGCGGCCTGCGCGGCGGCAGCAAGGCGCCGGGCCTGCGCGCCTTCGATCACCACGGTCCGCGCCGGACTGGCGGACTCGATCTGAGCACCCTCCTCCACATCGCCATAGGCATCGGTGGCTGTGGGCTTCACCACCACCGTAACGCGCTGCGATGCATTCGGCTCATGGGCGCTCGCTGCCTCGGGCTCTGCGACCGGCGCCACCGAAGGTGCGCGCTGGGGCGTGCCGTCGGTCCCGGCTGCTGCCGCCACCTGGTTGCCGCTTTGCCGTGTCATGGCGCGCACCATGGCGGCAGCCTGGCGCACGCGCGCCGAGGCTCCCAGGCTCCAGAGCAGATACAGCAAGGCGATAGCGGCCGTCAGCGCAAACACATCGTTATAGGCCCGTACATTGGCCTCACGCCGCACGATCTGCGACAGCTGCAGCGTTCCCTGGTTGGCGCGCATGGCGGGATCGGGCGTCACCTTGCCGTAGATCTGGTTCTGTATCTTGAGCCGCTCGGCCACCACGGGGTCGGTCGGGTCTATCTGCGCCACCAGGGCCACGGAGTAGATCTGCTCACGGTAGGTCTGGTAAGTGCTCAGCAAGGCCGAACCCAGCAAGCCGCCCATGGCCTGGGTCATGGAAATGGTGACCACGGCGGTGAGCATGTGGTTGGCGCCGAACTTCAGCCCCTGGATGATGCCGGTCAACATCAGCGGGCCCATGAAGACGCCCGAGCCCACCGCCAGCAGAAACTGGCTGAAGAAAAAGTCCGAAGGCCGGTCCACGCTGCTGCGGTGGTGATCGAGAAACGCTGCCACGGCAAACAGCGCAATCGCCACCACAATCTGCTTGCCCATATTGGGAACACCGAAAGTAATAGCAGACAGCGAAACCCCTATAAGCGTTCCAAGCAGAATCACCATGAATAGTGGCTGCATCTGATCGGACGTCATGCCCAGTGTGCGCATCAGCCCCACCACGCCGTAGCTTTGCTCGGCTGTGAGAAAGCGCAGCAAGATGGCACCGATCACAAAACGAATCGTCGGCATCTGCGCGAACCAGCGCGTGTGGAACATGGGGTTGACGCGATGGTGCTCGATGTAAAGCGCGACGCTGAGCAGCGCGATCGCGGCCACCAGCATCCAGGCCAGCCCCGGCGTATCGAACCACCAACGCGAGTAGCCCTGGACCAGCACAGCAATCAACAGGCCCAGGCCCGGCACCATCAGGCAGAAAGTGACGAAGTCCAGCTTCTCGAAAGTCCTGATGTACAAGCCCGATGGCAGCTTGAGCAGCACTACGGCGGCAAACGACATCAGTGCCAGGCCGGCTTCAAACAGATAGAGGTTGTGCCACTCGCTGTTATAGAGCAGACCCGGCGACAGAATCCAGGCCAGTGGCGTGGCCAGCTGGCCCACGCCCACGCCGATCACCAGCATCTTGAGCACATAGGTGCGTGGTGCGGCCTGCAGCATGTAGAGCGTGCTCAGCGACGAGCAGGTCGCTGCTGCCAGGCCACTGGCCGCGCGCAGCAGAATCAGGCTGTCATAGCTGCCCAGCAGCAGATGCAGCACGCTGAGCGCAGCGTAGCAACCCAGACCGATCTCGGTGAACAGGCGCATGCCGAACTGTTGGCGGAATTTGTAGACCAGCAGATTGGCCGTCATATTGAACATGACGTAGGCGCCCGTCAGCCAGGCGGCCTCGACCGCCGTCAACCCCAACTGTCCCTGGATAGTGGGCAGATTGGCTGTGAACAAGGCATTGCCCAGGCCACCGGTCAGCCCGACCAAGACTGCAATCAGCCCGTAGCAGACACGAATCCAGGGCTCGTGATGGGGCATGGCCGGCGAGCCGGGCAGCGCGGGCTTTTCATGCTCGGCCCAGTCCGGCGGGCGGCGCAGCAGGATGACGGGCCCCTGCGCAATGGCTGGAGGTGCTGAAGCCTGGCTGCTGGGAGGCTTCGGGCCTTCTTGATTGGCTTGAGCCCCCGTGGCTTGTGCTGCAGCTTGACTCATACACCTCAGGCCTTGATTCCGTCCAGAATGATTTGCAGAGCGCGACGCGCCAGTTGTTTGCGTTGGGCAGCAGTCTCGCCACGCAGGGCACCGCCCAGCATGCCGAACACCAGGGACAGATCCTTTGCATTCAAGGCCTGTTTGCACAGGCCCTTGGCCACCGCACGCTTCATGGGCTCTTCGAACACCAGCCACATTTGCTGACGCGCATGGATGACTTCTGCATCGCTCTGGTCCACCGTGCGCCAGTAGTCCACCAGCGTGGCGGAGACAGCAATGCGCTCGCCCACCAGAGCCAGCAGCTTGAAGAAGGCCTGGTCGTCGTCGCGCCAGGCGATGGCAGCGTCCCGGGTCTTCTCGACCGAGCGCTCCAGCAGCGCTAGCATGATGGCGCGACGGTCCGGAAACTGGCGATACAGCGTGGCACGGCCCACCTGGGCACGCTCGACGATGAGATCCAGTGGTGCGGTCACGCCATGCTCGGCAAACACGGCATCGGCCGCGTCCAGCAACTGGGCACGGCGTTCGGCGGATGGAGGACGGGTGGTGGACATGGCGCCAATTATCGGACAGTTTTGTCCGATAATTGACAACACCTAACGTTTCCCCTTCCCTGGTCAGGGTCTGGCAATGCGCAGCTAGACTCAGTCTTGCGGCAGCGCCTGCAGGCTGCGCCGGCTGGTGAATTCGCGGCGTTGTCCGGTCAGGGGATCATTAAAGATCAGGCTACGTGCCAGCAACTGCAAGGGATTGGAATAGTCGCCCGGCTCCGGGTCGTTGACCACGGGATAGAAGGCATCACCCCTGAGCGGCAGACCCAGCGCCGCCATATGCACACGCAGCTGATGGCGCTTGCCCGAAACAGGACTGAGCCGGTAGCGCGCCCAGGCACTGTTGTGCTCGATGATTTCCATCAGGGTGCGGCTATTGGGCTCGCCCGCGACCTCATGCATGCGAAAGAAATGCCCGCTCTCCTCCAGGCGACTCGCATGCTCGCGCGGAAAGCTCAGCTGCGCGCGGTAAGCCGCCACGGCCTCATAGACCTTGTGAATGGCCCTGTCCCTGAACAACCCCTGGTAGATACCGCGCGTGGCGCGCTGCACCGAAAACACCACCAGCCCCGCGGTGTCGCGGTCGATGCGATGAATCGGCGACAGCTCGGGCAGATCGAACTCGCGCTTGAGCCTGACCAGCAGCGTGTTCTGCAGATAATGGCCGGCGGGCACCACCGGCAGAAAATGCGGCTTGTCGGCGACGAGCAGATGCGCATCGCGATGGATGACTTCAGCCGCAAACGGAATCTCTGGCTCACCTTCCTGCTCGCGATAATAGTAATAGCGCAGCCCCGGCATGAATGCAGCGTCCGGACCAGCCATCTCTCCGGTTTCGCTGACCACTTGACCGACTGCCATGCGGCGCAGCCAGCCTGCACGCCCCACAGCGGGCAGGCGTTCGCACAAGAAGTCGATCAGCAGGCCTGCGCCCTGTGATGGCAACACCACACAACTAGGGCTGACGCCATCGCGCACGGGCAGAACCTTGGGATCGTGGGAGTTATGCATGGCGCGGGATTTTAGTGGCTGACTCGATTCCTGGCTCTCATGGCGGCATGGGCCCCTGAGCCCGGGGCGTCATGGATGCCCCGACCAGCTACTGCCGGATCTGTGACCGCCTGCGCCCTTGCCAGACCGTGATGCGACTTCGCGCCGGCTAATCCGTTCGGATATTCGCTTTGCGAATGGTGTTCTCCAGAACTCTTTTCTCCTGCTCCAGATAGGCCAGGAACTGGGGATGCCCCATTCGCATGGGCTTAAAGCCGGCTTCCGTCAGCTTTCTGGCCATCTCGAGATCTGCTTGCAAGACCGCGATTTCATCGGCCAGACGCTTGATGATACGGGCATCCGTATGAGCGGGAGCCAGCAAGCCTTGCCAGGCCTCGACCTCCAGATTGCGAAGGACCGGTGTCTCTGAAAGACTTGGCGTTTGGGGCAGCGTGGCCAGGCGCTGGCGGGATGTCACGCCCAGTGCCTTGAGCTTGCCCTCCAGCACAAACGGTTGAGCCAGCGCAACAGGCAGCACGGCAAGGTCGATCTGGCTGCCTGCCAGCTCGGTCAGCACCTGTGGACCAGACCTGTAGGGAACATGCACCAGATTGATACCGGACATCTGTTGAATGAGCTCCCCCGTAAGGTGCAGGCTGGTACCGATGCCATCGGTGCCCAGGGTCAGTCGCCCCGGTTTCTGACGCGCAAGTTCAATGAGATCGTCCGCACTGCCTGCAGCAAGACCCGGGCGGGCGAGCAGCGCAAACACCGAAGAAGCTACAGGTGCCACGGGTTTCAACTCGTGCAAGCCGTCGTAGCGAAACTTTGCCGGCGAGATCATGGGCGCGACCAGCACCGAGCTGGCCACACCGAAGAGCAAGGTGTAGCCGTCGGGCCTGGCCTTGATAACACGCTGCGTGGCAATAGTCCCCGATGCGCCGACCATGTTCTCGATGATCACGGGCTGACCCAGGCGCTCTGCCAGACGCGGCATCACCAGCCTGGCGGCCACATCCACACTGCCTCCGGGCGCAAAGGGAACCAGCACCGTCAGTGCCTGGGCAGGCCAGGGCCGGGCAACCGCCTGGCTTGCCAGTGATAGCTGCTGCAGCAGCGGAGCGCCCAGCGCCCAGACTGCAAGCTGTCTGCGTCGTATTTGCATGTTGATCTTTCTGCTGGATCTGGAATGGCTCAGCGGGACAGCCAAGGCAGTTGCTCCGCCTGGTAGCGCCATGTCTGGAACACCGTGTTCAAGCGCCCCGGGCCTGTGCGTCGTGCAGCGGCATCGGGATACTCGCCAAACCAGGGCAGGATGAACTCCCAAACCACCTCGCCTTGCGGCGTCACCTCAAACAGGCGCCCGGTGGCCGACTCCGTGATGTGCGTGTTGCCGTTCCACAACCGCTGCGCGCTGCCCATGAAGGCGGTGTAGAAGGCGTTGACCATCTCGTCCTGGTAGCTCCACACGATCTTGGTGGAGACAGGATCTATTTCCAGCACACGCGAGAAAGCCACATGTGCTCCCGTGCGGAAGTTGCCGTTATCAAAGATAAGGACATGGCCGTTCGCCAGTGGAACCGGAGCATGCTGGTGCGAGACCACCGATGGCGGGATATGCAGCTTTACCCTGCCGCTGGATTTGTCCACGCCAATGATCCCCGAGGTGGTGCGCAGACTCATCAGCACCGTTCCGTCGGCCGCAAGCCCGAGGCCGTTGACCAAAGGCCAGTGATAGCGGCCAAAGCCGGGATGAATGGGAAATTCCTCAGGCTCCAGATGCTCCCATGCCTTCCATTCCCAGACCAATCTACCCGTTCGGTCCACTTCCCGGATCACATCGCCATACATCACCTCGGCTGCGCCAAGGGACGTGCCCCCGGGCACCTTTTCGGCAAAGCCTGGGGGGACAGGGGCGCAGGCTGCATAGAGCAAATGGCCATTGGGCAACCACTGTGCGTCATGGTGGTGTGTCGGGTCTTCATAGCGCCAGACCACCTCTCCGTCTGGCCTGACCTCGTAAAAATCACCGCCGTGCCACATGGACCATGGCGCATAGAGGTCCGGCGATTCACGGTGGTTGCCGTTGTAGCCCAGATTGCCGTTAGGCAGGATGACCGCGTGGCGACCGGCGCGCACGGGCAGCTTCCACTCATGAGCCACCTGACCCTGGATATCTATGAGATAGACATGTCCGTCGGCCGTCTGAGGGGCGATCAATGTGTAGCCGCCGGCGCTCAGAGCGCTGTCATGAGCGACAAGACCTGTGCCGCGTCGGCGTTGGGTGACCTGGTCAACGGTGGTAGCCATGGGGTTCTTTCTGTGACTAAAGGGATTGATGGCTGTCACTCTAGAAGTTCGATAGCGTCAGGAATAGCTGTTTGTTTTTTAAGAGGTGTCAGAAAAAACTTTACACTCAAGACATGCCAGCAATTTCTCAGGCTTTTCGATGCTTCGACGAGGTGGCGCGCCGAGGTTCAGTACGCAAGGCCTCGACGACGCTGCACCTGACCGCGGCAGCGGTCAACCAGCAGATTCTCAATCTCGAAGCGCAGGTGGGTCAGCCTCTATTCGACCGACTACCCAGAGGCATGCAACTGACGGTGGCGGGCGAGATCGTGCTGGCAGCAGTTAGGCGCAGCCAGCGAGACTTTGACAATGCCCTGGCCCAGGTCGAAGACCTGAATGCCTTGCGGCATGGGCATGTCAGCGTGGGAGTGCCGCACGCGACGGCCGAATACCTCGTGCCCCAGGTTATTGCGGCAATGCATCACAGCTATCCCGATATCACCTTCAGCGTGCGTGCCGGAATCGGTGAAGAGCTGCTGCGCCATGTGGCTCAGGGCGAGATCGATGTGGCCTACTGCCTGCGCCGAACGCCTCCTGCCGGTGTCGAGGAGATGCGCTCCTGGGCACAGCCCCTGGGTGTGGTCATGGCTCCTGGACACCCTCTGCGCATGCGGCCGCGACTGCTGCGTCTGCGTGACTGCCTGGCCTATCCGCTGATCATGATGACTCCCGACATGGAGTTGCGCAGCATGCTGGAGCGTCTGGGCGACGGTGCACTGAGCCGGATCCAGCCGCTGGTGCAAACCAGCAGCATCCCCATGGCCCGGCGCCTGGTGGCAAGCGGACAGGCACTGGCCTTCATGCTGCCGGACAATGTAGCGGAAGACGTGGCAGCTGAGCGTCTGAGCTGGCGTGCGTTGCACGATGCCGGTTCGCTGCTGCACAGCTGCGCTTATCAGCGCACCGGCTATGCAATGGCTGCCGCAATGGAAATGTTCCTGACCGAGCTGGAACATGCAGCGGACGAATTGAAGGCTAACTTTGATACCGGTGTTTCCTGGTCCATCGGCAATCTTGCCGTTTGACTGCACTGGCACGGCGCGCTGGAGAAGCACAAGCGCCAGAAAGCCGATGCTGAAGTCTCTTGTGGAGTGAAGCTGTATTTCTTGAAGCGCTGGAGCCATTGCTTCAGACGGTTGCACTCACAAGACAAGGAGACCTCGCGCTGCTCCACCGCCTCCTCGAGTGGTGGCAACTTCTGAACTCATAGCATGCGGACCTGCATGCGTCAGGCAATTGGATGACGAGGCAGTACACCTATGCGTAATAGCATGTGGCAAAAAGGATGCAACCGCCATGGTCAATAACGCCAGCACTTCAGCCTCTGAATCCACTCCTGCACATCCGCACCTGACGCGTCACTGGCTGCGCTGGGCGGCCATTGCGATGGCGCTGCTGCTGGCCTTGATTCTGGCTGCTGCACTGCTGATTGCCTTCATGGACTGGAACAAGCTCAGGCCATGGATCAATGAAAAAGTCAGCACATCCGCGGGCCGAGACTTTGCCATCAAGGGTGACCTGAAGCTGCAGTGGACCTGGCCACAGCCTCTCGATACGGGCTGGCGCCACTGGGTGCCCGGCGTGGTGGTACATGCCAGCGACCTGACACTCTCGCAACCAGAGGGCTGGCTGGTTCAGCAAGTACCTGAAAAATCCGATGGCAAACAGCCGGTATTGCCTGCGGCGCCCAAGGAACTCAACACCGGTCGCCTGCCCGGGCAAGGCCAGGCAGCGAACGAAAAAAAGACGGCTTCAGATGACGAAGACGCTATAGCCGATGCCGGCCGTCAACCGCCCGAACGCGATGCCCGCACCATGATCACCGCAGCAAATGCCACGGCCAGCCTGCGCCTTTGGCCACTATTGGCGCGCCATGTGCAACTCGACTCCTTGCTGCTGCAGGCTCCGGATATGGTGCTGGCCCGCAACGACAAGGGCGAGAACAACTGGACATTTGACAAGCCCGCAAGCAGCGGACCGAAGTGGAGTTTTGAAATAGGCCAGTTGCGCATCAGCGACGGCATTCTGGGCTGGTCCGACGCCATCAAGAACATGGCCGTGCGCGCCCGTATCGACACGCTGCGTAGACCGGTCAATGCCGATCAACCTTATGGCGTGCGCTTTGGCCTCGCTGGCTATCTGCACCAAGGCAAGAGCCGCGCGCAAATTCAGGCCCAGGGTCTGGCGGGACCGGTACTGGATCTGCGCCAGGACAGGCTGCGCTTTCCGCTGCGCATATCGGCCAGGGCCGGCAGCCTGCAAGCCTTTGCGGAGGGGATCCTCGACAATCCCAAGGCACTGGATGGACTGGACTTTCAAGTTCAGGTGCGCGGCAAGAGCATGGCCGATCTGTTCGAGCTCAGCGGCTTGCTGCTGCCCGCCACTCCGCCGTTCGAGACCAACGGCCGTCTGATCGGCAGCCTAGCGCCAGGCAAGGCCGTCTGGCAATACGAAAAATTTCAGGGCAAGCTGGGGCAGAGTGATCTGAGTGGTGATCTCCAGTACCGATCGGCTCAGCCCCGGCCAAAGCTGACAGCACAGCTGCACTCCAAACAACTGCGACTGGTGGATCTGGGCCCGGTCATAGGCGCTTCCCCGCCCGACAGCCCCGACAAGCCCCAGCCCGTCAACGGCAAGGTACTGCCGCAGGTTCAGTTCCAGACCGAGAGCTGGGACAAGATGGATCTCGACCTGCGCTATGAAAGCAGCCATATCCTGCGGCCCGAAGCTCTGCCCCTGCAAAACCTCAGCGTGCATGCGCTGCTGGACAACGGCAGACTCACCCTCTCGCCGCTGAAGTTCGGCCTCGCCGAAGGCACACTGAATATCGACGCCCGCGTCGACAGTCATGCCAAGCCGGTAGCCGCCAAGCTCAATGCTCAGGTGCAGTCGCTCAAGCTCTCCGCGCTGTTTCCCAAGATCGAAAAGATGAAGAAAAGCCTGGGCCAGCTCGATGGCGCAGTCGCTCTCACCGGACAGGGCGAGTCACTGGCACAGTGGCTGGGCACAGGCAACGGCTCGCTGCGCCTGTATGTGCGCGATGGCACTTTCAGCGCGCAACTGCTGGACCTGGCGGGGCTGAACGTCGGCTCCATCGTCATCGCCAAGCTGTTTGGCAACGACAAGGAAGTGCAACTGCGCTGTGCCGTGGCCGACCTCAATGTTCAGCAAGGCATAGCGCGGCCACGCACCGCCAAGCTGGCCACAACCGAAGCTGTTGTTGAGGCCACGGGCCAGATCAATCTGGCACAGGAGCAGCTCGATCTGCGCATCGTCCCCGAATCGCTGAAGTGGAAGTTCTTCTCGCTGCGCACGCCGCTCCATGTGCGCGGCAGCTTTGCCAAGCCCGATGTGGGCCTGGAGCCTGGCCCACTGGCAGCCCGCGCCGGAGCTGCGGTAGCAGCTGCAGTTTTTGCACCAGCAGCACTGGCACTGGTGCCGCTGACCGTGCCTGCGGCAGATGATGATGTGAACTGCAAGCAATTGCTGACCCAGGTACGCAACCGCTAAGGCGGGCAAGCCGCACACCGTTTGATCTCAACATCGAGTCCCGGCCCACTGCAGTCTGCATGGCGAGCAATGCGCCATGGCAGCCATGAAGCCTTCCGCCTTCAAGGTCTGCTCGGGCGCGAATTGTCGCCCCGCCTCGCGAGCTCATGCCCTGTAGGGTGCAGTCCCCAGGACTTGCTGAACTGTCCGTACGAAGGGATGCAGACAGTCGTTCAGACGAATATGGCGGGAGTACTCCACACCATATTTCATCGCGCTGAGGCCAGCAAAGCAGAAATGGCCGGGGCATAGCATTCCAATCGCCGGCCTTGTCGCCGCAGGCCTTTAGGCCCGGATTGCGGCAGCGTCACGGAATCAGACGCTCTTGAGGCGGAAGACGCTGACCATCCGTGACAGATCACTGGTCTGCTGCTGCATGGATTGGGCTGCAGCCGTGGACTCTTCCACCAAGGCCGCATTCTGCTGGGTCACCAGATCCATCTCGGCCACGGCACGGTTGATCTGCTCGATGCCGCTGGTCTGTTCTTGGCTGGCGGCAGTGATCTCGCCCATGATGTCCGTCACGCGCTGAACGCTGCTGACGATTTCGTCCATGGTCTGACCGGCCTGGCTGACCTGCTCGCTGCCCTCCTCCACCTTGGTGACCGACGCCTGGATCAGCAGCTTGATTTCCTTGGCTGCTTCAGCGCTGCGACCGGCCAGAGAGCGCACTTCCGATGCCACGACAGCAAAGCCACGGCCTTGTTCACCGGCACGGGCCGCTTCCACGGCGGCGTTCAGCGCCAGGATATTGGTCTGAAAGGCAATGCTGTCGATCACGCCGATGATGTCGGAAATCTTGCGCGATGAGTGGCTGATGGCGCCCATGGTCTCCACCACCTGCGACACCACCATACCTCCTTTGACGGCCACATCGGAGGCCGACAGCGCGAGCTGATTGGCCTGACTGGCGTTATCGGCATTTTGCTTGACGGTGGAAGTCAGCTGCTCCATGGATGCAGCCGTCTGCTGCAAGGAGCTGGCCTGCTCCTCCGTGCGCGCAGACAGGTCATGGTTGCCCGCTGCAATCTGGCCCGACGCTGTGGCAATGCTGTCCGTGCCCTGACGCACCTGTCCCACCAGCCTATCCAGGCTGGTATTCATATCGTGCAAGGCCTGCATCAGCTGCCCGGTTTCATCGCTGCTGTTGACTTGGATCTGTGCAGTGAGATCACCATCGGCGACGCGGCGGGCCACGCCGACAGCATGCTTGAGCGGAGCGGTGATGCCTTGCGTAAGACGCCAGGCGCTGACAGTGCCGATGGCCAGGGCCAGCAAGGCCAGAACCAGAAAGTACGTCCTGCTGCTGCTCTCGATCTGCTCCACCTCTGCCGCCTTGGCGTCGAGGCTGGCGCGCTGCAGATTCAGCAGCTCTCCCAAGAGCTTCAGATAACCCTGGGCGGCCGGTACATAGCTGTTGATCAGCGTGGACTCAGCCTCTTGTGCCATGCCGTCGGCCTTGAGCTGGCTGACCTTGTCGCGGCTGGCGAGATAGGTCTTGCGCACCTGCATGATCCTGTCCAGGATCTCGCGCTCCGCAGGCTCGGAGATCAGGGGCTCGATCTGCTTGAGCACATTGGCCGTGCTCTTGGTGGTGGCGGCCGCATCCGCCGCCAGAAACTGCACCAGACTTGCGTCGCTGCTCTTGGCGATGGCCGTGGTGCGTGCCACGGCCACGCTGACATTGCTGTTCCAGTCGCTGATCAGGCGCTCCTTGGTCAGCGGCTCCTGCATCATCTGCTGCGTGGCCTTGCCCACCAAGTGCAGCTGCCAGATGCCGATAACCGTGATCACCACAGCAAACGCCAACACCACTGCGAACCCCAGGCCCAGTCGGGCACCAATGTTCAGCTTGGTCAATCTCATCGCTTTCATCCATTCCATATAAAAGTAAATAGCCGGCAAAGCAGCCACTCCGATACATGAAATGGGGGCCGATCCGGCAAAGCAGCTTGCTGCGTCACTCACTTAGCGCAAATCGCAACACAATGTAATAGGTATTATCTAGCGTTTACGCCCCTGGATTGAGCGACCCCGGCCTCTGCCGGCGCAGCAAAAGGCCTTTATCCACGCAAAAAACGCCAAAGTGACGCGAAATGCGCACTTTGGCGTGTCTGCGCCCGAGCCTGCTCAGGCGAAACGTGGCGCGCGCTTCTCGATAAAAGCCGTCACGGCCTCGCGATGATCCGCAGTCTTATGGGCTATCGCCTGATAGCCTGCCGACATTTCCAGCAGCGATGCCAGAGTGGAGTTCTGGCCCTCGCGCAGCAAGCGCTTGGTCATGCGCATCACCACGCCCGGATTGGCTGCAATCTTGAGCGCCAATGCCCTGGCAGCCGACAGCAGCTTGTCGGCCGCCACCACCTGGCTCACGAGACCGCAGGCCAGGGCCTGGGCCGCGCTGATCGCCTCACCCGTGAAAGCCATTTCGCTGGCCTTAGACAGGCCGACCACACGCGGCAGCAACCAGGCCCCACCATCACCAGGAACAATGCCCACGCGCACAAAGCTTTCCGCGAAGCTGGCATTCTCCGAGGCAATCCGGATATCGCACATGCAGCTCAGATCCAGACCTGCGCCAATGGCCGGTCCGTTGACGGCGCAGATCACGGGAACATCCAACTGGTAGAGGGCATTCGGAATCTGCTGAATGCCCTGGCGATATTCCTCGCGAATCAGGTCCGGCGTGAGTGCATCGTCGAAATAGCGCTTCATGTCCTTGACATTGCCGCCAGAGCTGAAAATGGGCCCGGCCCCGGTGAGGATCAGCACCTTCACGCTCGCGTCCTGGCGCACTTCTGCGCAGAGCTGCACGAATTCCGCCACCGCCGTATTGCCGGTCAGCGCATTGCGGGTCTCGGGCTGATTCATGGTGACGGTCAAGATACCGCCATCGCGTTCAATGTTCAGAAATGCCATGTTCCAGGTCTCCGTCGTTGTTGAGTTGCTTCAAGCCAGGACCTCGACATCGGTGATCCGTCGGACCAGATCCAGTGTCATGCCCTCATGCGACATCAGGGCCTGTCCGGCCAATGCCTGCCAATAGCCTTCGCTGCCGGCCGTCAGGCGCCATGCATGCAATCTGCGGGTAAACAGCTGCAGGTCATATTCCTCTGTGAAGCCAATCGCGCCATGAATCGCATGCGCAAGCTCCGTGACCACCGGAGCCGCCTCGCTGCAGCGAGCCTTGGCGACCGCCACACGCAAACTGTCGGGCACGATGCCGTCACCGCTGCAGCCGAGCTGGGCCGCCATGCGGGCGGCAAAAACATGCTCACTCATGACTGCCAGCTGATGCTGGATCGCCTGGAACTTCCCGATAGCACGTCCAAACTGCTGACGCTCGTTCGCATATTGCAAGCTACGCTGGAACACCTCGCGCATGGCCCCCGCCATTTGCGCGGCCACCACGGCGGCCTGCAGGCTCCGGGCATCGAATTGCGGCCCGGGGCGGATGACGCCGGCGGCCCGCAACTGCTCTGATGACCAGCTCAGCGATGCGTCCAGCGCCAGAGCGTGCGGCGCAAGCCTAGCCTGTGACACGCTCAGCAGATGCCAGACCCTGGCTTCTTCTTGCACTTGAACCAGCACCGAGTCCGCGACTTGCCCGCCTCGCACCAGCGCGCAATGCAAACCGCCATCTACCTGCACCGCACCCTGCGCCAGCGCGATGCTGCCAGCCGGGCAGGCCATATTCGCCTGCGCCAACAAGGCCCGAGCTAGCATGGTCTCTCCCAGAGGCAGAGGCAGGGCGTGGGCACCACATTGCTCCAGCACTCCAAACATCTCGCCCAGGCCCAGACCGGCGCCGCCCTCTGCTTCGGCCAGCAAGGCATCGGCCAAACCGGTTTCCTCCAACTGCTGCCATAGCCTGGCGACGGCCACTGAGCGGCTGCCAGCACTCTCGATCTCACGAATCACCTGAGGGGTGCAGCAGTCTGCCAGCACCTTGCGCGCGGCATCTGCAAACAAATCGTTATTGCTCATGAACTTGTCTCCGATCAGCGCAAACCCAGGCCACGGGCGATCATGCCGCGCAGAATGTCACGCGTGCCACCGCGCAAGGAAAACGAGGGAGATGCTTCGGTGACATACTTGAGCGTCAGCAGCAGCTCCACTGGAACATCCTCGGCCGGTCGGGCAAACAGCTCCTCGGCAATGGCAGCCGGGATCATCTGCTCCAGTGTCGTGCCCAATTCCTTGACCAGCGCGGCTTCGACAGCAGGACTTGCTCCCTGAGTCAGCTTCTGCTGCACGGATACCGACATCGCGCGTAGCGGTGCCAGTTGTGTCAGCACCTTTCCCGCAAGCTGCATGCCGGACTCGGTGCGTCCCTGCGGCGTGCGCGCATACTGCAGCCATTGATCGAACAGCACGATGCTGGAGAACAGGCGCTCCGGGCCGCTGCGCTCGAAAGCGAGTTCGGCAGTAACCTGTTCCCAGCCTTGACCTTCGGCACCGATCAATGCATCGGCAGACAGTTGCACATTCTCGAAAAAGACCTCGCAGAAATGGCTGTCGCCCGATAGATCCTGGATGGGACGCACCGTCACACCGGGCAATGCCAGATCCACGATGACTTGCGACAAGCCCTGGTGACGGTCCTCGGCACTGCCGGAGGTTCGCACCAGAGCAATCATGTACTGGCAGTGATGCGCGTTGGTGGTCCAGATCTTCTGACCATTGAGCAAAAAGCCCTGCTCGTTGGGAACCGCTCTTGTCCTCACGCTTGCCAGATCCGAACCAGCATTGGGCTCGCTCATGCCGATACAGAAAAATACCTCGCCCCGGCAGACTCTCGGAATGTAGAACTGCTTTTGCGCTTCCGTACCGTATTTGAGGATCAGCGGCGCACTCTGGCGGTCGGCAATCCAGTGCGAGCCCACCGGCGCACCGTAGTTCAAGCATTCCTCCACCAGCACATAGCGAGCGAACGCGCTGCGCTCGCCACCGCCATAAGCCTTGGGCAAGGTCATGCCGATCCAGCCCTTTTCACCCAGCTTGCGGCTGAGGGCCGGGTCATACCCGCTCCAGGATTTGGCGCGGACATGCGCAGGAATGTCTTTGACTGCGTCCTGCAGAAAAGCACGCACCTCGGCGCGCAGTGCCTCACCTTCGGGCGGGATGCCTGTCAGGCTCAGTCCATCGAGAATGGTCATCGTGTTGCTTTCTCTCAGTCCAGGGACACGCCCGTGCTTTTGACAACGCCAGCCCAGCGCTTGATTTCACTCTGGATGTAGTCACCATACGCTTTGGGCGTAGACCCCAGCGGCTCCGCTCCCTGCACGCGCAGCTTCTCCAGCACACCCGGGTCCTTGAGTGCCTTCATCAGCTCGGCATTCAGGCGTTCCACGACTGCAACAGGTGTTTTGGCGGGCACCATCACGCCTTGCCAGGCACCGGCCTCGAAACCGGCCATGCCGCTTTCGGCCAGCGTAGGGGCATTCGGGAAATTGGGAATCCGCCCTGCCGTGCTGACGGCCAGCAGCCGGAGCCTGCCATCCTTGATGAAAGGCGCCACCGAATTGATGGTGTCGGTCATGAAATCTATCTGGCCTGCCACAAGATCCACATCGGCAGGGGCGCTGCCTTTGTAAGGCACATGACTTGCATCCATGTTGTAGTGCTGCACCACCTGAAAAGCCGCCAGATGCGTGACATTGCCGTTGCCAGCCGAGCCGTAGGAGAGCTTGCCTTTGTGGTCCTGTGCGTACTTCACGAGCTCCTGCACGGTGTTGACAGGCACCTTGGGATTGACGACAAGCCCCAGCGGCACCACCGCCGTCAAGGCCACCGGGCGCAGGTCCCTGGTCACGTCATAGCTCATCTTCTTGTAGAGCGACAAGCTGAGCGCGATCGAGGAGGTGTTGTAGAGCACTGTATAGCCGTCGGCCGGTGCCTTGGCCACCAGCGCATTGCCGATGTTGCCGTTGGCACCAGGCCGGTTGTCCACGATGACCGACTGCCCCAGTTGCTGGCCTAGCTGCTGCGCCAGCACCCGTGCCACCATGTCCGTCGGGCCGCCGGGCGGGAAAGGGACGATCAGCGTGATCGGCTTGCTGGGCCAGGTGTCCTGCGCCTGCGCCGCACCACATACGGCCAGCGCGGCAACGGCGAGCAGCGACGAGCGACGTGAAAATCGATAACTCATCTTGTGTCTCCTGTAGTTTTCTCATCTAGGCGCACAGGGAAGTGCGCACCGGTGCAACGGCATCCGCGGCAGCGCGGACCTAAGCTCCACGGCCGGCCAGCAGGCGCACGGCGGTATAGACCATCACCTGCTGCCGACGCTGGTTGTAGACCTCGATCCGCGAGCTCACCACCGCGCGACCGCCCTTACTCGTTGGCTTGATGTCGATCACTTCGACCAGCGCCTCGATGGTGTCGCCCACCACCACAGGAGCCAGAATCTTCTGGTGCAGCTCGAGCATGGCCAGACCCGTGCCCTGGATCATGCTTTGCAGGATGAAGCCTTCGATCAAGGTATAGGTGAGCGCGCCCGGCACCGGGCGGCCCTGAATAGCGCCGCCGTCGTAGCCGTCCTCGATGAAGATCGCCTCGAGCATGCCCGTGGTGTTGATGAAATTGACCAGATCGGTCTCTGTCACCGTACGGCGAAAGGTGCGCAGTTGCTGGCCTACTCGCAGGTCCTGCCAGACAAAACCCTGGCCCATGCGCGGCGTGTCTGTCAGCGCCGCAGCACGGTTTTCAGTAGAAGAAATCAAATTGCTCGCGTTCATTCTGTCTCCGCTTCATGCTGTTTATTCAGCAGTCCTTCGACTGCAAGGCCGCAATGCGCGCGTCGTCCCAGCCTGCCTCGCGCAGCAATGCCTGTGTGTGCTCGCCCAGGCGCGGGGGCATGCCGATGGGTGGCTGGGTACCGTTGATGCGCACGGACGAACGCGGAAATTTCACAATCCCCATCGCTGCGTCCTGCTTCTCGACAAAAAAGCCGGTGGCCTGCAAGTGCGGGTCATGAGGCAGATCGTCCATACGAGTCACCGGGGCAGCTGGAATCTCCAGCTGTTCGCAGCTGGCCAGCCAATAGGCGGTGTCCTTTTGCGCCACGTAGCCGCTCATCGTCTCCAGCAGCTCGGCGATGTGGCGGGTGCGCATCGCCTGGGTGGCAAAGCGCTGATCCTGTGCCAGCTGGGGCTGGCCGACGGCCGCAAAGAAGCGGCGCCAGTGCGCGTCGGTGTAAGGCATCAGGCAGACATGGCCGTCCAGCGTCCTGTAGGGCTTGCGCCAGGGCGCCATCACGCGCGGATAGCCCGCGCCACTCTGCGCTGGTGTGAAATGCATGCCGTAGAAATGCTCCACCAGGTTGAAGCCCGCCATGGTTTCGTACATGGGCACTTCCACATAACTGCCCTCACCGCTGCGCTCGCGCTGGTAGAGTGCCGCCAGCACCGCATGCGCGGCCACCAGAGCACAGGTCTTGTCGGCCGCAATCGTGGGCAGATAGCGGGCCTCGCCCGTCTGGCGCTGCATGAGATCGGCCAGGCCACTCATGCCCTGGATCACGTCGTCATATGCGGGCTGCCCTGCATAGGGTCCATCCTCGCCAAAACCGTGCAGGCCCACGTAGATGAGACGCGGGTATTGCTTGCGCAGGCTGTCCGGATCGAGCCCGAGTCTGGCCAGCTTTTGCGGTCGCATGCTGTGCATGAGTACATCGGCCCTCTGCAACAGCGCATGCAGCGCGGCCTGCGCCTGATCTTGCTTCAGATCCAGCACCACACTTTTCTTGCTGCGGTTGGAGCCCATGAACATTGCCGCCATGCCCGGCTCCAGCGCCGGGCCCGTGTGACGCGTGGAGTCGCCCTCCGGGGGCTCGATCTTGATCACCTCGGCGCCGTAGTCGGCCAGCACCTGGCTGGCCATGGGGCCGAAAATCACGCTGGAAAGGTCCAGTACCCGCACCCCTGACAAGGCACCCTGGGCTTCGTCCTTGCCCACGATGCGCGTGTGCTTCAATGCATCCTGGCTGCTCATCCCAATACCCCACTGTCTCGATAGCTCTGCATTTGCTGGGGCGACAGGCCCAGATGGCGCTCCAGCAGCTCGCGGGTGTGCTGTCCCAGCTGTGGCGGTGCATGGCGGTAGCTCACCGGCGTCTCAGACAAGCGGATGGGGCTGGCGACCAGCGGCACCAGGCCTGCCCTAGGGTGTGTCATGGCGATCTGCATGCCGCGGGCCCTGACCTGCGGATCCTCGAACACCTCACGCACGCTGTTGATGGGGCCACATGGCACGGCATGCTGCTCCAGCAATTGCACCCAGGCGCGGGTACTGCGTGTGAGCGTCACGCGGCGGATCATCTCCACCAGCTCGGCTCTGTGGGCCAGCCGAGCCGCATTGCAGCGGAACCGCTCGTCCTCGGCCCATTCGCTCCTGCCTGCGGCATGGCAGAAGCGCGCGAACTGGCCGTCATTGCCCACGGCCAGGATCATGTGGCCGTCTTCGGTCGGGAACTCCTGGTAGGGCACCGTGTTCGGGTGCGCGTTGCCCATGCGCTGGGGCACCTGATCACCGTACAGATAGTTCATGCCCTGGTTAGCCAGACAGGCCACGCCAACATCGAGCAAAGCCAGATCGATGTGCTGGCCGCGCCCCGTATGCTCGCGGGCCTGCAGGGCCGCCAGAATCGCCGTGCTGGCATAGAGTCCTGTGAGGATGTCGGTCAGCGCCACGCCAACCTTCATGGGGCCGCCCCCGGGCTGGCCATCGGCATGGCCCGAAATACTCATCAGCCCCCCCATGCCCTGGATCAGAAAGTCATAGCCCGCACGATGCGCATAGGGACCGTCCTGGCCGAAGCCCGTGACCGAGCAGTAGACCAAGCGCGGATTCAGGGCACTGAGGCTCGCGTAATCAAGCCCGTACTGCGCCAGACCGCCAGTCTTGAAGTTCTCGATCAGCACATCGCATCGGGCGGCCAACCGGCGCACGATCTCCTGGCCTTCGCCGCGGGTGAAGTCCACCGCAATCGACTGCTTGTTGCGGTTGGTGCACATATAGTAGGCCGACTCCCCCGTCAGCTGGCCCTCGGCATCGGTCACATGGGGCGGCCCCCAGGCGCGCGTGTCGTCGCCGACGCCCGGTCTTTCGACCTTGATCACCTCAGCCCCCAGATCCCCGAGGGTCTGCGCCGCCCACGGGCCTGCCAGAACCCTGGAAAGATCAAGCACCTTGATGTGCTGCAGCGCCTGTGGCGGCTGGCTGTCATATGCCTTCATTGCAGCGGCACCTTTGCCTTGACGACGATGCGCTTCCAGAGCGCGATTTCGTTCTTCTGGAATTCATGCATCTGTGCCGGGCCGCCGGTCATGGGAGTGGCCCCCAGTCGCTCATAGAAGGCACGGGTTTCATCCATCTTCGAGATGGCAGTGAAAAGCTCGGCAAGCCTGGCAGTCTCGGCGGCCGGTGTCTTGGCGCTCACCATGGCACCCACCCAGGTGTAGGCCTCGAATCCGGGCAGTCCGGCCTCCGTGGCCGTGGGGATATCGGGCGAGGTGCTCACGCGCTTATCGGAGGCCACAGCCAGGACCTTGACACGCCCTCCTCGGGCCAGTTCCTGCACTGCCGTGACTTCCGCGAAGGTGTAGTCCACCGTCCCTGAAGCGACGGCCGTGGTGGTTTCTCCCGCCCCCTTGAACGGGACATGCACGGTTTCGATCCTGGCAGCGTCGTTGAACAGCTCGCCCATCAATTGATAGCCTGCCGAGCCGGCCCCGAAATTCACCTTCCCTGGGTTGGCCCTGGCATGGCTGATCAGGCCTTTCAGGTCGGAGTAGGCCGCTTGAGGCATGACGGCCAGCATGGCCGGCGAGCGCATCATCATCGTCAACGGCGTAAAGTCCGTGACCGGGTCGTAAGGCAGATGCCTGAACAGCGCCGCATTGACCGCCAGCGTTGAGTTGCTGCCAATGAACACGGTATAGCCATCGGCGGGAGCAGACAGCACCTGCTTGACGGCGATGAAGCCGTTGGCTCCGGCCTTGTTTTCAACGACCACGGGCTGGCCTGTAAGCTCCTGAAGCTTGCGCCCGAAATAGCGTGCCGATGTGTCGGTGCCGCTGCCCGGACCAAAGGGCACGATGAGCTTGATCGGCTTGGAAGGGAAGGCCTGGGCCTGAGCCTTGGAGGGCATGCCGGCACCGAGCAGGCCGGCGCCCAGCAAGGCCGCCAGCAGGTATCTGCGTGCTTGCTTCAAGTTTGTCTCCTGATACGGAATTGCTGCCGTGTTTTTCTTGTGAGCTCACTTTAGGCAGGCGCAAAATTAATGTCTAATATTAAAAATTTCATTTCTGATATCCATTGAATATCAATGAACCTCAAGCAACTGAACCAGTTCATCGCTCTGGCCGAAACCGGCAACTTCCACCGGGCCGCAGAACAGTTGCATATGGCTCAGCCGCCGCTGTCTATCTCGATTCGCAAACTGGAGGAGGAGTTGGGCAGCGCCCTGTTCGATCGCACCAGCACCGGCGTCGTGCTGACGCCTGCCGGCAAGGCCATGCTGGAGAGCGCACGCGCCACCCTGTTTCATGCCGAGCAATGTCGCCAGGCAGTGCGCGATACAAGGGAGGGCGTGGGCGGCCTGATACGGCTGGGCTTTGTCGGCTCAGCCACCTACGAACTGCTGCCGCGCCTGATCCCCTCGTTTCGCGACCGCTACCCCAAGGTGGGGCTGGAGTTCTATGAGGCGACCAGCGCCGAGATCCTGGAGGGGCTGGCGACCCGGCGCTTCGATGCCGGCCTGCTTCGCTACCCTGTGCTGGAGCTCGATGAAGGTATTGAACTCACGCCGCTGGATCAGGACGAGTTCGTGCTGGCCGTCTCGGACAACAGCCCCCTGGCACAGCGCGACGCCATCGCTCTGTCCGAGGCTGCGCATGAACCTTTTGTGATGTATCCGCAGGACACGGTCCCCAGCCTCGCCGCGCTAGCCAAGCTACGCTGCCAGCAATCGGGCTTCACCCCCCGCATCGCCCAGGAGGCCATGCAGGTACAGACCATCATGAGCCTGGTGGCTTCCGGCCTGGGCGTGGGACTGGTCGCAGGCGTATCGCACCTCGTTCAGCCACGCGGCGTGAAATGCCTGCCGTTGCTGGACAACCCGCCCGGCTTTCATGTGGGCATTGCACTGGTGCATTCGGTGACACCAGGCAGCCGGGCCGTGGAAAAGCTCATTGAGCATGCGCTGCAACATGCCAAGCTGACGGCAGCGCCCTGAATTCGCGGCGGCCAGCGCGCACCGGCCTTGCCACGCTCAATGAAAATCCCGGCTGTTCAGTCCGACCTCGGCAAACCGCCCCAGCCAGCGGGTCACATCCCTGGCCTTCATCACGACCAGATGGCGGACCGCAGGTTCCTGCCCTGTCCGGGCCGCAGGCATATCTCCCGCTGACTCCGACGCATCCAGTTGAGGGGCCGTGCTGCGCTGCCAGATACCCTCCACGGCCAGCAGACGCGAGGCCAGCAAAGCAGAGCGCCAGCGGGCAAAGGTCTGGCTCCAGACCACCAGGTTGATGACGCCGGTTTCGTCTTCCAGCGTGATGAACAGCGTGCCGTTGGCGGTAGGCGGGCGCTGGCGCACGGTGACGATGCCGCAGGCGCGCACCTTCTGGCCCGGCAGCATCTGGCGCAGATCGGCTGCGGTTTTCAGCCCATGGCGCGCCAGCCTGGGACGCAGCAAGGCCAGCGGGTGGCGGCGCAGGCTCAGGCCGGTGGCGGCATAGTCGAACATGATTTCCTCGCCCTCGGCGGCGTGGGGCAGCTCAAGCCTCGGCTCATGAATGGCGGCCTGCGCAAAAATGGGCGGCAGGCTGACCTGAGCAGCAGCATCCCACATCTGCTGACGGCGGTGACCGGCCAGGCTGCGCAGCGCATCCGCCGCAGCCAGGGCTTCCATATCCGCCTTGTCCAGCCGAGCCCGGATCGCCATATCGCTCACGTCCTCCCACGGAGCCTGCGCCGCCTCGCCTTCTATCCGCAGCGCTGCGGCCTTGCCCAGCCTGGCAACCCGGTTCAGCCCCAGGCGCACGGCCGGCTGAGGCTGGGCCACGCCGCGGATGGCTTGCAAAGGGGCTTCGAGGGTGCAATGCCAGTGGCTATGGCAGACATCAACCGGCAGCACGCGCACGCCATGTCGGCGCGCATCCTGCACCAGCTGGGACGGCGAGTAAAAGCCCATGGGCTGGGCATTGAGCAGCGCCTGCAGAAAGATGGCCGGCTCGTGGCGCTTGAGCCAGGCGCTGGCATAGGCCAGCAGCGCAAAGCTGTAGGCATGGCTTTCGGGAAAGCCATATTCGCCAAAACCCAGCATCTGCGCAAAGATGGCCTGAGCGAATTCCAGCTTGTAACCACGCGCCACCATACCGTCGATCAACGGGCGCTCGAACTTGTGTACGCCGCCCTTGCGCTTCCAGGCCGCCATGGAGCGGCGCAGCTCATCAGCCTTGCCGGCCGAGAACTTGGCAGCATCCATGGCGATCTGCATCACCTGCTCCTGAAAAATGGGCACGCCCAGGGTTCTCAGCAAGGCATTCTCAAGCTCCGGGTCTGGGAGCTTCAGCGCCAGCCCCCTTCGTTCGCGCTCGCGCGCCAGCAGATAGGGATGGACCATGCCACCCTGAATCGGGCCGGGGCGCACGATGGCAACCTCCACCACCAGGTCATAGAAGGTGCGCGGCTGCAGACGCGGCAGCATGCTCATCTGGGCGCGGCTTTCGATCTGGAAAGTGCCTACGGTATCGGCCTGACAGATCATCTCGTAGGTTGCGGCATCCTCCTGCGGAATCTGGTGCAGCTCCCATGGCTCGCCGCGCCAGCGGGCGCGCTCGTTCAGGGCATTGCGCAGCATGGTGAGCATGCCCAGGGCCAGCACATCGACCTTGAGCAGGCCCACGATATCAAGATCGTCCTTGTCCCACTGAATGACTGAGCGCTTGGCCATCGTGGCAGGCTCCACGGGCACCAGGCGCGTGAGCTTGCCTTCGGTCAGCACGAAGCCGCCCACATGCTGGCTGAGGTGGCGCGGGCTGTCCTTGAGCTGCCAGGCCAGCTCTATCCAGAGGCGCAACCGGTGCGCGCCCACCGCGCAATTCATTTCGCGCGCCAGCACCTCGGCTTCCTGGAGCTTGCGCTGCACCCAGTCTTCGGGCAGTGCTTCGGGCGCCTGGTCCTCCTGTGCCGAATCCGCCACCTCGGCATGCGTCTGTGCTTGCGCCTGGGCATGTTCGCTGAACCAGTACTGCCCCTTGGCCAGGGCATCGATCAGGTCGACAGGCAGGCCCAGCGCCTTGCCCACATCGCGCAGCGCACTGCGGCTGCGCCAGCAACTGACCACGGCCGTGAGCGCGGCGCGGTCGCGCCCGTATTTTTCGTAGATGTACTGAATGACCTCTTCCCGCCGCGCATGCTCGAAGTCCACATCGATATCGGGCGGCTCGCTGCGCTCCTTGCTGATAAAGCGCTCGAACAGCAGATGGTTTCCATCCGGGTTTACCGCCGTGATGCCCAGGCAGTAGCAGACCGCAGAATTGGCCGCCGAGCCGCGCCCCTGGCAGAGAATGCCGACGCTGCGCGCATAGCGCACGATGTCATGCACGGTGAGAAAGTACATCTCGTACTTCTGATCCTCGATCAGCGCCAGCTCAATGCGCAGCTGATCGCGCACTTTCTCGGGAATGTCCTGGGGATAGTGCCCTGCCGCGCCCTCCCAGGTCAGCCAGGCCAGGGTCTGAGTGGCCGTCATGCCGGGCAGCACGCTCTCTTGCGGATAGTGGTAGCGGATCTCGTCCAGACTGAAGCTGCAACGCCCGGCCAGCTCCAGCGTCGCCTCCAGCATGGCCCTGGGATAGAGCGAAGCCAGCCGCAGACGCGAGCGCAGATGCCGCTCGGCATTGGGCTGCAGAGCAAAGCCGCATTCGGCCACGGTGCGCCCCATGCGGATCGCCGTGACCACATCCTGCAGCGGCTTGCATGAGCGCGCATGCATATGGACATCCCCGCAGGCCAGCAAGCGCAGCCCCAGCGCCGCGCCCGCCTGCTGCAGGGTCTGCAGCCACAGGCTGTCGTCGGGTGCCAGATGCAGCTCCACACCCAGCCAGAGGTTTTCAGCATCAAGATAGCCCAAAACACTTTCCAGGTAAGCGATTACAGCTATCAAATCCGATGCATCCAGCTTCCCGCGCTGCGGCAGCAGCAGGCACTCGCAGCCTTGATTCAGCAGCTGCCAGGGGCTGGATTCATCGACCAGATAGTCCCCTTTGTCAGCCCGGCTGCGTGCAGCGGTGATGAATTCACAGAGATTGCCCCAGCCCAGCAGATCACGCACCAGCACCACGATCCTGAGCGGGCCCCAGGCGAATTCGCTGCCATGAATCAGGTGCAGGCCGCAGTCCCGCGCCGCTTCAAAGGCGCGCACGGCACCGGCTACCGAGCATTCGTCGGTCAGCGCCAGCGCCGCATAGCCCAGGCTTTTGGCCCGGTGCACCAGCTCGGCAGGCGATGAAGCGCCGCGCAGGAAACTGAAATGCGAGAGACAGTGCAGCTCGGCATAGGCCAGCGGCCCTCTGCCCATGCCCTGAGCCACGGGACTGGCCGGTATGGCGGCAGGCGGCGGCCCTGCGAGGCACAGAGCGGCAGCGGGCGGCTCGGCCATGATCTGCTCAGCCATACATGCCTTGCGCAAACCAGCTGGCAGGGTTGGCTGTCATGCCCATCAGGTGTTCGCTACGGACGCGCTCGCGGTAAATCCAGACATGCCCGACCACGGCGTTATAGGCCACGAAATAGTCACGCTCGGCGAGGCCGGCCGGCGCGCCGGCCCGGGCATCGGCAAATGCATCGCCAGCCGCATCCCACCAGCCGGACTCGAGCCTGTAGGGCCCGGCCCTGAGCTGCAGCGGCCCATGCCATTGGGGACGATTGCCCTGCACGGGCAAGGCCTGGGGCTGGGGCAGCAGCCAGGGCGGCCACAGGGCTTGCCAGGGGTCGGCACAGCCGGACTGACGGCCGCGATGCGTGCCTTGCTGCCTGAGCTGTGCTCCCGCTCCAGCCTGGGTAGCGTCTCTTGCAGCAGCCGGATTCTTGCTCTGCAGCAGAGGTGCAGCAGCTTGCCAGCGCTGCATGCGCTCGGGGCGGTGGTCGGCCAGCGGCTGCACCATCTGCACGGCCTCCTCGCCCCAGCGAGCGCTCAGGCGTTCCACCCATTCATGCCAGGCCAGAGTGTCCGACGGACTCTGGCCCTGGGCGCCAGGCAGGCAGCTCAGCGGCTCGGCCGCCCAGGCAAGCGTCTCCAGCGCCTGCAACTCCAGCATGTCCACGGGTGCGCGCCAGCGCTGCTGGCCCAGGTGCTCACGCAGCAAGCGCTGCAGATGCGCCATGCCCTGCGTGGGCTGGGCCGTGCGGATGACAAGCGCTTCCCAGGCCGGCAGCTCTTGGCCGTCAATACGGCGCAGATCATGGTGCCAGCGCAATTGCAGCGCCAGCACCGCATGGTGACGTGCCTGCAGCCAGCACTGCAGCGCGCGCAACAGCGGCTGCGCGGCATGGAGCACGGCATCGGCATGGTGGGCCGGATAACCCAGGTCGTGGCGCAACTCGAACTGCTGAGGCAGCTGCAGCCAGTCAAGCGGCTGGGGCAGCAGACCATAGGCCTCGTCGAGCGCACGCAAGGCCTTGGCTCCAATGCGGCGCGACAGCCCCGCACGCGGCAGTGCGCGCACATCGCCCCAGCACCGGCAGCCCAGGCGCAGCAGCACGGCGCTGTGCTGCTCCAGGGCGTTCAGCGTCCATAGCGGCAGCGCATCGGCATGCAGCGATGGCTCAGGCATGGGCAAGGAAACAAGGACGCAGCCGCCAGGCCGGCCCTGTTGCAGCCGCAGCCGTGCCAAAGCCTGCCAGGCCGTGCTGCCCTGTCCGCACAGCGGCTGCCATCTCGCATCGCCGCCCCCGGACTCTGGCAGGCCGGACACAGCGGCCTGACAGGCCTGGGCAAAAGCACTGTCCAGCCGCGCCAGCAAGACCTCTTTGCCGCCCCAAAGACGCTGCACCATGCTGGTCTCCATGAGCAAGGCGTCTTCGAGCAAGGCTACACGCGGCGAAAACTCCAGCGCCCACCAGCAGGCACTCTCGGGCACCGGGCTTGACTTGCTCAGGCAGGCCAGAGGCCAGGCCATCCAGTGCTCTGCACTGCCCATCTCATGCCTCCGTCATCCAATGCGAGGCCGTTGCAGGAGCGGCGGCTGTCATACGCCCTTGCATGAGCATGGCAGCCTCTTCGCTCTGGCGCGCATGTCTTTGGGCCTGTGCCTGCAGCACGGGCTGCCAGGCCCACTGCGAAAGCGGGAGCTGTATAGGGCGCTCCAGCAAAGGCCCACGACGCTTCAGTATCTGTATCTGCAAACCCGGCGCCTGCTGGGCAGCGGAGTCTGCCGTGGCTCTCCCCAGTCTCAACCGCAATGCGGCGGGAGAGCTCAGCGGCTCGGCCTGCAACTCCTGCCATAGCCACAGAGGCCGACTCTGCGAAGCGGCAGCCAGCTGCAAGCGGCGCAGCGTGGACGCGGGAAGCTCGGGCAACCAGGCCAGCACCGCCAACACATCCCGGCAATGCAGTGCCTGCTCGCAGGCCCAAGCCAAATCCTGGGCACTGCGCCCCGGCTGCACCGCGCACAGCCGCTTCGCGTCAATACCGGCGGCCTGCAAGGCCGGGGCGAAAGGCAGATAGGGTGGAGCCACCAGCACCAGCTGCCCCATTCGCGCATCCCCGCGTGAAGCCGCATGCTGCCGCACTCTTGCGGCCAGCGCGGGCAACAGCAAGGCCCACTCCGCATGACAGTGCGCGGGTTGCTGCAGCTGAATCAAGGCATTGCCGGGCCAGCCACCACCGGGCAGCTCGCAGTCCAGCGCTGCATGACCACTGGGCCAGACATTGCGGCATGCATCCTGCTGCCAGTCCGTGCCGCGCCAGACACCGGGAATCTGTATGGCGGACAAATGCGGGCTACCCGCAGAGTGCAGATCCTGCCGCACGCCCTGCTCTGCACCTGCCTGCTGCCGGACGGACGCCGTCATGCCTGGCTGTGAGCCAGGGCGGGCCAAGGATGTCAAGGACTGGGTATGCATGCGAGAACTCTTTGATACTGTACAAATATACAGTTATCCGAATTCCTGCGCAAAACAAAGCCCTAAGACTGGTAGCAGATGCGGCCGGCCCTTGTTGATCGTGCCTCGCGCGCTATCAACAATACTTTTTCAGAATGCCGCCAGCAGACACGGCAAAGCACGCCGCACTGCGGCGCGATGCGCAAAATCTTGAAGAAATACCCGTGTAGCGCCCGTCAATCAAGCGCCTGCAGCTATCAAACCTGAGGACATACGTCCCGGGCGAAGCTCGTGGTCAATGCCGTCAACTCAACGACTGCGTGTCGACATTCATGGCCGAGCTGCGGCCCGCCTGCGGCATCAGCTGAGCGCAGGCCTCGCACCATTCGGCCACGGCGACTTCCAGCGTGGAGCCACCCTGCCCCAGCGTGGGCCAGCGGCGCAGGCAGTCGTTCATGATGGCCTGCAGCTGCCACAAGGCCTCGCGGTTGACCAGGGCCAGCTCGCTCATGCCCAGCGCGTCATCCTTGAAGAATCTCAACACATCCAGTTGCTGGCTGGGGTGGGAGCCTGCCTCGGCCAGCTGCTTTTGCAGTTGGGCAAGATTGCTCTCCACGGCCACCGCCGCCTGTGCGTCGGGCATTTGCTGCCATTGCTCGGGAAAATCGAGCCTGAGTTCGCTCCATTTGCGCAGCGCAGCCTCCAGGGCCGCAATGCTGTGAGAGAACTCGGCCTGCAGCGGCGCCAGCGGCTTGCCGGGACTGATTTCGTCGTAGAGCAGCGGCAAAATCAGGTGCACCAGATCGGCCGGATAGCTCTTGTGGTTCATGCGCAGCATGAGCGACAGGCGCTGACCCGGCATGTCCGTGAATTTCTCGAAGAAGGCCGAGACCACCTCGGCCAGCAGCAGCACCTGCCCCATGGGCGAAATGGCGTTGCCCTTGATGCCGCGCGGATAGCCGGCCCCATCCATGCGCTCATGGTGCTCGAGCACGGCGATTTCCACGGCGCGCGAATACAGTTCGGTGCTGCGCACCACCAGCATGGCGGTGACGGAATGCGCGACCAGATGCTTGCGTTCCTCGCCGCTCAAGCGATGGTCCGGATCGGTCCAGACCGGGTCCATATAGAGCATGCCCACATCGTGCAGCAGCGCGGCCGTGGCCAACGGCACGCATTCGCGCTCGGTCCAGCCGTTCTTGAGCGCCAGAAAGATCGCCACCAGCGTCATCTGCAGGCTGTGCTGGTAGAGGTCGGAGCGCTGCTCGCGCATGACGGTGAGCTTGAAGGCAATGGCCTGGGGCAGCAGCAAGCTCTTGAGCGGCGCCAGCAGACGCTCGATATCGCCGATGGACGCCACCATGCGGTGCAGCAGATCGACCTGCTCGCATTGCTGGCGCGCCAGAGCGACCAGGGATGCAACGTCGACCAGATCGCCCGTGACCAGGTTGGCATCGATCGGGTCACGCAGCTTGTGCATGACCAGACGGTCATAGAGTCGACTGTCAACACGTGTGCCTTTGTCCACCAGCTTCATGCCCTTATCGGTATAGATTGCATCGCCTGTCATGACCTCCGTATGCTCGGCCATATCGGTGACTGCGCGCAAAAAATGTATATCGGTCTCGTGCCCCTGCGCACCAGCGTTCTCACTCATCAAAGCGCTCTTTTTCTGTCTGCTCAATCAATCTCGATTGTTGCAGATTGCAATAATTTGTGGGCCACAATTAAAGCAAAAACAGCTTACATCGCTTGTCCTATCAACCCCGGCAGCTATTAATTCTGCTGATTCCGCAAAAAAGGCATAAAAAAGAACCGCCGCAGCGGTTCTTGCCCGTGAGCGCAGTGCCACTTATTTCAGCAGCGTCACACCCGTCTTGGACTGGATCTCGTCAAAGCTCACGCCATGTGCCAGCTCCACCAGCTTCAGGCCTTCGGGCGTCACGTCCATCACGCCCAGATCGGTGATGATGCGATCCACCACGCCCAGACCCGTCAGCGGCAGGGTGCAACTGGGCAGAATCTTCAGGTCGGTCGTGCCGTCCTTTTTCTTGGCCACATGTTCCATGAGCACGATGACGCGCTTGACGCCCGCTACCAGGTCCATGGCCCCGCCCATGCCCTTGACCATCTTGCCGGGAATCATCCAGTTGGCCAGATCGCCTTTTTCGGACACCTGCATGGCACCCAGAATGGACAGATTGATCTTGCCGCCGCGAATCATGGCAAACGACTGGTCGGAGCCAAAAATGGCCGAGCCGGGAAGCGTGGTCACGGTCTGCTTGCCGGCGTTGATCAGGTCGGCGTCGACCTGGTCTTCGGTCGGGAAGGGGCCGATGCCCAGCATGCCGTTCTCGGACTGCAGCCACACTTCCTTGTCACCCGTGTGGTTGGCCACCAGCGTGGGAATGCCGATACCGAGGTTGACGTAGAAGCCGTCTTCGAGTTCTTGGGCCGCGCGCGCGGCCATCTGGTCTTGGGTCCAGGGCATAAGAGCCTCCTGAATAAATCGTGATTGACGTTATTGGTAATCGCCGGAATCGATCATGGGCTGCAGGTGCGAAATCACACCATCGAGCAAGTGCAGCAGATCGACGCTCTGGCCGTCTTCGAGCCGTTTGAGGACCATGTCGCGAGCCCCCACCTGGATGCTGGTTTCGCGGTAGCGCACAACGGGGTCGGCTCCCCAGTCGTCGCTCACCATATGCCAGTCCATGTCGTCCATTTCGCAGCTCAGCGCGTCCCCCAGCACCACGCCCAATCCTCGGGCCAGCAGCAGGTTGTCGGCCGATACCAGGCCGCGATCGAGCAACTGCTGCAACTGCGCCAGGCCCGAGCGGTCCATGCTCCAGTCGCTCAGCCCCAGTTCACGGGCCGCGACCTGGCACACCAGCAAGCGCTCGCGGTCCAGTTGCTCCCGCTCTTGCGCAGCCAACGCACGAAAGACCGGTACGTCGGCCTGGGCGGCAGCCTCGGGCGAATGGGACGTATCTGCCATGTTTCAGGCTTCGCGCACGGTGCGCTTTTCGATGCGCTTTTCGGGGTTGGCGTTATGCACGATGCGGTGCACATAGATGCCGGGCAGATGGATGTCGTCGGGGGCGATCTCGCCCACTTCCACCAGTTCCTCGACTTCCACCACGCAGACCTTGCCGCAGGTGGCTGCCGCAGGGTTGAAGTTGCGCGCCGTCAGGCGGAACTGCAGATTGCCGCTCTTGTCCGCGCGCCAGGCCTTGACCAGGGACACATCGGCCACGATGGCGTGCTCCATCACATAGGTCTCGCCGTCGAATTCGCGCAACTCCTTGCCCTCGGCCACCAGCGTGCCCACACCGGTCTTGGTGAAGAAGGCGGGAATGCCGGCGCCGCCGGCGCGCATCTTCTCGGCCAGAGTGCCCTGAGGCGTGAACTCCAGCTCCAGCTCACCGGCCAGGTACTGGCGCTCGAACTCCTTGTTCTCGCCCACATAGCTGGAGATCATCTTCTTGACCTGGCGGGTGTCCAGCAGCTTGCCCAGACCAAAGCCGTCCACGCCGGCGTTGTTGGATGCCACCGTGAGGTTCTTGACGCCGCTGGCGCAAACCGCATCGATCAGGGCCTCGGGAATGCCGCACAGGCCGAAGCCGCCAACGGCCAGCAATTGCCCGTCGGCCACCACGCCCTGCAGCGCCGCTTCTGCGGATGGGTAGAGCTTTTTCACACATGTCTCCTTGAAATTGGATGCGCTACGATACTACGTACTTGAGTAAGTAGTTTTTCGTAAAGAGCAGTACCATGGTTGTGGATTACCGGCTGGCGTTCGACGCCGCCCCCGTAGGTCTCGTCATCTCGCGCAACCGCATCATGATTGACTGTAATCGGCAATTGTGTGAAATGTTCCACGCCTCGCGCGAAGTACTCATAGGACAGACGTTCCAGGTGCTGTACCCCAGCGTTGACGAATACGAGCGCCTGGGCGCACGCATTGCCCCGATTCTCAACATCACAGGCATCTATTCCGACAATCGCATCATGAAGCGCGCCAATGGCGAGGTGTTCTGGTGCCATGTCAGCGGCCGCACGCTGGACCGCGACGATCCGCATGCCTCGGGCATCTGGAGCTTTGAAGACCTCTCGGCCCAGCGCCCCGTCAAGGCCGAGCTGACAGGCCGCGAACGCGAAGTGGCCGCGCGCCTGCTCGAAGGCATGACCAGCAAGGAAATCGGCAAGGCGCTGGCCATCAGCCACCGCACCGTGGAAATCTACCGCGCCCGGCTGATGCGCAAATACGGCGCCTCCACCGCAGCCGATCTGGTGCACAAGCTGGTCGCCGGCTGAGCCGCTGCCACAGCTGAGGCCAGGTAGGTCAACGACCTGATTTGATGGCTCATGCTTGTGCAAACAGGCTGCCTCGCATACGCTTTAAAAGTCACAGTCTCAGTCACTTTGCGAAGTATCTGAACCCGACATTGCGTCGGCTCAAGACTCGCCCCCTAATTCTTCCTATGGCGCTGCTTAGTAATTTCAATAGCACAACACGCCCTTCATGCCAGCCGCGCACCGATAATTCACCTCAGCCAATCGCTAATAGCTATTGAGTTTAATTGATTGATATTAATCATTGATTGATATCTGTTTCCTGCACCTACCGACCTGTCGGATCGTTGAAACGGAGAGCCCCATGACTACTGAATCCAAGTGCCCCTTCCACCAAGGACAGAACAGCGAAACCGCCGCCGCAGGCAACGCCACCAGCAACAAGGACTGGTGGCCCAATCAGCTGCGCGTGGATTTGCTGAGCCAGCACTCCGCCAAAAGCAACCCCTTGGGTGAAGACTTCAACTACGCCCAGGCTTTCCAGAAGCTGGACTATGAAGCCGTCAAGCGCGACCTGCGCGCCCTGATGACCGACTCGCAGGACTGGTGGCCTGCCGACTTCGGCCACTACGGCCCCCAGTTCATCCGCATGGCCTGGCACGCTGCCGGCACCTATCGCATTCAGGACGGTCGAGGCGGCGCGGGCCGCGCCCAGCAGCGCTTTGCCCCGCTCAACAGCTGGCCTGACAACGTCAACATCGACAAGTCGCGCCGCCTGCTGTGGCCGATCAAGCAGAAATACGGCAGCCAGATTTCCTGGGGTGACCTGATGATTCTGTGCGGCAACGTCGCACTGGAAACCATGGGATTCCGCACCTTCGGCTTCGGTGGCGGGCGCGTGGACACCTGGGAACCCGATCAGGATGTGTACTGGGGTGCAGAGAAGGAATGGCTGGCCCCCACCCAGAACCCGAACAGCCGCTACAGCGGCGAGCGCGACCTCGAGAACCCGCTGGCCGCCGTGCAGATGGGGCTGATCTATGTCAACCCCGAAGGCCCGGACGGCAATGGCGACCCTCTCTCGGCCGCGCATGACATCCGCGACACCTTTGCCCGAATGGCCATGGATGACGAGGAAACCGTGGCGCTGATCGCTGGCGGCCACACCTTCGGCAAGACCCATGGTGCGGGCCCCGCCAGCCATGTGGGCGCCGAGCCCGAAGCCGCCGGCCTGGAAGCCCAGGGCCTGGGCTGGGCCAGCAGCTTTAAGTCCGGCAAGGCTGGCGATGCCATCACCTCCGGCCTTGAAGTGACCTGGACCCAGACCCCGGCACAGTGGAGCAATTTCTTCTTCGAGAACCTGTTCAAGTACGAATGGGTCCAGGAAAAAAGCCCTGCCGGCGCCATTCAGTGGGTGGCCAAGGACGCGGGCGATGTCATCCCCGACGCGCATGGCGGCCCCCACAAAAAGCCCACCATGCTGACCACCGACCTGTCGCTGCGCATGGACCCTGCCTACGAGAAGATCTCGCGCCGCTTCCTTGAAAACCCACAGGCTTTCGCCGAAGCCTTTGCCCGCGCCTGGTTCAAGCTGACCCACCGCGACATGGGCCCGCGTGCACGCTATCTGGGTCCCGAAGTACCCAAGGAAGAGCTGATCTGGCAAGACCCCATCCCCGCCGTCAAGCATGAGCTGGTCAACGATGCCGATGCGGCCGCCCTCAAGGCCAGGCTGCTGGCATCGGGCCTGTCGGTGCAGGAGCTGGTGGCCACGGCCTGGGCATCGGCCTCCACCTTCCGCGGCTCGGACAAGCGCGGCGGCGCCAACGGCTCCCGCATCCGCCTGGCTCCGCAAAAGGACTGGGCCGCCAACAACCCTGCGCAACTGGCCAAGGTACTGGGCAAGCTCGAGGAAATCCAGCGCGAGTTCAACAAGGCGGCCG
Source organism: Comamonas sp. GW821-FHT11H03 (assembly GCF_058807955.1). Lineage (NCBI taxonomy): Bacteria > Pseudomonadati > Pseudomonadota > Betaproteobacteria > Burkholderiales > Comamonadaceae > Comamonas > Comamonas sp. GW821-FHT11H03. The sequence continues at coordinate 376,999 of NZ_JBXARF010000003.1, forward strand.
AGGGCGACAAGCGCATCTCGCTGGCCGACCTGATCGTGCTGGCCGGCAGCGCGGGCGTGGAAAAAGCGGCCGCAGACGCTGGTGTGAAGATCAACGTGCCCTTCACCCCCGGCCGAGGCGACGCCAGCGACGAGCAGACCGATGCCGAATCCTTCGCGCCGCTGGAGCCCAAGGCCGACGGCTTCCGCAACCATCTGCAAGGGCGCTTCCCGGCGCCCGCAGAAGCCCTGCTGATCGACAAGGCCCAGTTGCTCACTCTCACGGCCCCCGAGATGACCGTGCTGATCGGCGGCCTGCGTGCCATCAACATCAACACTGCCGGCAACCACGGCGTGCTGACCCAGACTCCGGGCAAGCTGACGAACGATTTCTTCGTCAACCTGCTGGACATGGGCACACAGTGGCAGCCCCTGGAGGATGGCAACTACGAAGGCGTGGACCGCAAGAGCGGTGCCAGGAAGTGGACCGGCACCCGCGTGGACCTGGTCTTCGGCTCCAACGCCGTTCTGCGCGCAGTGGCCGAGGTCTATGCCGAAAAGGGCAACGAGCAGAAGTTCTACCAGGACTTCGTCGCTGCCTGGGTCAAGGTCATGGAACTGGACCGCTTCGACCTGAAGAAGTAATGGGGCGCGCCGGGGTGAAAGCCCCGGTTGCAGGAAAATCCCAAAAAAAGAGAGCTGCCAGCGCTTGTCAAGCATGCGCTGGCAGCTCTTTTTTCAGGAGCGACACATCACATCTCCAGCTCGACCGCCTCCTGCGACAGATCCCAGCCCAGCACAAAGACTTCGTACTGGTTCTGTCCGCTGTCGTCACCCCAGACCTCGGGGCCGAACTCGCTCATATTGCCATTCAGACTCAGTCCTTCGCGCAGCACACTGGAATCGGTCTGCTCGGCCAGCACAAAGCGGCCGTTGCCGGTGCGCAAGGCGACCCGACCGGAAGACTGCTTGAAGGCGACGACGGTGGCTTGTTCTGACATAGGGACTCCTGCGCTATGGCTGACTGTTGTTGGTTGCAGCCAAGTCTAATCAGGCCTGGGCAACGCGATAGCCCTGCTATTTCGGCCTGTGTGTTCCACCCGTAGGACGATCTCCGTTAGGCTTGCGATATCTCCCCAATCAAGCCCCACAAGCCATGCTTTTCATTCTGTTCAAACTTCTGCACCTTCTGGCCATCATCATCTGGGTGGGCGGCATGTTCTTTGCGCATTTCTTTCTGCGCCCTGCCGTCCAGGGCCTGCAGCCGCCCGAGCGCGTGACGCTGATGCATGGCGTGCTGCAGCGGTTTTTTGCCTGGGTCATGGTGCTGGTGGTGGTCGTGCTGGCCACCGGCATCGGGATGATAGGCAGCATTCACGCCATGGCCGCCCAGGCCGGTGGTCAGTTCAACATGCCGGTCAACTGGATTGTGATGAGCATTCTGGGCCTGGTGATGATGGCCGTGTTCGGCCATATCCGCTTTGCACTGTTCAAGCGCCTGGATGCGGCCGTGCAGCTCAAGGACTGGCCCGCCGGCGGCAAGGCGCTGCAGAGCATCCGCAAATGGGTTTCCTTCAATCTGGCCCTGGGCCTGGTGATCGTGGTCGTGCTGCGCGTGCCGCTCTGAGCCTGCGCCAGCCTTGTGCAAGCCCGGTCTTCATGGCCGGGCTTTTTTTATGCGTCCGACAAGGCTCTGGCACATACCAACAATGCGCAAACTGCTTTTATTTTCATAGCAATAAAAGCCGAGACTGCGCAGGCAGGCGCGGCTCCATTCAAAACTTTGCTGACATTTTTTTGCAGCTGCACAATAATTGCCAACTCAATCATTGACCAAGCAAATATTGGTGGCGCCATTGCAAAACCAGACCGACCCCATCATCGACCCGCAGGACGAGTCCAGCTTCTTCTACCAGGCAGGGGTCTACGCGCCAGACAAGAGCATCGGCTTTCTCATGCGGCGTGTACTGAGCTCCATCCTGCAGCTGGCCGACGCCCAGCTGGCCGAGCAAGGACTGACCTATGTGCAGTGGCTGCCGCTGTACAAGCTGCTGATCTGCTCCGACACCAATAGCAGCACGCTGGCCAAGGATCTGGGCATGGACCCGGCTTCGGTGACACGCGCGCTGGACCGCATCGAGGCCAAGGGGCTGCTGCGTCGCGAGCGCTCCACCACCGACCGGCGCGTGGTGCATCTGGTGCTCACCGAGGAGGGGCGCAGCGTCGCCACCCAGGTGCCCAAGGTGCTGACCAAGGTGCTCAACGGCCATCTGCGCGGCTTCAGCCACAGCGAATGCACGCTGATGCTGTCCATGCTGCAGCGCATGCTGGTCAACGGCGATGCGCTGCGCGAGGCCCTGACCCAGGAGCCAGGCAAGCCCCCCATCCAAACGAACGAGGCAGGCCGCGACCCCAAGCACTAGGCTGGCCTGCTGCCTACTTTTTCACCGCCCTATTTCAATAAAAACCACTGGCACTTTTCCATGACCTCTAGACCTTCACGCAAACCCGCCACCGAGTGCGCCCCCGGCCGTTCGCTGCTGGCAACCGCAGCACTGGCCGCCGTGCTCGCGCTGGCAGGCTGTGCCTCGCAAGGGCCGGCGCACCAGCCGCTGGCACGACTGGGCTCGGCCGATGTCGGCCTGAACGACTCCGCCAGCCTCAGCGCGGCGGACGCCACGGCACTGGCCTCCTCCCAATGGTGGACAGGTCTGGGCGATGCCCAGCTCAATCAGCTCATCGATCAGGCCCTGGCCGGCAGCCCCAGTCTGGCCGCCAGCAACGCCCGCTTTGAAAAAGCCGCGGCCCTGGCCACGGCCAGCAGCACGGCCAGCGATGTGCGCGGAACGCTGAGCGCCGACGCCACACGCCAGCGCTACACGGCCAACGGCATGATTCCCGCCCCCATTGCGGGCAATATCTTCAACAGCGCCAATCTGCAGGCCGGCCTGTCCTGGTCGCCCGATCTCTTCGGCAAGCATGCCGCAGACCTGCAGGCCGCACTGGGCCAGGCGCGTGCTGCCAAGGCCGACAGCGCCGCCGCCGCCAACCAGCTGGCCGCACAGGTGGCGCGAAGCTATATCGCCCTGGCCCGGCTGATTGCCCAGAAGGAAGTGGCACAGCGCACGCTGGGTCAGCGCCAGTCACTGCTGAGCCTGAGCGAGCAGCGCACCCGAGCGGGCCTGGACAGCCAGGTGGAGCTGACCCAGGCCCAGGCCGGCATGCCCGATGCCCAAACCCAGATCGAAATGCTCGGCGAGCAGATCACGCTGGCGCGCCGCACGATTGCCGTGCTCTGCGCCCAGGCGCCCGATGCGCAAAATGCGCTCTCGCCCAGGCTGTCGGTGCTGCGCATCCAGCCCGTGCCCCAGGCACTGGGCGCGGATCTGCTGGGCCGCCGCCCCGATGTGGTGGCCGCGCGCTGGCGCGTGGAAGCGGCCACGCAAGGCATTGATTCCGCCAAGGCCGACTTCTACCCCGATGTGAACCTGACAGCCTTCGTGGGCCTGAACGCGCTGGGCCTGGACAATCTGCTGCAGGGCAGCTCGCGCCAGATGGGCATCACGCCTGCGCTGCGCCTGCCGATCTTCGACGGCAAGCGCCTGCGCGCCCAGTTGCGCGGCAAACAGGCCGATCTCGACACCGCCATCGCCCAGTACAACGGCGCCGTGCTCGATGCCGTCAAGCAGGCGGGCGACGCCATTGCCTCCGTGCAGTCGCTGCAGCGCCAGCAGCAGCTGCAAACCGAGTCGCTTTCCAAGGCCGAGCGTGCCTATGACTTTGCCGTGCAGCGCTATCAGGCCGGCCTGGGCAGCCAGATCACCGTGCTCAACACCGAAACCCAGCTCATCAACCAGCGCCGTCTGGCCGTGGACCTGCAGGCGCGCGAGCTGGACACCCGAGTGGCCCTGGCCGCAGCCCTGGGCGGTGGCTGGAGCGACGACACCCCGGCTGTTGCCCTGCAATAAACACCGCACTCAACAAAATCAATAGCTGCTAGCGCTTTCCTACCAACGAATTCAAGGCTAAAACACCTTAAATTCCTTTATTGACAGGCGTCAGTAGCTCCTCTTTTTAAATAGCGCAAAACCGCTTCACAGATAACAAAGCGCCAACATCATGACCGACACCAAGCCTACTCAGAACGCTCCCCAAGCTCCTGCGGCAGCTACACCCAGCGCCAACCCTGCGGGCCGCCGCAAGGGCCTGACCATCGTGGCGGCCGCCGTCGCCGTGGCCGCCATCGCCTGGGGCGGCTGGCACTGGATGGTGGCCCGCAACTACCAGACCACGGACAACGCCTATGTGGCCGGCAACGTAGTGCAGATCACACCCCAGGTCGGCGGCACCGTGATCAGCATCGGCGCCGACGATACCGACTATGTCAGGGCCGGCCAGTTGCTGGTGCAGCTGGACCCTGCTGACTATCTGGTGCAACTGGCCCAGGCCGAGTCGCAACTGGCCCAGACCGCGCGCCAGACCCGCACCCTGTACGCCAACAACGCCCCGCTGGCCGCCCAGGTGGCCCAGCGCGAAGCCGATCTGCTGCGCCTCAAGGCCGATGCCGCCAAAGCCAACGACGATGTGGCGCGCCGCCGCCCGCTCACGGCCACCGGCGCCGTGGGCAAGGAAGAGTTTGACCATGCCAAGGCCCTGGCCACGGCCGCCAGCAACGCTGTGGCGGCCGCCGAAGCCGCCGTGCGCGCTGCCAAGGCCCAGTTGACGGCCGCCGAAGCCCAGACCAAGGGAGCGACGGCCGAGGACTTCCCGGCCGTCATGGCTGCCGCAGCCAAAGTGCGCGAGGCCTATCTGGCCCTGCAGCGCACACGCCTGATCGCGCCCGTGGACGGTTTTGTGGCCAAGCGCGGCGTGCAACTGGGCCAGCGCGTGGCCGCTGGCTCGCCACTGCTGACCGTGGTCGATCTGCACAAGCTCTGGGTGGATGCCAACTTCAAGGAAAGCCAGCTGGCCGATCTGCGCATGGGCCAGAAGGTGGAGCTGAACGCCGATGTCTACGGCGACAAGACCAGCTATGAAGGCAAGGTCGTGGGCCTGGGCGCCGGCACGGGTGCGGCGTTTGCGCTGCTGCCTGCGCAAAACGCCACCGGCAACTGGATCAAGGTGGTGCAGCGCGTTCCCGTGCGCATCAGCCTGGAGCCCGAAGCGCTCAAGCAGCACCCGCTGCGCGTGGGCCTGTCCATGAACGTGAAGGTCGATATCCGCGACAAGGACGGCCAGGCCCTGGCCAGCACGCCGCGCACCGAGCCCGTGGCCCAGACCACCGTCTATGACGGCAGCCTGGCCCAGGCCGAGCAGCGCATCCAGCACATCATCGCGGGCGACAAGCTGCCTGCGCTGACCCAGCTGTCCGATCTGCCCGCCCCGGCCGCGCCCACCCAGCCCGCTGCCCAGCCTGTGCAATAAGACGCGGAATCAGCCATGACTTCCACGACCTCTGCCAATCCTGCGCCAGGCGGACCTGCGCCAGGCGATTCACCGCCAGCCCCGGCGGCCCGCCCCATGCCGCCTGCCATCGCCCCGCTCAAGGGCGCGCAGCTCGCCCTGGGCACGCTGGCGCTATCGCTGGCCACCTTCATGAACGTGCTGGACTCCTCCATCGCCAACGTGGCCATTCCGGCCATCTCCGGCGATGTAGGCGTCAGCCCCAGCCAGGGCACCTGGGTCATCACCAGCTTTGGTGTGGCCAATGCCATCTCCGTGCCGCTGACGGGCTGGCTCACCCAGCGCTTCGGCGCCGTGCGCCTGTTCACCATGAGCGTGCTGCTGTTCGTGCTGACCTCCTGGCTCTGCGGCTTCGCCTCCTCGCTGGAGATGCTGGTGCTGTTCCGTGTGCTGCAAGGCGCCGTGGCCGGCCCCATGATTCCGCTGTCGCAGACCCTGCTGCTGTCCAGCTATCCGCCCGCCAAGGCCGGTGTGGCGCTATCGCTGTGGGGCGTGACCACGCTGGTCGCGCCCGTGGTGGGGCCACTGCTGGGCGGCTGGATCACGGACAATATTTCCTGGCCCTGGATCTTCTACATCAATGTGCCCGTGGGCCTGCTCTCGGCCCTCATGACATGGAGCATCTACCGCAACCGCGAAACGCCCACGCGCAAACTGCCTATCGACACCGTGGGCCTGTCTCTGCTCGTGCTCTGGGTGGCGGCGCTGCAGCTGATGCTGGACAAGGGCAAGGAGCTGGACTGGTTTGCCTCCAATGAAATCATCGCCTTTGCGGTGATTGCCGTGGTGGCCTTTGCCGTCTTCGTGGTCTGGGAGTTGACCGACGCCCATCCCGTCGTCGATCTGCGCCTGTTCAAGCGGCGCAACTTCGCGGCTGGCTCGATCGCGCTGTCCATCGCCTATGGCCTGTTCTTCGGCAATGTGGTGCTGCTGCCGCTGTGGCTGCAGCAATGGATGGGCTACACCTCCACCTCGGCCGGCCTGGCCCTGGCGCCGGTGGGCCTGCTGGCCATCCTGCTCACGCCCATGGTGGGCCGCAAGGTCGGCGTCTGGGACCCGCGCAAGATGGCAACCATTGCCTTCATCGTGTTTGCCATGGTGCTGTGGATGCGCTCGCAGTTCACCGTGGAGACCGACTTCGCCCACATCCTGATTCCCACGCTGATTCAGGGCGGTGCCATGGCTTTTTTCTTCATTCCGCTGACCACCATCACGCTGAGCGGGCTGACGCCAGACCGCATTCCTGCCGCCGCAGGCCTGTCCAACTTCGTGCGGATCACGGCGGGCGCCATGGGCACCTCGATTGCCACCACGCTCTGGGAAAGCCGGGCTTCCATGCACCACGCCCATCTGACCGAGCTGCTGGTGCAGGGCCAGGGCACGTTTGCGAGCACGGTGAAAAATCTGCAGGCAGCAGGCATGAGCGCCGAGCAGGCCTATGCCCAGATCAACCGGCTGATCGATCAGCAGGCCTTCACGCGGGCCGCCGACGACATCTTTCTGGCATCGTCCTTTCTTTTCCTGAGCCTGATCGTGCTGATCTGGTTCACCAAGCGCCCGGCCTCTCCCGCAGGAGCCGCCGACGCGGCCGCCGGCGCACACTGATTGACGTCAGACCAAATTGGCTGAAAACGCTTGACTCACAAGCGTTTTCAGCTATTTTTTTGATAGCTCCTAAACGCTGTCAGCCTGCTTGTCCAGGCGCCGCAAAAACACCTGCAACTCCTTGACGACCTGGGCATCGCCCTTGGCCTGGGCGCAGCTCAGCCCTTGCTGCCAGGCGGCTCGCGCCGCCTGCGCATCGCCCAGCGCCAGCTCTACCTTGCCCAGTTGCTTCCAGGCGACGGAGTATTCGGCATCCAGTGCCGTGGCCTTGCTCAGATGCTCGCGCGCCACGGCCATCTGCTCATCGTCGGCATAGGCCTTGCCCAGGGTATAGCGCAGCAGCGCACCGTCCTTGCCGGCCGCCAGCATGCTCTCCAGATTGTGAACCATGGGATTCATGTGCATTTGCTCCTCAGGCAGCGAGTGTCGCATTCGCCCCATCGGATCAGGGCAATGGCCGCCCCGGCGATACGGCCTCTCGCAAGCCGGCTCTTGCAGCGCGGCAAACCGTCCCAAACTGCGGCAATTGTCTTACTAAGGCGTCCGATCTTGTTTCGCAAACCAAGCCTCAACACCCCCATCGCCGACTACGAGGACTCGCCTCAATACACGGGCGGGCGCTTTCGCAACACGCATCCACGTCCGGCCGACGGCCCCAAGCCCGATGCAGGGACGCTATGGAAGTTCTTCTTCAACAAGCCGGCCGATTCCGAGCCGGGCAAGGCGCTGCCCGTGCTGCCGCTGAGCACGGCCGAGCTGAGCCTCGCGCCCGAGCGCAGCCTGTATCGCCTGGGCCATTCGACCTTGCTGATGAAGTTGCGCGGCGGCTGGTGGCTGACGGACCCCGTATTTTCCGAGCGTGCCTCGCCGCTATCGTTTGCCGGCCCCAAGCGCTTTCATGCCCCGCCGATTACCCTGAACGAGTTGCCAGCCTTGCGCGGCGTGCTGCTGTCGCATGACCACTACGACCACCTGGACCGCGCCACCATTCGCGTGCTCGCGCCCAAGGTGGGAGTTTTCCTGTGCCCCCTGGGAGTGGGTGACAGACTGGCAGCCTGGGGCGTGCCGGCCGACAAGATCGTGCAGCACGACTGGTGGCAGGGCAGCGAGGTCGACGGCCTGCGCTTCACGGCCACGCCCGCCCAGCATTTCTCGGGACGCAGCCTGCGCGACGGCAACCGCACCCTATGGGCTTCCTGGACCATAGAAGAGCTCCAGGCCGACAGGCCGCTGCGCGTCTTCTTCAGCGGCGATGGCGGCTACTTCGACGGTTTTGCCGAAATCGGCAGGCGCTTCGGCCCCTTCGATGTCACATTGATGGAGACCGGCGCCTACGACGCCCACTGGCCCTATGTCCATATGCATCCGGCCCAGACCGTGCAGGCCCACCGGGATCTCGGCGGCCAATGGCTGCTGCCCATACACAACGGCACTTTCAACCTCGCCATGCATGCCTGGTGGGACCCGTTCGAGCAGATTCTGAAACTGGGCAGACAGCACGGTATCGAGGTCGCCACGCCCATGATGGGCGAGCGCCTGGACCTGGGCGCTCCGCATGCGGGCTCGGCCTGGTGGCGCGCCTGCGCCGAGGCCGACAACAAGGAGCTGGACCTGCGCCCGGTGCAACCCTGAACGCGCTGCCGACATGGCCGACAATGCGGTCATGGACTCTACGCGCACCCCACACCTTGTCGCCGCTTCTTTGCTCAGCTTGCTGCTCGGTGCCTGCTCCAGCCTTCCTGATGACAGCCAGCCCAAGCCGCTTGCGAGCGCCGACACACCGCAGACGGTTTCCCCAAAGCCAGAGCTGACACCTGCCCCGGCGGCATCTCCAAAGCGTCCACAGAGCACGGAGTGGCCTGCCTGGATCCATGCAGATTGCACGCCCCCCGCCCAGCTCGATCAGCAACCCCGGCCACGCCGCCACACCACGCCTTTCATCAGCGCCCACTGGTTTCCAAACGGGCTGGAAACCACGGTGGTCTTTCGCCTGGAGGTCACGGCTCAGGGTCAACTCGGCCGTGTGGCCTATCAGCCCGCCGATACCGATCCCCGCATCGTGAAGTCCATCATGCGCTCGCTCGAACGCTGGAAGTTCAAGCCCGGCATGCGCCAGGGCCAGCCCGTGACAGCCTGCTTCGAGCAGCCCTACCAACTGGTGTTTCCGCGCCAAGCGGTCGACGCCCCTCGCACGCCCACCATGAACACGGACCCGCAGTGAGAGCGCAAGCTCAGTGACGACGATCTGTGCTCGAAAACCCCAAAATCCACTCATTGCGGTGGTGCAGGCACCCTGCCCACCGCTAGAATTGCCAACGTCAGGAGAGAGTGCCTGCAGCTTGAAGCTGCCTCGCACCGCCGAAGGCGCAGACCCCCTACCCGGTGTCAAAACGCTCAGGCAAAAGGACTGACAAGCGCTGCAAGGTGTGCAAACCTGCAGCGTCCCTTGCTGGAGAGAGATGCAGGCCGTCATTTCGTATGTGCGCCGACATCCACCGAAGGAGCAAACCGCCCGCGAAAGCAAAGGCGGTGAATCTCTCAGGTAAAGCGGACAGCAGGGCAAGCCCGCCAAGCATGGCCCAGTCATGCATGGCCACTCATTGGGTTTTGACCACCGGAGCGCTTGCCTGTGACTGCTGCCGCCACCTCTTCCGATCTGCGTTCCACGCCGCTGCTTGCCCTGCACCAGCAACTGGGCGCCCGCATGGTGCCGTTTGCCGGCTACTCAATGCCCGTGCAATACCCTCAAGGCCTGATGGCCGAGCATCTGCACACGCGCAGGGCCGCCGGCCTGTTCGATGTCTCGCACATGGGCCAGTTGCTGTTGCGCGGCCCCGATGCCGCTGCCGCCCTCGAATCGCTGATGCCCGTCGATGTCATGGACCTGGGCCTGCACAAGCAGCGCTACGGGCTGCTGCTCAATGAACAAGGCGGAATTCTCGACGACCTGATGTTCGTCAATCGCGGCGATGATCTGTTCCTCATCGTCAACGGTGCCTGCAAAGAGGCCGATATCGTTCATATCCAGAGCAGCATCGGCAGCCGCTGCGAGGTCGTCCCACTGCCCGACCGCGCCCTGCTGGCCCTGCAAGGCCCGCAAGCCGCTGCGGCACTCTCGCGCCTGATTCCCGGTGTTGCGCAACTGGTCTTCATGACCGGCAATCACTTCGACTGGCAGGGCCATGCGCTCTACATCACGCGCAGCGGCTATACGGGCGAGGACGGTTTTGAAATCTCCCTGCCCGGCGAAGCAGCCGAAGCCTTTGCCCAAGCTCTGCTGGCACAGCCCGAGGTGGCCCCCATCGGCCTGGGCGCGCGCAACTCGCTGCGCCTTGAAGCCGGACTTTGCCTGTACGGCAACGACATAGACACCAGCACCACCCCGGTGGAAGCCGCGCTGAACTGGGCCATGCAGAAGGTGCGCCGCACCGGCGGCGAGCGCGAGGGCGGTTTTCCCGGCGCGGCCATCGTGCTGGAGCAATTGCAGAACCCGCAATCGCTGCGCCGCAAGCGCGTGGGCTTGATCGCGCTGGAGCGCATTCCCGTGCGCGAGCCCGCCGTGCTGGAAAACATGGACGGACAGCATATCGGCCACATCACCAGCGGCCTGCTCAGCCCCACGCTCAACCAGCCTGTGGCGCTGGCCTATGTCGAGCCCGACTATGCCGCCATCGGTACGGAATTCTTCGCCATGGTGCGCGGCAAGCCCGTCCCCATGAAGGTGGTCGCCACGCCCTTCGTTCCCACCCGCTACTACCGCGGCTAGGTCTCTACAGCCGTGCATGAGACGGGCCAGTTTGCCAAACAGCGGCCAGAACACCGCTAAAGTGCGAGCTGGACCTTTCTCAAACAACACCCGATTCCCCTGAATCCCCCATCTGGAGCTTTCCATGAGCATCAAGTATTCCAAAGAACACGAGTGGATCAACGCCGCTGACACCAATGCCGCCATCGTCGGCATCACCGTACACGCACAGGATGCGCTGGGCGATGTGGTGTTTGTGGACCTGCCTGCCGTGGGATCCTCCTTCAAGGCCGGCGATGTGGCTGGCGTGGTCGAATCCGTCAAGGCTGCTGCCGATGTCTACATGCCCGTGACCGGCGAGATCGTCGAAGTCAACGAAGCCCTGCGCGATGACCCGTCGCTGGCCAACAGCGACCCGCTGGCCGCAGGCTGGTTCTTCAAGGTCAAGATGAGCAATGTGGGCGAGCTCGAGGCTCTGATGGAAGAGACCGCCTACAACGATTTCGCCAAGGACCACTAAGCATATCAACGGCCCTCGCATTGCGAAGGCCGTTTTTGCATGCAGCCATGAGCACCATTCTGTATTTCGATGATCCGGACGTCGGTCTCGCCCGCGAGACCAGCCACCCGGCCTTTGCGCGCATCGCGGCCCAGGACTTCTATTACGACTGCGGTGACGACTTCAGCCCCTTCGGCAACGATGACGGCAGCGACACACTGGCCGCACTTGAAGAGTGGTATCAGGAGCAGACGGACGGCAAGCACGCCAAGACCCTGCGCTTTTTGCGTCAGCAACTGAGCGACTGGGATCTGCCCGTGCCCCAGGACATGCTGGCTCATGACGAAGCGGCCAAGGCCCAATGGCTGGCCAGCGACGACATGAACCAGAGCTATCTGCGCTCGGTCTGTCGCGCCCATGTGGCCACCGCCTTTGGTCAGCTCAAGATCACAGGCGGCATCGATGCCGATCTGCACCAGCAGGCCCTGCTTGCCCTGGCCTGCCAGCAATGGCTGAACACCGTGGCACGCAGCAAATATCCCGATTGGGAATATGCCGACCAGGAAAGCGAACGCCTGGCCCTGATGAACACCGCGCTGGAACAAGCCAGCGCTGCTTGAAGCACCGGCTGCATGCCTTCAGGCATACGGCATTCACGCATGCCTGGCATGCCAACCGTCAGTCACAGTATTTGAGAATAGGTCCCTCCCATGCTGATGTCGCCTCCCGCCCCCGTCGCTTCGCTGGAAGCGCTGGAAAACAGCCAAGAATTCATCCCCCGTCATATAGGCCCGGACGCCGATGAGCAGCAAAAAATGCTGGCTGCCATCGGCAAGCCCTCGCTGGACGCCTTGATTCGCGATGTGATGCCCGACTCCATCGCCCGCGCCAGGCCCATGGATCTTCCGCCGCCGATTACCGAAGCCGCTGCGCTGGCCGAACTCAAGGCCATCGCCAGCAAGAACCAGGTGCTGAAGAGCTTTATCGGCCAGGGCTACTACGGCACGCACACGCCGGGCGTCATCCTGCGCAACATCCTCGAAAACCCCGCCTGGTACACGGCCTACACCCCCTATCAGGCCGAGATCTCACAAGGGCGCATGGAGGCACTGGTCAACTTCCAGACCATGGTGACCGACCTGACCGGCATGCCGATTGCCAATGCCTCCATGCTGGACGAGGCCACGGCAGCCGCCGAGGCCATGACGCTGGCCAGACGCTCTGTCAAATCCAGCAGCCATCGCATCGTGCTGGCCGGCGATCTGCACCCGCAAACGATTGAAGTCATCGAGACACGCGCCCGGCCGATCGGCATCGAAGTGGTAATCGCCAACAGCCAGCAGGAGTGGGAAGCTGCGCTGGCGGGCGACCTGTTTGCAGCCGTCATCCAGTACCCGGCCTCCAGCGGCTGGATCGTGGACTGGAAGGCCGATGTGCAAGCCATTCACGCCAAGCAGGCGGCCGCCATCGTGGCCACCGACCTGCTGGCCCTGACCCTGCTGACGCCGCCCGGCGAATGGGATGCCGATATTGTCGTGGGCAACAGCCAGCGCTTTGGCATGCCCATGGGCGCAGGCGGCCCGCACGCGGCCTTCATGGCCTGCCGCGACGAATACAAGCGCAGCCTGCCCGGGCGCCTGGTGGGTGTCAGCGTCGATGCGCATGGCAAGCCCGCCTACCGCCTCGCTCTGCAGACGCGCGAACAGCATATCCGCCGCGAAAAGGCGACGTCCAATATCTGCACGGCCCAGGTCCTGCCGGCCGTGATCGCCAGCATGTATGCCGTCTACCACGGCCCCCAGGGACTGAAGCGCATTGCCCAGCGGGTAGCGCGCCTGACGGCCATCCTGAGCCGTGGCCTGGCCCGGCTGGGCTTCAGCGCCCATCACCACGACACAGCCTTCGACACACTGTGCCTGCATACCCGGGATGCGACCGATGCCCTGGCGGCTCGTGCCGTGTCCCGAGGTGTCAATCTGCGCAAGGCATGGGATGAATATCTGTGCATCAGCCTGGACGAAACCACGACCCGGGCCGATGTCGAGCTGCTCTGGAGCATCTTTGCCCAGGAGGGTCAGGCTCTGCCCACCATCGAGGCCATGGACGAAGGCCCGACCTCGCTGATCCCCGAATCCCTGCAGCGCAGCACGGCCTATCTGAGCCACCCGGTCTTCAACACCCATCACTCCGAAACCGCCATGCTGCGCTATATACGCAGCCTCAGCGACAAGGACCTGGCCCTGGACCGCAGCATGATCCCGCTGGGCAGTTGCACCATGAAGCTCAATGCCACCAGCGAGATGATTCCCATCACCTGGCCAGAGTTCGCCGATATTCACCCGTTTGCTCCCGCCAGCCAGCTGCAAGGCTATGCCGAGCTGGACCAGCAACTGCGCGCCTGGCTGTGTCAGGCCACGGGCTACGCGGGCATCAGCCTGCAGCCCAATGCAGGCAGCCAGGGTGAGTACGCAGGTCTGCTGGCCATCAAGGCCTTCCATCAATCACGCGGCGAGGCGCACCGCAATATCTGCCTGATTCCCAGCAGCGCCCACGGCACCAACCCGGCCAGCGCGCAAATGGTGGGCCTGCAGGTCGTGGTCACCCGATGCGATGACAACGGCAACGTGGACATGGCGGATCTGAAGCTGGCCTGCGAGAAGCACAGCGCCAATCTGGCCTGCATCATGATCACCTACCCCAGCACGCACGGCGTGTTCGAGACCCAGGTGAAGGAGCTGTGCCAGCTGGTGCACAGCCACGGCGGCCGCGTCTATGTGGACGGCGCCAATATGAACGCCCTGGTAGGTCTTGCCGCGCCCGGCGAGTTCGGCGGCGATGTCAGCCATCTGAACTTGCACAAGACCTTCTGCATTCCTCACGGCGGCGGCGGCCCCGGCGTCGGTCCCGTGTGCGTGGTCGAAGATCTGGTGCCCTTTCTGCCAGGGCATGCCACCGCAGGCGACATCCGCCAGGTGGGCGCTGTCAGCGCAGCGCCTCTGGGCAATGCCGCCGTTTTGCCGATCAGCTGGATGTATATCCGCATGATGGGCGAGCCGGGCCTGAAATTGGCGACCGAAACCGCCATCCTCAGCGCCAACTACATCAGCGCGCGCCTCAAGGACCACTTCCCCACGCTGTACGCGGGCGAGTATGGTCACGTGGCCCATGAATGCATTGTGGACCTGCGCCACTTCAAGGAAAGCTGCGGCGTGATGGCCGAGGACGTGGCCAAGCGCCTGATCGACTACGGCTTCCATGCACCCACACTGTCCTTTCCGGTGCCCAACACGCTGATGGTGGAGCCGACCGAGAGTGAAAGCCTGTACGAGCTGGACCGCTTCATCGAAGCCATGATCGCCATCCGCGCCGAGATTGCCGAAGTGGAGGCCGGCAGACTGCCCCGGGATGACAACCCGCTCAAGAACGCCCCCCATACGGCGGAGTCCTTGCTGGCCGCCGACTGGCAACATGGTTACAGCCGCGAAACCGCCGCCTATCCCGTGCCGGCCCTGCGCCGCGCCAAGTATTGGAGTCCCGTGGGCCGCGTGGATAACGTCTATGGTGACCGCAATCTGTTTTGCAGCTGCGTGCCCATGGACGCCTACGAAGGCTGATCGCCAAAGCCTCCACCCCAAGCCAGTGCGCTCTGTCGCACTGGCTTTTCTATGCCCAATCAATGCCGAACACCTGCCAACCCATCGCTGTTCGCCGGCTGTGAGCACATTCACAACATCAATGCAATCTGCGTTGCTGCCGCCAAACCGCGCATCGTGCTGCCTGAATACCGGTTGACTGTCCGCCTTTTTCAAGGGCAAGGCAGGGAGCGGCTTACACTGCCGAGGTCTTTTGCATGTCTCATGAGCTCCTCTGAACCCACTCCCCCACCCTTGCTGCCTGTCATTGATGGCGGCCTGCCTCTGCATGCCCTGCTGGCCCCCGGTGCTGTCCCGCTGGGCCTGAACGCCAACACCCAGCCATTGGTGCCGGAGGATGAAGACCCGCTGCAGGCCCTGGTGGCGGAGTTGCGCAACTACCAGCACGAGCTGGAGCTGCAAAACGAAGTGCTCAATTACAGCCAGGCCGTCGCCGAAAGCGCTTCGGAGCGGTTTGAAACGCTGTTTGCCAGCATTCCGCTGCCGCTGCTGGTGGTGGATGAATTCGATATGGTGGTCCAGGCCAATGCCATGGCTCACCGCGCATTTCAGCCCACCGAAAAAGACCGGTTGCTGATCAACTTCAAGCCCTTTGTGCATGCCAACGACGCAAAGCGCGTGACTACGGCCTTCGAGCAGGCCAAAGCGCTGGGACGCGCCGAGGTACACGAGGTTCTGTTCCAGATCACCGAAGAATTCGAGCTCTGCGGCGACCTGCATGTGGCCGGCGTGGTCGTGCCCCAGCAAAACGGTCCGGCCACCTGGCAGTATCTGTGTGCCGTTGTCAATCAAGGCCCGCTGCTTGCCGAGCGCAAGGCGCTGCAAGAGCGCAACCAGCAGCTTTATGCCAGCGAGAGACGGCTGGAGTCGGTCATCAACTCCGCGCTGGACGCCATCATCTGCGTCGATCAGCACCAGCGCATCACCGTCTTCAACCCCACCGCAGCAGCCCTTTTTCTGTGCTCGACTCAGGATGCCCTGGGCAGCCCGCTGGAGCGCTTTTTACCCGATGCCGCTCGGGCACTGGCTTTTTCCTCGCTGACCACACAGGCCGTACTGGGCGAGATGACGGGCCTGACCCTGTCGGGGCGTGAGATCCCCATGGAAATCAGCGTCTCCTTCGAGCACCACAGCAGCGGCGACACCACCACCATCTTTGCGCGCGACCTGACCAGCCGCAATCGCGCCGAAGCCCAGCGCAATGTGCTGGAGACCCAGCTGCGCGAATCCCACAAGATGCAGGCCGTGGGCACCATGGCCGGCGGGATTGCCCACGACTTCAACAACATCGTGGGCGCAATCCTGGGTAACGTGGAGCTGGCCAAGGCCGATAGCTGCGGCAACCCGGCTGCCATGGAAAGCCTGCGCGAGATCGAAAAAGCCGGTCGCCGCGCCCGAGATCTGGTGCGCCAGATTCTGACCTTCAGCCGCAATGACCTGCCTGAACGGCGTCCGGTTCAGGTGCAGGAAGTCATGTCCGACACGGCTCGCCTGCTGCGCGTGACTCTGCCTCCCTCCATAGAGCTTCAGGTGCAGGAGTCCAGCGACCTGCCGCCGCTGCTGGCCGACCCCACTCAGGTGGAACAGGCACTGTTCAATCTCTGCAACAACGCCATGCAGGCCATTGGCAGTCAGCGCGGCGTCATCCAGATGCGTGCCATGCGCATTGCTCCCGACAGCTACCAATGCGAGCGCCTGGGTCTGGCCGTGGCCGAATACCTGGTCTTTATGGTGCAGGACTCGGGCCCCGGCATGGACGTCGTGACTCAGAGGCGCATCTTCGAGCCTTTTTTCACCACCAAACCGGTCGGCCAGGGCACAGGTCTGGGTCTCTCGGTCGTACATGGCGTGATGCGCACCCATGGCGGCGCTGTCGATGTGCACAGCGAACTGGGTCAGGGCAGCTGCTTTACGCTGTACTTTCCTCTCAGCGACCCGACTTCCAGCCACTGTGCGCTGCCGCCCATGCGCATGGACAAGCCCGAAGCCCCACCGCCCGAGCTGGTCCTGGCCACGCGCGCCAGCCATGTCATGTATGTGGACGACGATCAGGCTCTGGTCTTTCTGTTTCAGCGCCTGCTGCGCCGGCGCGGCTATGAAGTCTCGGGCTTTACCGATCCTCATGAGGCCATGGCTGCTCTGCATGAGGAGCCACAGCGTTTTGACCTCATAGTCACCGACTACAACATGCCCGGCTTCAGCGGTCTGGACCTGCTCAGACAGGCTCTGCAGATCAGCCCTCAACTGCCCGTGGCACTTGCCTCCGGCTATGTGACGGCAGAAATCGAGCAGGCCGCGATTGCAGCCGGAGCCAGAGCCTTGATCCACAAGCCCAACGATGTGCAGGAGTTCTGCGCCACGGTGCATGAACTGCTCAACCCCTGAAACCATCGATAGCTGTTTGAATGAGTGCGTTGAACTGTGTGTATGAAGACGAGCACCTGCTGGTGCTTGACAAGCCCTCGGGCCTGTTGTGCGTGCCCGGTCGCGGCCCCGACAAGCAAGACTGCCTGAGCTTGCGTGCCCTCCAGCATTTCGGCGATGCACTGGTCGTGCACCGCCTCGACCAGGCCACATCGGGTCTGGTCGTCATGGCTCGAAATCCGGCCGTCCAACGCCAGCTCAGCCAGGCCTTTGCCGAGCGCAAGGTCGACAAACGCTATATCGCCGTAGTGGCCGGTGAGTTACAGGCGCACAGCGAAGCAGCGGATGCCAGGGGCTGGCAACTGATCGATCTACCGATAGCGGCCGACTGGGAGCGTCGACCGCTGCGGGTCATCAACCACGAAACCGGCAAAAGCAGCCAGACGCTGTGGCGGGTGATCGAGCACACCGAGCAGTTGGGACAGCCTTGCACCCGCGTGCTGCTGAGCCCGCTGACGGGCCGCACCCATCAATTGCGCCTGCATATGGCTGCCATGGGCCACCCCATGCTGGGCGATGCGCTCTATGCCAGCGAAGCAGTGGTCAGCGCCAGCCCACGCCTGTTGCTGCATGCTGCAGCACTGGAGCTGGCGCACCCGGTCACCGGTGCACTGCTGCAGCTAAAAAGCGAGCCTCTTTTTTAAGCCCGATCAAATTGGCAGCAGCCGTCAAGCGCCAATAGTTGCCGCGCTGCAACAAAGACCCTTTGAAGCTGCGCCTGAAGCCCCAAAAATCGGCACCCGAAGACCGCTGATGCAGACACTTGCCGCACCGCTCGGGCCTGGACCTTGCACATACATCACAAATGAAGGTCAAGCCATAGCCCTTGGGTAATAGCTGCTATGCACGACATAGCAAAAACCGAAAGCCTGCACCAGCCCCTGCATACCCTGTTGCCTTCGTTGACCACTCGATTAATCTGAGCTTCTTTGCGCGAACTGCTATGGCAGCAATCGCGCTTTTCGAACATCTCTCGAGATTAAGGAAGTCCTTATGAGCATTCCGTTCCGCATGCAAACCGTTGTTGCCGCCCTGGGCCTGGCTGGTGCCGCCCTGGTCTCCACCGCGCATGCCCAAATCAAGATCGCCCTGGTCATCCCCACCACCGGTGCGCTGACTCAGTACGGCGACATGGTCAAGGAAGGCGCCACCACCGCCGTTGAAATGGCCAACGCCGCTGGCGGTATCAATGGCAAGAAAATCGAGCTGGTACCCGTGGACGACGCCTGTGAACCCAAGCAAGGCCCCGTCGCGGCCAACCGCGTGGTCAACAACAAAATCGGTTATGTGGTCGGTCCCGTCTGCTCGGGTGCCTCGATTGCCGCCGCGCCCATCTACAACAACGAAGGCGTGGTGGTCGTCACTCCTTCTGCGACCTCGCCCGCTCTGACCGACGGCAAGAACTACCACTTCATCTTCCGCACCATTGGCCGTGACGACCAGCAAGGCCCGGCCGCCGCCAAGTTCATTGCCGAGAAGCTCAAGCCCAAAAAAGTTGCCGTGCTGCACGACAAGCAGTCTTACGGTCAGGGCATTGCCTCTTCTGTGCGTGACGACCTGAAGAAGGCCAAGATTGAAGTGGCCCTGTTCGAGGGCATCAACGCAGGCGACAGCGACTACTCCGCCGTCATCACCAAGCTCAAGGGTGCAGGCGTGGACTTTGTCTATTACGGCGGCTACCACCCCGAAATGGGTCTGCTGCTGCGTCAGGCTGCCGAGCAAGGTCTGAAGGTCAAGATGATGGGTCCTGAAGGCGTGGGCAACCCCGAAGTCAACGCCATTGCCGGCCCTGCCGTAGAAGGCATGCTGGTGACTCTGCCCGCCGACTTTGCGGCCAACCCCAAGAACGCTGCCGTTGTGAAGGCCTTCCAGGACAAGAAGCGCAATGCCTCGGGTGCCTTCCAGCTGACGTCGTTTGCCGCAACTCAATCGCTGCTGGCCGCCATCAAGGCCGCTGGCGACAACCCCGCCAAGGTGGCGGACTGGATGCACAAATCGACCGGCGTGGACACCGTGCTGGGCCCCGTGTCCTGGAACAAGCAGGGTGACCTGAACTCCTTCGATTTCCAGGTCTTCCAGTGGCACAAGGACGGCAGCAAATCGCTCGCCAAGTAATTCCACCACTCTCTCCGGAGGCAATGGCAGGGGCCATGTCTCCGGATGTTTGTTATCTGGCCCTCGGGCCTTTTCCTGTTTCAAGGGTGGCGTTACATGTCAGACTTTCTCCCTCAGCTGATACAACAGCTATTCAACGGGCTCTCACTCGGAGCCATTTACGCCCTGATCGCCATTGGCTACACCATGGTCTACGGCATCATCGGCATGATCAACTTCGCACACGGTGACATCTACATGATCGGGGCCTATATAGGCCTCGTGACGCTTTCGGCGATTGGCACGCAAAGCGGTCTGCCGGTATGGGCCATCATCGGCCTGATGCTGGTGGTGGCCGTATTCGTCACCGGAGTTTATGGCCTAGTCGTCGAACAGGTGGCCTACAAGCCCGTGCGCCAGAGCCCGCGTCTGGTAGCACTGATCTCGGCCATCGGCATGTCCATATTCCTGCAGAACTGGGTGGCTCTGGGCCAGGGCGCCCGCGATATGGCCGTGCCTTCGCTGCTGCCCGGCGCCATCAATTTCCAGATGGGTAATTTCGAGGTCTTCATCCCCTATACCCGCGTGCTCATCATCGCAGTGACCGTGGTGCTGATGATTGCACTGACCATGTACATCAAGCATTCGCGCATGGGCCGTGCCTCGCGAGCCTGCGCTCAGGATATGCACATGGCCAATCTGCTGGGCATAGATACCAACAAGGTCATCTCCTTCACCTTTGTGCTGGGCGCCGTGCTGGCCGCCGTGGGCGGCGTTCTGATTGCGCTGGCCGTGGGCAAGCTCAACCCCTTCATTGGCTTCCTCGCCGGCATCAAGGCCTTCACGGCCGCCGTGCTGGGTGGCATAGGCTCCATCCCCGGCGCCATGCTCGGCGGTGTGATTCTGGGCGTAGCCGAGACCTTTGCTGCCGCCTACATCTCGTCGGAATACAAGGACATCGTGGCTTTCGGCCTGCTGGTAACCATATTGATGTTCCGCCCCTCGGGCCTGCTGGGCAAACCTGAAGTGGAGAAAGTCTGATGAAGTACAGCTTTTCTGCCGCTTTGCGCGATGCGCTGATCGCCACCGTGATGACGGCCATCGTCGTCACCCCCATCTTCAGCCTGCATCTGGAGCGCGCCGGCGTGCGCACCATCATCAGCCCCGACTGGAGCATGACCGGCTGGGCTTGCCTTGCCATCTTTGTCGTGCAAATGCTCAAGCCCCTGCTCGCGGGCAAGCTGCCCAAGGTCAATCTGCCGGCCGTGCCGCAGATGAAGTCGGGCACACGCAACGTCGTCATCTTCGTGGTGCTGATGATGGCCGCCTCCTGGCCATTCTTCGCTGGCCGCAATGCCGTCGACATCGCGACTCTGGCCATGATTTACGTCATGCTGGGCCTTGGTCTGAACGTGGTGGTCGGCTTTGCCGGCCTGCTGGACCTGGGCTTTGTGGGCTTCTATGCCGTGGGTGCCTACACCTATGCGCTGCTGTTCCACTGGGCTGGCTGGACGTTCTGGGAAGCGCTGCCGCTGGCCGGCGCTGCCTCGGCCCTGTTCGGCTTCGTGCTGGGCTTTCCCGTGCTGCGCCTGCGCGGCGACTATCTGGCCATCGTGACGCTGGGCTTCGGTGAAATCATCCGACTGCTTCTGACCAATCTGACCAGCTTCACCGGCGGCCCCGACGGCATCTCCAGCATTCCCAAGCCTACGGTGCTGGGCCTGCCCATGACCCGCTCGCCCCTGACCGAGGACGGCACGACCTTTCATCAGTTCTTCGGTCTGGAGTTCAACTCCATGCACATGGTGATCTTCGTCTATCTAATGGCCCTGCTGCTGGCCATGGTGACGCTGTTCATCAGCAACCGACTGATCCGCATGCCCATAGGCCGCGCCTGGGAAGCGCTGCGCGAGGATGAAATCGCCTGCCGTTCGCTGGGCCTGAACCCCATGAAGATCAAGCTCTCGGCCTTCACGCTGGGCGCAATGTTCGCGGGTTTCGGCGGCGCCTTCTTCGCCGCTCGCCAGGGCATCGTCAATCCCGAGTCCTTCACCTTCATCGAGTCGGCCCTGATTTTGGCCATTGTGGTGCTGGGCGGCATGGGTTCTCAGTTAGGCGTGATCGTGGCTGCCATCATCCTGACCGTGCTGCCCGAGCTGGCACGCGAGTTCTCCGAATACCGCATGCTGATCTTCGGTCTGGTCATGATTTTGATGATGGTCTGGCGCCCCCAGGGCCTGCTGCCCATGAAGCGACACCAAGTGGAGGTGAAGTCATGAAGCTGCACCTGAACGCTATTATTTCAATAACTACAACCACAGGCAGGGCAAGCGCATGAGCGAGTATTTGCTAGAAGTCAAAGACCTGTGCATGCGCTTCGGCGGCCTGCTGGCCGTGGACAACGTGGGCTTTAACGTACGCCCTCAGGAAGTGTTTGCCATCATCGGCCCCAACGGCGCGGGCAAGACCACGGTATTCAACTGCATCAGCGGGTTCTACCAGCCTTCAGGCGGCTCGGTCGTTCTGGACGGCCAGAGCATTGCAGGCCACAGCAGCCACCAGGTCGCCAACCACGGCGTGGTGCGCACCTTCCAGAACGTGCGCCTGTTCAAGAGCATGACGGCACTGGAAAACCTGCTGGTCGCACAGCACCGCCAGTCGCGCGCCACGCTGCTTGGCGGCCTGTTCAACACGCCAGGCTATCGCCGTGCCGAACAGGAAAAGATCGACAACGCGCTGCAATGGCTGGACGTGATGGGCCTGCGCCAGTTTGCCAACCGCGAGGCCGGCAATCTGGCCTATGGTCACCAGCGCCGGCTGGAGATTGCGCGCTGCATGATCACCAAGCCTCGCGTGCTGATGCTGGACGAGCCCGCCGCCGGCCTGAACCCGCAGGAGAAGAAAGACCTGCAGCATCTGATCGACGATCTGCGCAAACAGTACGGCGTGGCCGTGCTGCTGATCGAGCACGATATGGGCCTGGTCATGGGAGTGTCCGAGCGCATTCTGGTCATGGAATACGGCAAGCCCATCGCCATGGGCCTGCCCGAGGCGATTCGCAATGATGAACGGGTCATCAAGGCCTATCTGGGAGAGGCCTGATGAGCCAGCATATGTTGCAACTGGAGCAGGTCTCCACCCACTACGGCGCGATCTGCGCGGTCAATCATGTCAGCCTGCATGTCGATCAGGGCGAAATCGTCACCCTGATCGGCAGCAATGGTGCAGGCAAGACATCGCTCTTGATGACGGTCTGCGGCAACCCTCGTGCCAGCAGCGGGCGCATTCTGTTCGAGGGCGAGGACATCACCCAGATGTCCACTCATCACATCATGCGCCGCGGCATTGCCATCTCGCCCGAAGGCCGTCGTGTCTTCAAGGACCTGACGGTGACCGAGAACCTGCAGATGGGCGGTTTTTTCCTGAACAAGGCCGAGATCGCCGACGGCGTCGAGCATGTGTTCAAGCTCTTTCCTCGCTTGAAAGAGCGTGCAGCGCAACGCTCGGGCACCATGTCCGGCGGCGAGCAGCAGATGCTGGCCATAGGCCGCGCGCTGATGAGCAAGCCGCGCCTGCTGCTGCTGGACGAGCCCACACTGGGCCTGGCACCGCTCATCATTGCGCAGATCTTCGAGATCATCCAGACCATCCGCGCAGCGGGTGTGACGGTGTTCCTGGTCGAGCAGAACGCCAACCGCGCCCTGCAGATTGCCGACCGAGGCTATGTGCTGGAAACCGGCAAGGTGGTGCTGGAGGACAGCGGTGTCAACCTGCTGAGCAACGACGAGGTGCGCAAGGCATACCTGGGGCATTGAAGGCTCACTGAGCTCATCTGAGGTCATCGCCAGGCCCCGCCGGACGCCAGTCTTGCGGGGCTTGCTCTTTTCTGTCTTCAATCGCCCGTAAGATGCCCGGCATGACAAAGCATTTGACGATTCTGACCGGTAGCTCTCGCGGCATGGGCCTGTCCATGGGGCAGCAACTGCTGCAACAAGGCCATCAGCTGCTGAGTATTGCCCGCAAGACCAGCACCGCCCTCACCTCCAGCGCCAGCGCCAGCAAGCCTGCGCAGCTACTGCAATGGGAGCAGGACCTGGCACAAAGCGCTGCTGCTGCGCAGCGCCTGGCGACCTGGCTGGGCACGATAGATCCCCGTGAATGGACCAGCATCACCCTGATCAACAATGCGGGCGTCATGCCGCAGATTGCGCCGCTGTCCCAGGTGCCTGCCGCCGATATGATCAATGCCCTGCGCGTGGGTCTTGAAGCGCCCATGGCCCTGACCGGAGCCTTTCTCGGAGCAACCGAGAGCTGGAGGATTGCCCGCAAGGTGCTCAATATCTCCTCGGGCCTGGGCCGCCGCGCCATGGCCTCGCAAGCCAGCTACTGCACGGTCAAGGCCGGCATGGACCAGTTCAGCAGCTGCGTGGCGCTGGAAGAGGCGGCCAAGCCCAACGGCGCACGCATTGTGTCTCTGGCACCCGGCGTCATCGACACCGATATGCAGGTGCAACTGCGCAGCGCAGCGTCAAGCGACTTCCCTGACGTGGGCCGTTTTGCAGGTCTGCACAGCAACGGGCAGCTGACCTCGGCCGATGACGCCGCAGCCCGCGTGCTGGCCTGGCTGGCGCGACCGGACTTCGGCGACCAGGTGATTGCAGACGTACGCCAGCCCTGAGATCGCACTCAGGGCAGTGGTGCTCCAAAACACGGCTGCAGCCGCCTTATCCAAACCAAGGGCTAAGGACGCCTGCAGCTCTTGTTGCCGTGAATGACTGGACCACGCAAAAAATCTGGGAGCAGGCCCTGCCTATTCTCGAACCAAGCCCTGGCAAGTCTTTCATGCGTGGCAGAATGTTTCCACTGGTCTGCAGCAGCCTCTGAAGCTGTGCGCAGAACCACAATCCGCACCCGTGGGCCACATCGGCAGCGACACCCGATCGGTACGCTGCCCCCGTGCTAGCAACGGCAGCAACCCTGTCGTGCAGCGTGTGCGGATGGCGGTCATGTCCGTACAGCATGGCTCGCGCTCCCCGGTAAAGACAAATACCCATTGATGGCGGAACCACCGTCCCCGATCATCGAAAAGCCCACCTTCCGTGACTCTGGCTTCCGAGCTCAAGGCTCAGATACCAGCCGCGACTGCGCCGCCCTTGTTTGCGGGCCAGCGCTCCCCCGTTCGTCTCTGGAGCTTCTTTTTCATGATTCGCCAAATTCTCATCAGCACAGCCGTGCTCGCAAGCGCGGGCCTGAGCTTTTCAGCCGCTGCACAAGACCCCGCTGCCGACTACCCCAACAAGCCCGTGCGCATGATCGTGCCGTTCCCGCCTGGTGGCGGCACTGACATCCTCTCGCGCGTGATTGCCAACAAGCTCACCGAAGTCAGCAAATGGACCGTGGTGCCCGACAACCGTGCGGGTGCGGGCGGCACCATCGGCATCACCGAAGCGGTAAAAGCGGCGCCCACGGGCTATGACATGGTGATGGGCCAGAAGGACAATGTGGTCCTTGGCCCCTACCTCTACAAGAACCTGCCCTGGAACCC
The DNA here is from genome assembly GCF_058807955.1 of Comamonas sp. GW821-FHT11H03. Lineage (NCBI taxonomy): Bacteria > Pseudomonadati > Pseudomonadota > Betaproteobacteria > Burkholderiales > Comamonadaceae > Comamonas > Comamonas sp. GW821-FHT11H03. Next base: position 402,005 of record NZ_JBXARF010000003.1, read on the forward strand.
CAGCAAGGATCTGACCCCCGTGGCTCATGTAGCCTACACCCCCATCGTGATCGCCACGGCCGCCAACTCGCCCTACAAGACGCTGGCCGACGTGGTGGCTGCAGCCAAGAAGAACCCGTCCAAGATCACCTACGGCTCGCCCGGCAACGGCACCAGCATCCACCTGGCCGGCGTGATGCTGGAAAAGGCCTCGGGCATTCATCTGACTCACGTGCCCTACAAGGGCTCCAACCCCGCGATGATGGATGCACTGGCCGGCAATGTGGATCTGCTGGTGTCCTCCGTGCCCTCGGCCATTGCCCAGATCAAGGCCGGCAAGCTGCGCGCCATCGCCGTGACCTCGGCAAAGCGCTCGTCCTCGCTGCCGGACACTCCGACACTGGCCGAGTCCGGTCTCAAGGGCTTTGATGTGAGCACCTGGTACGGCCTGTTCATGCCCAAGGGCACACCCGCAGCCATCGTGACCAAGGTCAATCTCGAAGTGAACAAGCTGCTGGCCACGCCCGAGGTGCGCGACGCCATTCTGACCCAGGGTGCCGAGCCCCAGTCCATGAGCGTGGCCAACTTCGACAAGATGTTCCAGGCCGACTTCAAGCAGTCCAAGCAGGTCGTCGAGTCCTCGGGCGCCAAGATCGAGTGACATCCCGACGCGGCGCGCAGGATTGGCGCCGCCCTGCCAGGCGCGAATAGGCCTGATCTGCATCAATGCGGCCTATGACAGGCTCGTGAATACTTCTTCGGAAACCCCTGAATTTCTGGAGAACATCATGGCATTGCTGGTCTGGGTCCCCGAGCTGGACACCGGGATTGCGGAGATTGACAGGCAGCACCGCCGCATCGTCGATTACATCAACAGACTCTACGAGTTGCGCAGCTCGCCAGATCGCGCAGGGCTGGGCGATGTCATCGGCGAGATGATCGACTACACCGTCTCGCACTTCGTCTTCGAGGAAAGCCTGATCGAGAGCGCCGGCTATATGTTCGCCGGCCCGCACAAAAAAGTGCACGAGCTGTTCACGCGTCGCGTCATCGAGATGCAGACCCGCTTCGATGCGGGCGAGGATGTGGCCGCCGAGCTGCACGGCATGCTCTCGCGCTGGCTGTTCAACCACATCCGCAACGAAGACCATGGCTATGTGGACTCGGCCAAGGTCTATCTGCGCATGATGACCAAAGAGAGCGGACACGCTGCACAGAAGGAACAACTCAAGGCCGAAGTGCTTCAGGAGCTGGAACTGCAGCGCAAGAAAAAGGGCTGGCTGGCCCGGCTGCTCAATCGCTGAGCACTCTGACCCACAAGAAAAACGGCTCCCTGAGGAGCCGTTGCTTCGTGTGCAGCCGCCTTACGCTTACTCGCGCACAACAAGAACCGGGATTTTGACTGCGCCCAGCACGCGTTGGGTGACGCTGCCCAGCATCAGCTTCTCAAGGCCGCGTCGCCCCTGCGAGCCCATGACGACAAGGTCTGCGCCCACGCTTTCCATGGTGCGCACAATGCCTTCATGCACTGCATGACCCTCACCCACCAGGGTCTTCACGGGCACACCCGCCTCATCCATGATGGCCTTGACCGCATCCAGGGCGGTGTTGGCTTCGGCGGTGGCCGCGCTCAGATACTGCGACTGGCCATAGGCAAAGTCGGCGCCCACGCCGGTGAAAGGATAGGGATCGACCACATACACCGCCGTCACGGCGCTGCCGAAAACCTTGGAGAGCTCAGCGGCCTTGCGTGCAGCCAGCATGGAGGGCTTGGAGCCGTCGACCGGAACCAGGATGTGATTGAACATGGACATATGTTTCTCCTTTCAGGTTGCAGGCGACACGGACCTCAAGCCAAAGGCCCGGGGCAGATGCCGCTCTTGAGATAGCGTTGAGTCTGCCTTCATCATGCCTCAGCGTGTTGACATGAATCAACCCTGAAATTCACACTGGCCGAGGTCGGGCTCAGATGCAGACATGGGCCGCCTGGTATTCGTAGCATTTGTCCAGCAAAGTGTCGGACTTGTCGGTAATCGTGATGCGAGTGCCGTCCGGGCGCAACAGCGAGACATTCTTGAAGGCTGGCTCATGGGGTTTGCTGGGCGCATCGCGGCGCACGGTCCATTCCTCCTGGACGATGCCGCCCGGCATATCCAGCATCACGACGATCTGCTCGGTATCGTGCGACAGCCGGATGCACTTGGCATCATTGAGCTCGACCACGGCACCGGCCGGCGCGGCCAGACCATAAGGGCATTCCTCCACGCCGCGAATCGGCACCGAGGCATCGCCGAGGGTAATCTCAAGGCCATTGCGAAAGTAGATCGTGGGCTCCTTGGTGTCGGCCGCCTGCGCCGGACGGTCTTGCGAAGGCTTGCAGGCCGCTACGGTGACAAGAGCGGTCAGCACTGAAATACTGAGGGCGTAAAAGCGATTCATATAAAAAAACACGCCCGGCAGGGGCGTGGTGTCGGCCAGCGGTTGTGGCTTGTTGGATGCCAGGAAGACTCGAAAAGGCGAGGAGGCGAAAGCTTCGCCGCAACAAGCCTGCATCATGCAGTGTCGAGGGCGTCACTTTGATGCATTGAGCACGTTACAGTTTTGCCCAAATTTTTCGAACCAAGCCGTCCGTCTCAATCCAGCTCAAGCGGCCTGGCCCTGCGACTCCTAGAGCTCGGCCCCCTGGAAGTTGCCGCGGCGATAGGTCAGCACCAGCGTGTCGCGCACGCCACCGTGCTCGGCAGGCTGGATCGGCGTGGTCTCATGAATCATGCGCGCATCGTCGAGCAGCATCACGGACCAGGGCTCGGTCAACGTGAAGCGCTGGCCATTGGGGCCGGTCGCTTCGAACACGCGGGTCTCGCCCCCTTTGACGCCCTTGCGCCCCACCAGCAGCACGGCGACCAGATCGACGCCGTCGCGGTGCGCGCCTTCGGGCGTAGGCCGTCCGATGCCGTCCGTGGTGTCGATGCGAAACTGGTGCGCCTCGACAAACCAGCGCTCATGCCGCTCGTCGGTGCAGAACACCTGGTCGGCCAGCTGAGCCAGCGCATTGATCATCTCCAGCCATGCCGCGCTCGTCGTCGTGCTCTCCAGCATGGGCTCGAACATGCGCTGCATGCCCCCGTGCAGCGCGTTGTATTCCACGGGCTGCCAGTGGGCGCGGTGGGGCACCTGCTGCACCTGATCGCCTTCGCTGACAAAGCAGGAATGGCGGCGACGGCGATAGCGGCCGCCATCCTTGAGGAAGGCATCGGGCGGCAAGCCCTGCCAGTCCGCATCCATGGCATGCAGATCGCTCACGCCAAGGCCCATCCACTGGGCAAAGTCCTCGGGCTGCAGCACGGCGTAGCCGCGCGTGCGCAAGGACTGAGCTGCCTCGGCAGCGGCAATGTAGGGAGGGGAAAACATGATTTGCGCCATAAGGTCGGCAAGCTTACTCCTCGCAGGCCCTGCCGGCTTGCGGCTCGGCATCAAAATTTACGCAAGGCAGCATCAACCAAATTGCATGGATGAAAAAAATGCCTGCATCGCACACAGCAATGCAGGCACAGCGCAAGGCACCGCGATCGGGCAGCGGGCCAGGGCTTAAGTACAGGGCTTAAACCAGGGGCAGTCCCACATAGTTCTCGGCCAGCGAAGTCGAGCCGGCCTCGGAGTGGACGATGTAGTCCAGCTCCGCTTCCTGCACCTTGGTATTGAACTCGCCCTCGCCAGGGAAATTGTGCAGCATGGAAGTCATCCACCAGGAGAAGCGCTCGGCCTTCCAGACGCGGCGCAGGCACTGCTCGGAGTAGCGGTCGATACCGGCTTCGGACTGCTCCTTGTAGTACTCGACAAAGGCCTGCGACAGATAGCCCACGTCGGAAGCCGCCAGGTTCAGGCCCTTGGCACCGGTGGGAGGCACGATATGTGCAGCATCGCCTGCCAGGAACATGCGGCCGAAGCGCATGGGCTCGGTCACAAAGCTGCGCAGCGGCGCAATGCTTTTTTCCAGCGAAGGACCGGTCACCAGATTGGCGCGGGCTTCGGGGTCCAGGCGCTTCTTGAGCTCTTCCCAGAACGCCTCGTCGCTCCAGTCCTCCACCTTGTCGGTCAGCGGCACCTGCAGATAGTAGCGGCTGCGCGTGGCGCTGCGCTGGCTGCACAGCGCAAAGCCGCGCTCGGTGTTGGCGTAGATCAACTCATGCGATACGGGCGGCGTATCGGAGAGCAGGCCCAGCCAGCCGAAGGGGTAGACCTTCTCGAAGGTCTTGATCTTGTCCTGGGGAGCGCTGGCGCGGCAGATGCCGTGAAAGCCGTCGCAACCGGCGATGAAGTCGCACTCGATCTCGTGCACCTGACCGTCTTTTTCGTAACGCACCTTGGGCTTGTCGCTCTCGAAGTCCACAGGCTGCACATGGCTGGCTTCGTAGACCGTGGTCAGGCCTTCCTGGGCCCGCACCTCCATCAGATCGCGGGTCACCTCGGTCTGGCCGTAGACCATCACGCGCTTGCCGCCAGTCAGGCCGTTCAGGTCGATGCGGTGACGCTTGCCCTTGAACAGCAGCTCGATACCGTCGTGGGGAAGTCCTTCCTCGTTCATGCGCTTGTCGGCACCCGCCTGCTTGAGCAGATCCACCGTCACCTGCTCCAGCACGCCGGCGCGGATGCGGCCCAGCACATAGTCGGCGCTGCGCTGCTCGATGATGATGTTGTCGATGCCCGCCTTGTAGAGCAGCTGCCCCAGCAGCAGACCTGAGGGACCGGCACCGATGATGGCGACTTGTGTACGCATGATTGTGACTCCTTGTTATGGCTCAAAAACCTGTCGATCGGCGCGCGTGACGACGCCGATTGCGCTGTGCAGCAAGACTAAGTTTTGTGCTGCATCAAGACAAAGGAGAGAACCGATGTTTGCGCGATAATCGCACAATGAGAACGATGATCGCGCAAAACAAGAGCGGCGGGGCCCTCCATGAGTGACCCCGGCTCCCCCTCCATCGCCCCGGCAGACTTCATTGCAGGCCTGGCCAAGGGCCTGGCCGTACTAGAGAGCTTCGACACCGAACGCCAGCGCCTGAACGCCACCATGGCGGCCGAACGCGCGGGCATCACGCGCGCCGCAGCCAGGCGCCATCTGCTCACGCTGGCCTATCTCGGCTATCTGGAGTCCGATGGCAGCTATTTCTGGCTGGCCCCCAAGGTGCTGCGCCTGTCGGGCAGCTATCTGGCCTCGGCCCGGCTGCCGCGCATCGTGCAACCCGTGCTGCACAGACTGGCCGCGCAGACCGGCCTGTCCTACTCCTGCGTGGTGCGCGAGGGTCGTGAAGTCGTCATCGTCGCGCGCAGCGCCGTTCATGAAAAAGGCGAACGGCTGATGGCCCACGGACTGCACCTGGGCACGCGTCTGCCGGCGCACGCCACGTCCACCGGCCGGGTGCTGCTGGCCTCGCTCTCGGGCTCGGAGCTCGACGACTGGCTGGCCACCTATGACCTGCCCAAGCTGACGGCGCACACGGTCTCCGATGGCGCGGCGCTGAAGGGCTTGCTCGACGAGGTGCGCCGTCTCGACTACTGCATGGCGCTTGAAGAGCATGAACTGGCCATTCAGGCCGTGGCCGTGCCGCTGCGCAATATGCTCGGGCGCACCGTGGCAGCGCTGAATGTGGTGACATCGGCCAAACGCATGAGCCCGCACACCATGCAGCAGGAAATACTGCCGCTGCTGCAGGAAGCGGCCAGAACCTTGCGCCCCCAGCTTTGACGCTATCATTTCAGAAGCTTATAGCGCCTGCCTTATATAGATTTCAGGTAGATATGTATCTGAAATCGTTATTCAACAAGTGTAACAAGCTCTCCTAACAGGAGCATGCTTCATCAGCGGCCATGCCCCGGTGCAGGCGCGGCGTTCAGATATGGCCGCTCTCCACCGAGCAGACCTGCATGCTGAGGCGGCGCAGCAGCTCGGCCGTGCGGCGCATCAGTGGTGTGGACTTCTTTTTGGCGGGCTGCACCAGGCACAAGGTGCTGACGATATGCGGCGACTTGATGGGCACCTCCACCAGCGCAGCGTCCGTGGCATGACTGTGCATGGCGCTGTCGGTCAGCGCCGCATAGCCATAGCCGCCGCGCACCAGATCCAGAATGGCCGGCACGCTGGAAACCTCCCAGACCACATTGAGCTTGACCTGGGACAGCGTGGCCTGGGCCTCCATCAGCTTGCGGAAAATCTGCCCGTGCTGGGGCATGATCAACGGGAACTCGGCCAGATGCTCGAACGGGATGCTGGTGCGCCCTGCCAGCGTGCTGGCCGGGCCGATCAGGCACAGGCGCTCCTCGAGCACGGGCGAGACCTCGATCTGCGGATGGGGCTCGGGCGTGTAGACCAGCCCCAGATCCATGCGTCCCGAAGTCAGCCACTCCGAGATATTCATGGAAAAACCTTCGACCACCGCCAGCCTGGCCTTGGGCATCTCGCGGCTGAAGCCGTCGATCAGGGGCAGGGTCAGGCGCCGCGCCAGACTCGGCGGCAGACCCACGGTGATGCGCCCCACGGGCTCGTCGCGCTGACTGCCCAGATCTTCCTTGGCCATGGCCACGCGCTGCATGATGGCGTGACCATGCTCGAGCAGGCGGCGCCCCGCATCGGTCAGCGTCACGCCACGCCCGGTACGGATCAGCAAGGTCTCGCGCAACTCGGTTTCAAGGGCCCGCACCTGACGGCTGAGCGCCGGCTGGGCCGTGTCCAGCAGTACCGCAGCCTTGCTGAAGCTCCCCACTTCGGCCACCCGAACAAAGGTCTCTATCTGCTGCAGATTCATGCTCACACCTTTCAAAACAAGCTATGCTATTTTGCTATAGCTGCTAGCCTCAGCTAGACCTAGGTGTTTATGGCCCAAGTGACACAATGTAATTAACTGGGCCTGAATATCTAAAAATAACAGCCGACGATATCAACAATGCGTGGTCCACACGCAATTCATCATCGACATCCTTCCAGGGAGACAAAATGACCCATCAGCTCAACATGAGCCGTCGCCAAGCTGCATTCGCACTCGGCGCGATTGCCGCAGCCGTGGCAGCCCCCTCTTTCGCCCAGAGCGACAAGTGGCCCACCAAGTCCTCGCGCATCATCAACCCCTTCCCCGTAGGCGGCGGCCCCGATGGCATCTCGCGCCTGGTGGCCGACAAGCTGGGCCGCGCCTGGGGCCAGCCCGTGGTGGTGGAAAACCGTCCCGGCGGCAACGGCTTCATCGCCATCAACGAATTCAAGCGTGGCGCGACCGACGGCACGGACATGATCCAGCTGGACAATGTCCACATCGCGGCCTACCCCCACCTGTTCAAGAAGCTGCCCTACGACCTGAACAAGGACTTCGACATCCTGATGCCCTTGTTCCGCAACTACTTCTTTGTCTGCGTGCCCGTCAACAGCCCCTACAAGACCATCGGCGATCTGATCGCCGATGCCAAGGCGCATCCCGGCAAGCTGAACTACGGCTCCTGGTCCGTGGGCAACCCCGTGCACCTGGGCTCGGCGCTGCTGGAAAACCAGACCGGCACCAAGATGGAGCACGTGATCTACAAGGAAACCAGCCAGCTGTACCAGGGCGTTGCCAATGGCGAGCTGACCTTCGCCCTGGGCTCTCTGGGCACGGCAGGTCCTCTGGTGCGTGGCGGCAAGCTGCGCTTCCTGGCGGTGGCTGCTCCCAGCCGCATTGCCGGCTTCGAGAACGTGCCCACGGTGTCCGAATCGGGCGGCCCCAAGGATTTCGCAGCCATCGGCTGGAACGCCCTGGCCGTGCGCCCCGGCACCCCTGCCGCCGTGGTCGAGAAGATCCGCACCGACGTCCGTCAGGCGCTGACCGGCCAGGACGTGAAGGAGAAGTTCGCCGCCTTCGGCTACGAGTCCTTCAACCCCACGCCCGCAGAATTCAAGGCCTTCATGGCTTCCGAGAGCAAGCGCTTTGGCGAGGTGATCAAGAAGGCCGGTCTGGCTCTGGACTGATCCAGCCCGCCCATCCGCAAAGAAGCCGCCTCTTGAAGGCGGCTTTTTCATGCGCTGCGATCAGTAAAAACGCCCGATGCACCACACCGGGCGTTTTGCAGAGAAGCGCGCAACCTTCTTACTGATCGCGGGCCTCGATGGCACGGTTGATGCCCAAGGCAGCCAGCGTGCACAAGGCGCCCGACAGCAGATAGATGCCCAGAGCCACCAGCCCGAACTTGGCCGAGACACCCAGGGCCACCAGAGGCGCAAACGCCGCACCGATGAGCCAGGCCATGTCCGTGGACAGGGCCGCACCGGTGTAACGGTAGCGTGACGAGAAGTTGGAAGTCACCGTGCCCGAGGCCTGGCCGTAGGACAGACCCAGCAGCACAAAGCCCACCAGGATGAACACATTGTTGCCGGTGCTGCCGCTGCCCAGCAGCCAGGGTGCCAGAAAGCTGAAGATGCCGATCAGGCAGGCCATGGTGCCCAGGGTGTTGCGGCGACCCACACGATCCGCCAGCCAGCCCGAGAGGATCATGGCCGCGCCGGCCAGCAGCGCCCCGATGATCTGCACCACCAGCACCTCCGTCACGGACTGGTTGGAATACATGGAAATCCACGACAGCGGGAACACGGTCACCAGATGAAACAGCGCGAAGCTGGCCAGCGCGGCAAAAGCCCCGATCATCACATTGCGGCCTTCGTTGGTCATGAGACTGGTCACGCTGATGGGCTCCAGCTCACGCTCCTGCAGAAGCTGGGTATAGGACTGGCCCACAACCAGACGCAGGCGAGCAAACAGCGCCACCACGTTGATGGCGAAGGCCACGCAGAAAGGGTAGCGCCAGCCATAGCTCATGAACTCGTCGGCCGTCAGGCTGGAGTACAGAAAGGCAAACAGCGCTGCCGCAATGATGAAGCCCAGCGGCGCCCCGAGCTGACCAATCATCGAGTACCAGCCGCGCTTGTTCTGCGGGGCCGACATGGCCAGCAGCGAGGGCAGTCCGTCCCAGGAACCACCCAGTGCCAGACCCTGACCTATGCGCAAAATCACAAGCGCCCAGACGGCCTTCATGCCTGCGGCTTCAAAGCTGGGCAAAAAGGTCATGCCCACCGTGCACACGCCCAGCAATAGCAGCGCCAGGGTCAGCTTGGTGGCACGGCCCCAGCGGCGCTGCACGGCCATGGACAGCGCCGTGCCCACGGGGCGGGCCACAAAGGCCAGCGAAAATATGGCAAACGCAGCCAGCGTGCCATCAAGCTTGGACATGTAGGGAAACAGCAGCGAGGGAAACACCAGCACGCAGGCGATGCCGAACACGAAGAAGTCAAAGTACTCGGAAGAGCGCCCGATGATCACCCCCACGGCAATCTCGCCAGGGGTCACATCCTCGTCGGTATCTGCATAGGCCAAGGTTTCCGAGTTCTCATAGTCTTGCTGAGTAAGACCAATGGACGGGTTCATGCTTGTCATAAAGGTACAACTCCTTGTCTTACTTTTCAGTCCCGGGGACGCTTTCAGTTCTACGCCCAAGCATGTGCAGCCGCAATAGAGTTTTTGCTCTGAGCACTGTCGGACCAGCCCCGCGCAGCCCCCGTTTCTGAGGGCTGATTTGACAATTTCAAGCCCTGTCAGATCAAAGTTTGTCCACACGCCAAAGCTGCTAAACCCTTGTCACATAGCGCATTTCCAATCCCGAGAAGTTGACCTTGGACAAAATGTCCAATGGACAAGCCACCGTTTGGTATTACATTTGCCGAGATCCAGTAATCCGCGTTTACACCTAAGCGCGACTTTGTCACGCCCAAAGCATGTTAAAAATCAAGGAAATCCGTGGGCCCGCGTGGCTCTCAGCGGCCGCTTTGACTGCAACCCTCGCAGGTTGCAGCAAGGCCGTCGTCCTCAACCCAGCTGGCGATGTCGCCAAGCAGCAAGGCGACCTGGTCATTACGGCCACTTTGCTGATGTTGCTCATCATCGTCCCCGTCATCTTTTTGACGCTGCTGTTTGCCTGGAAATACCGCCAGTCCAACACCGAAGCCAAATACGACCCCGAATGGCACCACTCCACTGCGCTGGAGCTGGTGATCTGGACGGTTCCCCTGCTCATCATCATCGCTTTGGGCGCCATTACCTGGATCAGCACCCACAAGCTCGACCCCTATCGTCCTCTGGACCGCATCTCCTCCACCAAGGCTCTGGACCCCAACGTCAAGCCCCTGGAGATCCAGGTCGTGTCTCTGGACTGGAAATGGCTGTTCTTCTATCCCGAGCAAGGCATTGCCACCGTCAACGAAGTGGCTGCCCCGGTGGATCGCCCCATTCACTTCAAGCTGACCTCCACCCACACCATGAACGCGTTCTACGTTCCTGATCTGGCCGGCATGATCTACACCATGCCCGGCATGCAGACCGAGCTGAACGCCGTGATCAACAAGCCCGGTGTCTATGGCGGCAAGTCCTCTCACTACAGCGGCGCTGGTTTTGCGGGCATGACCTTCAAGTTCCACGGCCTGGAAAACGAGCAGTTTGATCAGTGGATTGCCAAGGCCAAGACCGAAGGCAAGGCCCTGACACGCGATGCCTATATCGATCTGTCCAAGCCCAGCGAGCGCAACCCCGTTGAACGCTTCGCCAGCGTGGACGAAGGCCTGTACCAGAAGGTCCTCAACCGCTGCGTGGAAGACGGCAAGATGTGCATGAACGAGATGATGGCCATCGACGCCGCCGGCGGCAGGCCACCTGCACATCACAGCAAGACCTCCAGCGTGACCCTGCCCCTGGATGTCTGCACTTCCCAAGACGCTGAGCGCGTTGTCGCCCTGCTCGACGAAGTCGCCGCCTCCGGAGCTGTCGCACAGCAATAAGTAGTTCACGGTGCGGATGCGCTCACCGCTCAGCCGCTCCAATACGACAAAAGAGACTCAACATGTCTGAAACAACAACCCCGGCCTCCCACTGGCTGTTGGGCCGTATCACATGGGACCAGATTCCCATGACGCATGAGCCCATCGTGCTCTTGACCTTTATTGCCGTGGTGCTTGGCGGCCTCGTCGTGGTCGGCGGCATCACCAAGTTCCGCCTCTGGGCTCCGCTGTGGAACGACTGGATCACCTCCATCGACCACAAGAAGATCGGCATCATGTACATGATCCTCGGTCTGGTCATGTTCCTGCGCGGCTTTGCCGATGCCGTGATGATGCGTCTGCAGCAGTCCATGGCCTTCGGCGACAACATGGGCTACCTGCCTCCTCACCACTACGACCAGATCTTCACGGCACATGGCGTGATCATGATCTTCTTCGTGGCGATGCCCTTCGTGACCGGCCTGATGAACTACCTGGTTCCTCTGCAGATCGGCGCACGTGACGTGTCCTTCCCGTTCCTGAACAACTTCAGCTTCTGGATGACCACCGGCGGCGCCGTGCTGGTCATGATCTCCCTGTTCCTGGGCGAGTTCTCCACCTCCGGCTGGCTGGCTCTGTCCAATCTGGGGCACCAGAGCGGCAGCACGGGTCTTGACTACTACATCTGGGGCCTGCAGGTCGCCGGTGTGGGCACGACCTTGTCAGGTATCAACCTGATCGTGACCATCATCAAGATGCGCGCTCCCGGCATGAACCTGATGAAGATGCCCGTCTTCACCTGGACTGCCCTGTGCACCAACGCCCTGATCGTGGCTTCCTTCCCAGTGCTGACCGCAGCCCTGGTGCTGATGTCGCTGGACCGCTACGTCGGCACCAACTTCTTCACGAACGAGCTGGGCGGCAACCCCATGCTGTACGTGAACCTGATCTGGATCTGGGGCCACCCCGAGGTCTACATCCTGATCCTGCCCTGCTTCGGCGTGTTCTCCGAAATCGTGGCAACGTTCAGCCGCAAGCGCCTGTTCGGCTACACCTCGATGGTCTACGCCACCGTGTGTATCACCATCCTGTCCTACCTGGTGTGGCTGCACCACTTCTTCACCATGGGCTCGGGTGCCAGCGTGAATACCTTCTTCGGTATCACCACGATGATCATCTCCATCCCCACGGGCGCGAAGATCTTCAACTGGCTGTTCACCATGTACCGCGGTCGCATCCGCTTCTCGGTGCCCATGCTGTGGACGGTGGGCTTCATGGTCACCTTCGCCATTGGCGGCATGACCGGCGTGCTGCTGGCCGTGCCTCCCGCAGACTTCGTGCTGCACAACTCGCTGTTCCTGATCGCCCACTTCCACAACGTGATCATCGGCGGCGTGGTGTTTGCCGTGTTTGCCGGCATCAACTACTGGTTCCCCAAGGCTTTCGGCTTCCGACTCAACGAGTTCTGGGGCAAGGCTTCGTTCTGGTTCTGGCTGGTCGGCTTCTGGGTTGCCTTCACTCCCCTGTACATCCTGGGTCTGATGGGCGTGACTCGCCGCGCCAACCACTTCGACGATCCCTCGCTGCAGATCTGGTTCATCATCGCTGCCTGCGGTGCTGCCCTGATCGCTGCCGGTATCGGCTGCTTCTTCATCCAGCTGGCCGTGTCCATCTGGAAGCGCGACGAACTGCGTGACGTGACCGGCGATCCATGGGAAGGCCGCACCCTGGAATGGGCCACTTCCTCGCCCCCTCCCCAGTACAACTTCGCCTTCACCCCCGTGGTGCACGACATCGACGCCTGGACCGACATGAAGAAGCACGGCTATCAGCGTCCGCTGAGCGGCTTCGAGCCCATCCACATGCCCGCCAATACCGGCGCTGGCGTGGTGATTGCCGGCCTGTCCACCGTTCTGGGCTTTGCTCTGATCTGGCACATGTGGCCTCTGGCGATCGCCTCGTTCGCCGCGACCATCCTGGCCTCGATCATTCATACCTTCAACTACAAGCGTGACTACTACATCCCTGCGGCCGAAGTGGCCACATCGGAAGAAGCACGTACCAAGCAGCTTGCAGCAGCCCATGTCTAATACACATATCAACGCTGGCGGCGCAGCCGCCCTGGCTACTCGCGAGTACCACCTCGCGCACGAGCCCCATCCGGAAAACGGCACCTCGCTGGGCTTCTGGCTCTACCTGATGAGCGACTGCCTGATCTTTGCCGCACTGTTCGCCACCTATGGCGTGCTGGGCCGCAGCTATGCAGGCGGCCCCTCGGGCAAGGACCTGTTCGATCTGTCGCTGGTCGCGGTCAACACGGCCTTCCTGCTGATGTCGTCCATCACCTTCGGCTTTGCCATGCTGCAAAAGCAAAAGAAGAACGTGAACGGCACGCTGCTGTGGCTGGCCGTCACCGGTCTGCTGGGCGCAGCCTTCCTGGCCGTGGAACTCTATGAGTTCCACCACCTAATCCATCAAGGTGCAACGCCTCAGAGCAGCGCCTTCCTGTCGTCCTTCTTCACGCTGGTGGGCACCCACGGTATCCACGTGACCTTCGGTCTGGTCTGGCTGATCACCCTGATGATCCAGATCAAGAAGCACGGCCTGATCAACGAGAACGTGCGCCGTATCAACTGCCTGTCCATGTTCTGGCACTTCTTGGACGTGGTCTGGATTGGTGTGTTCACCTTTGTGTATCTGATGGGGGTGCTGTAAATGAGCGCACACGATATCCACGCCGGTCATGACGATCACCACGATCACGACGACCTGCACGTCACCATGGGCGACTATGTGAAGGGTTTCATCCTGGCCGTCATCCTGACTGCCATCCCCTTCTACCTGGTCATGAACAACATCATCACCGACCGCTCCACGGCTGTGGCCGTGCTGGGTCTGTTCGCGGTGATCCAGGTGCTCGTGCACATGGTGTACTTCCTGCACATGAACGGCAAGATCCAGGGCGGCTGGACCATGCTGTCCACCATCTTCACGGTGATCTTCCTGGCGATTGCGATCTCCGGCACGCTTTGGGTCATGTTCCACATGAACACCAACATGATGCCCGGTCATGAAATGCACCAGGCCGCAGGCAATGCAGATCACGAAGGTCACACGGCTCCCGCTGCTGTCACACCTTGACTGACCTCATGAAGAACCAGAGCGCTGCACGGCAGCGCTCTCCCTTCGCCAAGGCGATGCTCGCGTTTGTGGGCATCGCCTTGTTTTTAGGGTTCATGGCTCTGGGCACCTGGCAGGTGCAGCGCCGCGCCTGGAAGCTCGATCTCATCGAGCGCGTGGAGCAGCGCGTGCACAGCGCCCCCGTGGCCTTGCCCGAGCCTGGTCAATGGCCGCAGATCAATGCGGCCAGCCACGAGTACCTGCCCGTCAAGGCGCAAGGCCGATGGCTGGACAGGCAAAGCGTGCTGGCCAAGGCATTGACCGAAGCCGGTGCGGGCTTCTGGCTCATGACGCCGCTGCAACTGAGCGATGGCACGCAGGTTCTGGTCAACCGCGGCTTCACGCCCGAGAAACTGCGCAGCCAGTGGCTCAAGCAGATTGCCGAAGCCGGGCCATCGGCCGAGACCGTCACCGTCATCGGACTGATGCGCATGAGCGAGCCCGGCGGCGGCTTTCTGCGCAAGAACGATCCCGCCAACGCCCAGTGGTACTCGCGCGATGTCGCCGCCATTGCCCAGGCCCAGGGCCTGAGCAGGCCCGCCCCCTACTTCATAGACCAGGGCGTGCCCGCCAGCAACCCGGCCTATGTCCGGGCAGAGGCCGACACCGAAGTCCTGCGCCCCGGCATGACAGTCATCCGGTTCCCGAACAGTCATCTGGTCTATGCACTTACCTGGTATGGGCTGGCAGCCATGGTGCTGGGAGCGGCCTGGCTGGTGCGCCGGCACGACAAGGCGGTTGCCGCAAACTGATGCCTCCCCCTGAAAGCGCTCCCCGGAGCGCTTTTTTTCGGCCCCTGCGGACTGCTCCTACATCACGAATGCATAGCCCCAGAGGCGTCCGAGGCAGGCCTGCTCGGTGACAATTGCGCGGTGAGCCAAATTTCCGATTCCCTGTTTCGCGTACAGCGCCTGACCGAGCGGCAGAACATGCAGCTGCTGATTCAGCTGCGCTGGATTGCCGTGGTCGGCCAGGTCGTCACCATCTCGCTGGTGCACTACGGCTTTCAGATTGCACTGCCCCTGCTGCCCATGGCGCTGGTGCTGGTGGCCCTGGTCGCCACCAACCTGGCCTACATCTACTGGAGCCAGGGCCTGCACCGCCCCGTGACCTCGCGCAGCGTCTTCTATGCGCTGCTGGCCGATGTGCTGGCCCTGACCATTCAGCTGTACCTGAGCGGCGGTGCCAGCAACCCCTTCATCTATCTGTATCTGCTGCAGGGCATTCTGAGTGCCGTGCTGCTGCCCGCTCATTACACCTGGTGCGTGGTCGCGGCCTCCTTTGTCGGCGTCCTGGGCCTGACCCTGTTTCACCAGCCGCTGCATGTGCAGTTCGCCACTCAGGAAGGCTTGCCCAGCCTCTACGTCGTGGGCGTGCTCATCAGCTTTGCGTTGACCAGCATCCTGACCATCGTCTTTCTGACCCGCATCGTCGAGAACACGCGCCGCCGCGACAAGCGCATCTCCAATATGCGCCAGCGCGCCAGCGAGGAGGAACATATCGTGCGCCTGGGCCTGCTGGCCACCGGCGCGGCCCACGAGCTGGGCACCCCCATGGCCACCATGTCCGTGATCCTGGGCGACTGGCAGCATATGCCGGCCCTCATGCAGGACGAGGACCTGCGCGAGGACCTGCAGGAAATGCAGCGCCAGCTGCTGCGCTGCAAGTCCATCGTCTCGGGCGTGCTGCTGTCTGCCGGCGAGACCCGGGCCGAAGGCACGGAAAGCACCACCTTCGCCAGCTTTGTGCAAGGCGTGGTCAGCCACTGGCAGGCGCATAACAGCCTGCAGCACTTTGCCCTGCACCAGCAGGGCGTGAAGGACTTCGCCATGCTCTCGGATACTGCATTGCAGCAAATGATTTGCAATTTGCTGGACAATGCCCTCGAAGCCTCGCCCGGCTGGGTGGAGCTGACCCTGAGCAGCGACCAAGACCAGATACGCATCCAGGTGCGCGACCACGGCCCGGGCTTCGATGCCACCGTGCTGCAGCAACTGGGCCAGTGCCATGTCTCCACCAAGCAGGAGCGCCCCGGTCGCGGCCTGGGCCTGTTTCTGGTGACCAATGTGGCCCGCGCCCTGGGCGGCCGCGTTCATGCCGGCAATCTGCCGGCTCAGCAAGGCGGTGGCGCTCTGGTGGAGGTCAGCCTGCCCCAGTCCGCTCTCGCGATTTAAGACATTGTGGTTTGCATGGTAGAAGACCGTTTACTGCTGCTGGTTGAAGATGACGCGGCATTTGCACGCACGCTCAAGCGCTCGTTCGAGCGCCGGGGCTACCGCGTGCTGCATGCCACCAGCGGCGAGGAAGTGCAGCAGATGCTGACCCAGCACCGGCCGCAATATGCGGTGATGGACCTGAAGCTGGCCGGCAATGCATCGGGCCTGAACTGCGTGCAGATGCTGCATCTGCACAACCCCGATGCGCTCATTGTCGTTCTCACCGGCTATGCCAGCATTGCCACGGCCGTGGAAGCCGTCAAGCTCGGTGCCTGCCACTACCTGGCCAAGCCCTCGAATACCGACGATATCGAAGCCGCCTTCGGGCGGGTCGAGGGGCGTACCGACGTAGAGGTCAGCAGCCAGACCACCTCCATCAAGACGCTGGAATGGGAGCATATTCACGAGACCCTGGCCGAGTCCGGCTTCAATATCTCCGAGGCCGCACGCCGCCTGGGCATGCACCGGCGCACCCTGGCGCGCAAGCTGGAAAAACGCCAGGTCAAGTGACCGGCGTCAGACTCAATCATCAATGTTGATAGCTGATACCGCTTATCAGTATTGACTTTCAAATGTAAAAGTATCTGAAATCGTTATGCAGCAAGCGATAGCAGCTCCTTTTTTCATTGGTTTCATCGCCTCGCCCCAGCGCACAGGCAGGCGCTCATGAAGCAGCAGCCACAGCGGCAACCCCGACTCATAGGAGCCACCGGCCTCGGCCTGCTGGCTCTGTCCTATGCAATAGCCCTGCCCTGGCTGGTGCGCGGCGAAGCCGTGGACCTGGTGCCTTTTCTCTGCGCCCTGGTCTTTGGCTGCTGCCTGATCCGCCCTGCCACGCTCGCCTTCGAGCGCGCATCCAAGCGCGCCAAGGCCCTGGCCGTGACGCTTGTGGCCCTGCTTGCCGCCGCCATCGCGACTGCCGTGGCCGGCGGCCATGTTCAAAGCTGGCTCGCACATCTGCGCACCATGCCGATGTGGCAGGTCAATCACCTCTTTTTCCTGTTTTTCGCCTTGCTGCCGCTCAGCAAAGGCATCATCGTCGCCGCTCTCAACTTCATCAGCCAGGCGGCACGCGGCATGGTAGACAAGCCCTAGACAAGCCCTAGAAAAGCACTAGACAGGCTCCAGCGCCATATTCCCGCGCCAGCCCGGCATTCACAGCGCAGCCAGCTATAGTTGCGCCGGACATGCACATCATGAAAACCCTGGGCCGACTTGTTTTCTCCGCCTTGCTGGCACTGCTTGCCGGCGTGGCCGTGGCGGCGCTTTTTCTGCCGTTTCACAGTATCTTGCTGCCGCCCGACGGGGTCAGCTGCCTGAATGAGGGCATCTCGGGATGCGTGCGTGCCCTGGAGATAAGCCTGCTTGTTTACGGCCCCTTGTTCTCCATCATCGGCGTTCTGGCCGGCACACCGATCTTCATGCTGCTTCTGTACCTGCGTGATTGACCAGGCTGCTGCGCCTGGGCATCGACCTGCGGCGCTATCGTGCGCCGCAGCACAGAACATCTGCGCCAAAGCCTGCCTCCGCTCAGACCGCCCACGCCGAAAAAAGCCGTGGCGGCTGCGGCATCCGCCAGCGCCCACTCATCGGCCCCGACCGCTGAATCAGCATTCATAGCTGGCTTCGCTCTCCTTTAGGGGAACTCAGATACAAAAGCACCTGAGTTTCATGCTGAAAATGTGACAGAAGCTCCTATAAAGAGAGCAAACACAGGCCAGACAGGCAACAAAAAACCGGCAGTGTCTCCACTGCCGGTTTCTGGTCTCAGCGCCCCTCACGGACGCCGGAAAAAGCCTTCATGGCTTGCCTTAATCGGCCACTACCTGCTCGGGCTCGGCCTTGGAGGCGTCCTTGGGCAACTCGGTAATGGTGAGCTTGACATCACCCTTGCCTTCGTTGCCCGCTTCGTCCCAATCCACTTCCAGGCGCCCGCCGTTGGTCAGACGACCGAACAGCAGCTCATCGGCCAGCGAGCGGCGGATGGTGTCCTGGATCAGGCGCTGCATGGGGCGTGCCCCCATGAGCGGATCGAAGCCCTTCTTGGCCAGGTGCTTGCGCAGCTCGTCGCTGAAGGTGACGTCCACCTTCTTCTCGGCCAGTTGCTGCTCCAGTTGCAGCAGGAACT
Source organism: Comamonas sp. GW821-FHT11H03 (assembly GCF_058807955.1). Taxonomy (NCBI): domain Bacteria; kingdom Pseudomonadati; phylum Pseudomonadota; class Betaproteobacteria; order Burkholderiales; family Comamonadaceae; genus Comamonas; species Comamonas sp. GW821-FHT11H03. The sequence goes on from NZ_JBXARF010000003.1 coordinate 420,330, forward strand.
TGTCGACCACGCGCAAGATGATCTGCTCGTCCAGCGGCTTGAAGCTGACGATGGCATCCAGACGGTTGCGGAACTCAGGCGTGAACAGGCGCTTGATATCGCCCATTTCATCACCGGCCTCACGCGGATTCGTGAAACCGATGGTGGCCTTGTTCATGGTCTCGGCACCCGCATTCGTGGTCATGATGATGATCACGTTGCGGAAGTCGGCCTTGCGCCCGTTGTTGTCGGTCAGCGTGCCGTGATCCATGACCTGCAGCAGCACGTTGAAGATGTCCGGATGCGCTTTCTCGATTTCGTCGAGCAGCAGCACCGAATGCGGCTTCTTGGTCACGGCCTCGGTCAGCAGACCGCCCTGGTCAAAGCCCACATAGCCGGGAGGCGCGCCGATCAGTCGGCTGACGGCATGACGCTCCATGTACTCGGACATGTCGAAGCGGATCAGGTCCACGCCCAGGATGTAGGCCAGCTGCTTGGCAGCTTCCGTCTTGCCGACGCCCGTGGGGCCGGAGAACAGGAAGGAGCCGATCGGCTTGTCCGGCTTGCCCAGACCCGAGCGCGCCATCTTGACGGCGGACGCCAGCACCTCCAGCGCCTTGTCCTGGCCGAAGACCACGCTCTTCAAGTCACGCTCCAGCGTCTGCAGCTTGCTGCGGTCGTCGTTGCTGACGTTGGCGGGCGGAATGCGGGCGATCTTGGCCACGATGGCTTCGATCTCGGCCTTGCCGATGGTCTGCTTGCGCTGAGCTTCGGGGGCAATGCGCTGGGCAGCGCCCGCCTCGTCGATCACGTCGATGGCCTTGTCGGGCAGGTGACGGTCATTGATGTACTTGGCCGACAGCTCGGCCGCCGCCTGCAGGGCGTCCTGCTCGTAGGTGATGCTGTGGTGCTCCTCGAAGCGCGACTTCAGGCCCTTGAGGATGTCCACGGTCTCGGCCACGGTTGGCTCGACCACATCCACCTTCTGGAAACGGCGCGACAGGGCCGCGTCTTTTTCGAAGATGCCACGGTATTCCGTGAACGTGGTCGCACCGATGCAGCGCAGCTGACCGCTGGACAGCGCGGGCTTGAGCAGATTGGACGCATCCAGCGTGCCGCCCGATGCCGCACCGGCGCCGATCAGCGTGTGGATCTCGTCGATGAACAGGATGGCATGCGGCTTGTCCTTGAGCGACTTGAGCACGCCCTTGAGGCGCTGCTCGAAATCGCCGCGGTACTTGGTGCCGGCCAGCAGCGCGCCCATATCCAGCGAGTAGACCACGCCATCCTTGAGCACCTCGGGCACCGTGCCTTCGGTGATGCGCCAGGCCAGACCCTCGGCAATGGCCGTCTTGCCCACACCGGCCTCGCCCACCAGCAGCGGGTTGTTCTTGCGGCGGCGGCACAGGATCTGGATGGTGCGCTCGACCTCGTACTCGCGCCCGATCAGCGGATCGATCTTGCCTTCCTTGGCCGCCACATTCAGGTTGAGCGTGAACTGCTCCAGCGGCGAGGCCTTTTCATTGCGCTCGCCAGCGGCGCCTTCTTCGCTCTCCGAGGGAGATTCGGCCTTGGCTGGCTCGGGCGGCTCGCCCTTCTTGATGCCATGAGCAATGAAGTTGACCACGTCCAGGCGCGTCACGCCCTGCTGGTGCAGGTAGTACACGGCATGGGAGTCCTTTTCGCCGAAGATGGCCACGAGCACATTGGCACCCGTCACCTCCTTCTTGCCATTGCCTGTGGACTGCACATGCATGATGGCGCGCTGAATCACACGCTGGAATCCCAGCGTGGGCTGCGTATCCACCTCTTCGGTGCCGTCCACCTGCGGTGTGTTGTCCTTGATGAAGTTGGACAGCGATGAACGCAGGTCGTCTATGTTGGCCGCGCATGCGCGCAGCACTTCAGCTGCACTGGGGTTGTCCAGCAGGGCGAGCAGCAGATGCTCCACGGTGATGAACTCGTGGCGCTGCTGACGGGCCTCGACAAACGCCATGTGCAAGCTGACTTCCAGTTCTTGAGCGATCATGTGCGACTCCTTTCGGCTTGCTTGGTTGACTCTGTGCTAACTAATCTGAGGGCGGACTGCGCTTATTCAACAGGCTCGAATGTGGCCTGCAACGGATGGCCCGCTTTCTGGGCCGCCTGCAATACCTGCTCGACTTTTGTCGCCGCCACATCCTGGCTGTAGACGCCGCAGACACCACGGCCGTCCAAATGAATCTTGAGCATGATCTGCGTGGCCGATTCGCGGTCCTTGCCGAACAGCTCCTGCAGCACGGCAATCACGAACTCCATGGGCGTGAAGTCGTCGTTGAGCATCACCACCTGATACATGCGTGGCGGCTGCAGCCGCTGGCGGCGCCGTTCAAGCACCAAGGAATCTCCATCGTCAGGCGTTCTGATCGCTGGCGAGACCGGGGGAATTGATGGGAGTTGGGTAGCCATGAAATCCATTCTAGCGAGCCGTTGCAATGTTTTTGCGCTGGCATATGCATAGCATTGTTAGGGATTTCAAGGCGGCTGAAAGCAAAATTGGCAAAACCAAGGGAAATCCATGGAGATCCCTTACCCAGCAAGCGCTCTGCGCTATCAAAAAAAAGGGCTCCTATCCGACATTCGAGTGCAAGCAGCTCGAAAAGGCAGCCCATGCTTTTTATTCATAAACCACTTTGACCTGACCGGCAGCAGCCGAGCCATACCAGGCGGCCAGTGCGGCATCCGACGGATAGAAGCGGCTGCTCTCGCCCAGCGCCAGCTCGCAACTGGCCGAGCCGCGCCCGTCCCGGCAGATCAGGTCCAGACGGACCTTCACGCCATGGTTGATATTGCCGCTCTCGGTTTCCTCGACCTTGGCCGGGAACTGACGCAGCAGCGCTGGCACATCGGGCATTTTCTCCCCGACGCTGACCTGCAGATAGCGTGCAAAACGGCAGCGTGCATCGGCCAGACTCCACATCTGCTGCACCTTCATGCGCAGGCCGCCGCTGAAGCGGTCGGGCTGCAGACGCCCCGAAACCACGACAAACTCGTCCTCCTTGAGCACATCGGCGCAGGCAGCCATGGTTTTTTCGTCGACGGAAGCTTCGATCACTGCCGATTTGTCGTCCAGCGTGAAGATGCTGAGCTTGCCGCGCTGGCCGTTGATGGTGCGCAGACCGCCGATGATGCCGGCCATGGTCTGCGGCTCGCGGCTGCCCTGCATCTCGCCGATCGGGGTGCGCACGAAACGGCGCACTTCGGCCTCGACCTCGTCGAACAGATGGCCCGTCAGATAAAAGCCGATGGCCGTTTTTTCCAGCGTCAGCTTTTCCTTCACGCCCCAGGGCAGCACATCGGCCATGGGCGGCTCCGCCGTGCTCGAGCCCAGCGCGTCATCGCCCATCATGTCGAACAGACCGCCCTGGTCGGCGTTGGCAATCGACGTGGCAGCAAAGCCGAAGGCCGTGTCCAGCGTCGCCATCAGCGAGGCGCGGTTCATGTCTATCGAATCAAAGGCGCCGCCCTTGATCAAGGCTTCCACCGTCCGCTTGTTGATGCGGCTGCGATCCACGCGCAGGCAGAAGTCGAACAGGCTCTTGAACGGTCCCTTCTCGTGGCCGTTGGGGCCTGTGCCCTCGCCATTGCGCGCGGCCACGATGGCTTCGATAGCCGCCTGCCCTGTTCCCTTGATGGCTCCAAGGCCATAGCGTATGACCTTGTCGGTCACCGGCTCGAAGCGATGCACGCCGCGGTTCACATCGGGCATCTCGAAAGTGATGCCCATCTTGAGCGCGTCCTCGTACAACACCTTGAGCTTGTCGGTGTTGTCCATTTCCACGGTCATATTGCCGCAGTAGAACTCGGCCGTGTAGTGCACCTTGAGCCAGCCCGTGTGATAGGCCAGCAGGGAGTAGGCTGCCGCGTGCGACTTGTTGAAGCCGTAGCCCGCGAACTTCTCCATCAAGTCAAAGACCTCGTCGGCCTTTTCCTCGCTCAGTCCGTTCTTGGCTGCGCCTTCGCGGAAGATGGCCCGGTGCTTGACCATCTCCTCGACCTTCTTCTTGCCCATGGCACGGCGCAGCAAGTCGGCGCCACCCAGCGAGTAGCCGCCCAGCACCTGGGCGGTCTGCATCACCTGCTCCTGGTAGACCATGATGCCGTAGGTTTCGGCCAGCACCGACTCGACCAGCGGATGCGGGTACTCCACGACTTCCTGCCCGTGCTTGCGGGCAATGAAGGTGGGAATCAGGTCCATGGGGCCTGGACGGTAGAGGGCGTTCAGGGCGATCAGGTCTTCCAGCCGCGAGGGCTTGGCCTCCTTGAGCATCTGCTGCATGCCGCGCGATTCAAACTGGAAGACAGCTTCGGTCTTGCCGTCGGAGAACAGCTTGTAGGTCGGGTAGTCGTCCAGCGGAATGTTCTCGAACTGGAAGTTCTCCTGGCCCTTGTGGCGCTTCATGATGAATTCGCGCGCAATCTCCAGGATCGTCAGCGTGGCCAGACCCAAGAAGTCGAACTTCACCAGGCCCACGGCTTCCACGTCGTCCTTGTCGTACATGGCCACGGCCGAGGTACTGCCGGGCTGCTGGTACAGCGGGCAGAAATCGGCCAGGCGGCCCGGCGCAATCACCACACCACCGGCATGCATGCCGATGTTTCGCGTCATGCCCTCCAGGCTCTGCGCCATCTCGATCAGGGTCTTGACGTCCTCCTCGCGCTCGATGCGCTCGGCCAGAATCGGCTCCTCCTTGATGGCGTAGGTGTATTTGTCGCCTTCCTTGGGCGGATTGGGCGGGTACTTGAGCGTGACATGCAGGCCGGGCTTGTTCGGGATCAGCTTGGAGATGCCGTCGCAGAAGGTGTAGCTCATGTCCAGCACGCGCCCCACGTCGCGGATGGCCGCACGCGCAGCCATGGTGCCGAAGGTGGCGATCTGGCTGACGGCGTCGCGGCCGTAGCGATCCTTGACATAGTCGATCACGCGGTCGCGGTTCTGCTGGCAGAAGTCCACGTCAAAGTCGGGCATGGACACGCGCTCCGGGTTCAGGAAACGCTCGAACAGCAAGTTGTATTCCAGCGGGTCGAGATCGGTCACCTTGAGCACATAGGCCACCAGCGAGCCGGCACCCGAGCCGCGACCCGGTCCCACTGGGCAGCCATTGGCCTTGGCCCACTTGATAAAGTCCGACACGATGAGGAAGTAGCCCGGAAAGCCCATCTTCATGATGGTGCCCAGCTCGAACTCCAGCCGCTCCACATAGCGCGAACGCTGGGCGTCGCGCTTGGCCGCATCGGGATAGAGGTGGACCAGACGCTCTTCCAGCCCCTGGTAGGACTCATGGCGGAAGAACTCGTCCATGGTCATGCCATCAGGCACGGGGAAGTTGGGCAGTTGCGGGTTGCCCAGCTCCAGCGTCAGGCTGCAGCGGCGGGCAATTTCCACCGTGTTCTCGATCGCGCTCGGAATGTCGGCAAACAGCTGCTCCATTTCGGCAGCGGTTTTGAAATACTGGTCGCGGGTGAACTTGCGCACCCGCTTGGCATTGCCCAGGATCTCGCCTTCAGCGATGCAGACACGGGCCTCGTGTGCCTCGTAATCATCGGGCTTGGCATACTGAATCGGGTGTGTCGCCACCACCGGGAGATTCAGACGGCTGGCCAGCTTCACGGCCGCCAGCACATGCGACTCGTCATCGGGACGGCCCGCGCGCTGCAGCTCGATATAGAAGCGGTGCGGGAACATGGTGGCCAGGCGCTGGGCAATCTCGGCCGCACCTTTCTCATCACCACGCGTCAGGGCTATGCCCACGGGGCCGGCATGCGCACCGGACAGCACGATCAGCCCCTCGCCCAGCTCCTGCAGCCATTCCCACTTGTGCTGCGCCTGATCACGCACCACATTGCGCGTCCAGCCGCGGGCCAGCAGCTCGGCAATATTGTGATAGCCCTGCTTGCTCTGCACGAGAACGATGATCCGCGAAGGGGGCGCGTCGCCCAGCCCTTCGAGCACGATCTCGGCGCCCAGCAGAGGCTTGACGCCCTTGCCGCGACCTTCGCGGTAGAACTTGATGCCGCCAAACAGATTGTTGAAGTCGGTAATGGCCATCGCCACCTGCCCGTCTTCGGCAGCGGCCTTGATCATGGCATTGACGCGGGTGGTTCCGTCGACGACGGAGAATTCGGTGTGCAGGCGCAGATGGACAAACATGGCCGCTATTGTAGGAAGAGCGCGTCGTCCCTGCGGACTCAATGCCTCTAGATTCGCTGAGCCCTGGCGTAAAGACGCCAGCAACTCGCCGGCGCGATCCGGCGGCCCATTACAATGCGTCGATCCTTTTTCAGGAAGGTCCGGCCCTGGTGGTGTATGGTGTAGGTTTTGCGCCTTGCCGCCAGATGCGACGGGCCTGCCTCCTATTACCGCTAATGATCGTCAGAAAACTGTCCACCATGCCGCGTATTTCACTGACTCTAGTCCCTGCCGTGTTAATCGCCGCCACGCTGGCGGGATGCTCCAGCACCAAGGACGACCCGACGGCCAAGTGGACACCCGAGCGCATCTATACCGAAGCGCGCGATGAATCTTCCTCCGGCGCCTATGACAAGGCCGTGCCGCTGTTCGAGAAGCTCGAAGGCCGTGCTGCCGGCACGCCGCTGGCCCAGCAGGCCCAGCTGGAAAAAGCGTATGCCCAGTACAAGGCCGGCGAAAAAGTGCAGGCTCTGGCCACGCTGGACCGCTTCACCAAGCTGCATCCTGCCAGCCCCGCCATGGACTACGCCCTCTACCTCAAGGGTCTAGTCAACTTCAATGACAACCTGGGCATGTTCGGCTGGCTGACCCGCCAGGATCTGTCCGAACGCGACCAGAAAGCCGCCAAGGATTCGTTCGAGTCCTTCCGCGAACTGGTGACCCGCTTTCCAGATTCCAAGTACTCCGACGATGCCCGCCAGCGCATGCAGTACATCGTGAACTCGCTGGCCCAGTACGAAGTCCATGTCGCCAAGTACTACTTCAGCCGAGGCGCCTATGTGGCGGCCATTGCCCGTGCGCAGGCTGCCATCAGGGACTACCAGAACGTGCCCGCAGTGCGCGAAGCCATGGTGATCCTCGTCAAGTCCTATGACGCCCTGGGCATGACTCAGCTGCGTGACGACGCCCAGCGCGTGCTGGAGAGCAGCTATGGCGCCAACACCGAACAAAACGTAGAGAAGAAAAAAGAATCCTGGTGGAAGCTCTGGTAAGCAACGTTTGCCGCCCAAAGGACAAAAGGATGCGTCAATCGCATCCTTTTTTCATTGCTACGCCTCTGAATCCTGCACCGGCGTCTGCTCACCGTCACGCCTGGCGCGTTGCACCGTCAACTGCTGCAGCGCCGCCTCGAATTCCGGCTGACTGCCCAGCACGCGCATGGGAGGCAACGCCGACATCAACTCCGCGCCATAGCCCATAGTCATCAAGCGACTGTCGCAGATGACCAGCACGCCACGATCGGCCTCACTACGGATCAGGCGTCCAGCCCCTTGCTTGAGGGCCAGTGCCGCCTCGGGCAGCATGTAATCATGAAACGCCCCTCGCCCCACGCTCTCCAGCAGTCGCGAACGGGCTTCGACCAGGGGGTCGTCAGGTGGCGGAAACGGAAGCTTGTCGATCACCACCAATTGCAGCATGTCGCCGGGCAGGTCCACCCCCTCCCAGAAAGTGGCGGAAGCCACCAGAACAGCTCCACGCCCCGCGACTGCCCCGGCGGCCATAAAGCGCTCAATCAAGGCCAGCTTGGGTGCCTCGCCCTGAACCAGCACATCCAGATCTGCAAACAGGCCCAGACTGGTGCGAAGCGAGGCGCTGATCGCATGCAGGGCCTTGATTGTGGTGGTCAGCACCAGGGTGCGCCCGCCTATGCGCTGCGCTGCATCCAGCACCAGTTGGGCGACCTGCTGGCTGTGCTGTGCGCTGCCGGCCGCAGCAAAGGGCTGGGGCACATAGACACCGGCTTGCCGATGGTAGTCAAAGGGGCTTTCCACCTGTAGTACCTGAGCGCCGCGCAGGCCGCAGGACTCGACAAACCAGCTCAGCTGAGCGTCATTGCCCAAAGTGGCAGAGGTGAAAATCCAGGCCTTTTTCCTTGAAGGATCGGGCTCATCGCCCTGGTCCGTGCCGGCATCCTCCAGCGAGCGCTGAAGCAGCCGCTGCTGCATGATGCGGGCAATCGACAGCGGAGACTCCAGCATGCGCAGATACTGCGCACCTATCTCCAGCCAGCGCACGCATTCATCATCTGCAGGTGCAGCAAAGCGTGCCAGTCGCGCGAGCAACTCTGCGCCGCGCTCATACAGACGCTGCAACTCGACCCCTGCACCCTCCAGGCTTGAGAGTGGAATCAACAGGGCACGCAGGCTCTGCCCCAGCCGCACCAGCGCCGCACGCCATTTCGCCGCATCCAGTCCCTGCGGGGTCACCGCTTGCCACGCAAGCCGCCCTCCGACCGGAGGCTTGCCTGCCTGCAGGCGCAGCTCACGCATGGCCTGCTCCAGCGTGGCGCAGAGCACCAGCCAGTCGGACATGCCGCGGGCATGCTCCTGCGTCAGCCGAAGGGCATCACGTGCGTACCCCACCAACTGCTGACTGGACACAGCCTCGCCGGCAAACTGCACGCCGATGTCGTTGAGCTGATGGGCTTCATCGATCACCACCACGCCGGTGTTGGGCAAAAGACGAGCCATGCCGCTGTCGCGCACATCGAGATCGGCAAACAGCAGGTGATGGTTGACCACCACCACGTCGGCCTCCAACGCTTGCTGACGCGCCTGGTTGACATGGCAGTCCTGCCAGTGCGGGCAGTCAGAGCCCATGCAATTGTCCTTGGTGGAGCTCACCAAGGGCATCACAGGGGAGCGCTCATCCAGCGCCGTCAGTTCGGCCAGATCACCGGTACGCGTGACCCTGGCCCAGCGCTCCACATCCGCCACGGCGCGCAGCACCTGTGGATCCTGGGGAGCCGTGCGGCCCTGGCGCACACGCTCCAGCCGCTCCGTGCATAGATAGGAAGAACGCCCCTTGAGCCTGGCCATGCGCAAAGGCAGGCCCAGGCCATGAACCAGGCGCGGAAGATCACGGGCAAACAACTGGTCCTGCAGCGCCTTGGTGGCCGTGGACACCAGCACGCGCTGGCCGCTGAGCAAGGCCGGCACCAGATAAGCGTAGGTCTTGCCAACACCCGTGCCTGCCTCCACCACCAGCACCCCGCCCTCCTCTATGGCCTGAACCACAGCCAGCGCCATGCGGGTCTGGCCTGAGCGCGGCGTGAATGCGGGCTCGGCCAGCGAGAGCGCACCTTGCTGCGCAAACACCTGCGCGACCGCCTCCTGCAAATGAGTCAAAACCGTTTCACCTTCCAACAAGCCAAGTCAGCTCAAGCTCACATAAGATCGCAAATATTCGCCGAAGCCCAGCCTCCGGCCGATAAAATGTAACGCAACGTTAAATTTCGCTCTGCAAGCGCACCCGCACACACTCATGTCATCCAGCTACCGCATTCAGGCGGCCACCGGCATTCATCGCGGTGACCGAGAATACCAGCAGGACCAGGTTCTGCTCATGGCGCACCCCTATGCCAAGGGCTGCATTCTCGGCGTGGTAGCCGATGGCATGGGCGGGCGCAGCGGCGGGAGAAAGGCATCCGATCAGGTCATGCTGACGGCTCGCCAGCTTTTCGAGCGCTTTGAGCCCGCCAAGGAAGACTGCATACGCATGCTGCGCACCATTGTGCAAGATGCCCACACCGTCATTCGCCTCACCGCCATAGCAGCGGAGCAGGAGCCCCACAGCACCATCGCGGCCTTCATAGTGCTGCCCGACAATCGCTGCCACTTCATGCACTCCGGCGATTCACGGCTCTACCATTTTCGCGGTGCCGCGCTGGTGCACCGTTCGCTCGATCACTCCTATGTACAGGCACTGGTCGAGCGCGGCGAGCTCACTGAAGCCCAGGCTCAGTACCACCCACAGTCCAATATCTTGCTGGGCTGCCTGGGAGCCGAGCCGCCTCCGCCCATGCGCCACCACATGATTGAGAAACTGCTGCCTGGCGACAGCCTGATGGCCTGCTCGGACGGCCTGTGGCATTACTTCACCGCACAGGAGCTGGGCACTGTGCTTGACGGACTCTCGCCACGCGAAGCCTCTCAATTTTTGATTGAAAAAGCCAGGCGGCGCGCGGCTGGGGGTGGTGACAACCTCTCGCTGGCAATACTCAAGCTGGATACCTCAGCCGCAGCAGCAAGCGCTTGAAGCGTTATCAGTCCGGACAAGACATCTTTAAACGCCTTGGAAACGCGCGCCTGCCGCAATGCTATCGGCAGCACCCTGCTGTTGGGCACCGCCGATGCTGGAATGCATCAGGGAGCAGGTGCTGGCAGCGGCGCTACTGTCTGACCGCGCTCCTTGGCCTGCTGCAAGGCTCTGGCTTTGTGCTCGGCTGCAGCCTTTAGCTTGGCCTCATGATCTGCCCGGGCCTTGGCTTCACGCTCGGCTCGCCCCTGATCGGCTTGGGCACGGTTTTTCTCGTGGCGGCGCACATAGTCGGCCTGCTTGCTGGCACGCTGCTGAGCCTCGGTCTGGCGCTGGGCCCGCGCCGCCTGCTCGTCAACGGCAGGTTTGGCACCCGAGCCAGTGGGCTGTGGCGAGCTCTTGCCGTTCTTCTCGCGTTGCTGCGACTTCATGGGCACGGCAGCGTTTTCGGCTTTTTTCTCTTCGATGGCCTGCAGCTTGGCCGCCGCCTTTTCCTTGCGCTGCGCATCGTTGATTTCCAGCTCGCGCGCACGCAGCGGCGCGTCTTTCTCCCGCGCCACCTTGCGGGCATCGGCCAGACAGCCCTCCACGGCAAACTTCTGGTAGCAGAGCTTTTCATCAGCCACGCGCTGCTGCTCGATGACGGCGCGCTTGCTCAGAAGCTCGTCGCGCTCGGCTTCGCGCTGCTGGTGCAGATGCTGGCGCGCCTTTTCGGCAATCTCCTTCTGCGCCTGCTTGTCAGCCTGCTGTGCCGAATCCGCCTTTACCTGAGCCATGGCCGGCGCGCAAGCCAGCCAGACGGCGGCCAGGGGCGCCAATGCAAAGCCTGCAATGCGGCGGCGGATCAGCTGGGCAAGGATAGTGGACATCGTCATCAACTCGGAAACTCGAAGTACAGGCTGGCATCTTAAGGCCGCAGGCAGCTGCCTGCAGACGATCAGGTCAAGCTGGTGTCGACCACGCGGCGCTCAAGCGCCAGATATTCCTTGGAGCGCATCTCGTTGAGGCGCGAGACGGTGCGCGGGAACTCGTGGGACAGAGGACCTTCGGTATAGATCTTCTCGGGTGGCACGGCAGCCGACACAATGAGCTTGACATGGCGATCGTAGAGCACGTCCACCAGCAGCGTGAAGCGCCGCGCGGCCGAAGCCATGTTCACATGCAGCTCGGGCACGTCGGACAGCAAGATGGTGTGAAACTGCGTGGCGATTTCGAGATAGTCGTTCTGCGAGCGCGGGCCGCCACAGAGTTCGCGGAAGTCAAACCACACGACGCCGCCGGCGCGGCGCTTGGCCGCAATCTTGCGAGTCTCGATCTGCATCACAGGCTCTTCGTCATGGGCTTCGGCCAGGCGATCGAAGGTCTGCTGCATCGCCGCATCGGCTTGCGGGCCCAACGGACAATGATAGAGCTTGGCATCCTCGAGAGTGCGGCGGCGATAGTCGGTGCCGTTGTCCACATTCACCACTTCCATGCGCTCCTTGAGCAGGGCAATCGCAGGCAGGATCCGGTCGCGATGCAAGCCACCGGGATAGAGACCGTCAGGCTCGAAGTTGGAGGTTGTCACAAAGCCCACGCCGTTGGCAAACAGCGACTCGAGCAGCCTGTAGAGAATCATGGCATCGGTGATGTCGGCGACATGAAACTCGTCAAAACAGATCAGCTTGTACTTCTTGGCGATCTTGGCGCCGAGGGCATCGAGCGGATTCTGCGTGCCTTGCATCAGATGCATCTCGCGGTGCACTTCGCGCATGAATTCGTGAAAGTGCAGGCGCACCTTGCGCTTGAGGGGCACGGCGTTGAAGAAGCATTCCATCAGAAAGCTCTTGCCGCGCCCCACCCCGCCGTACATATAGACACCCCTGGGCAGATCGGGGTGATTGATCAGTTTCTTGAGAGCATTGGAGCGCTTGCCCTTGTACGCGGCCCACTCGTCGGCACAACGCTGCAACGCATCGACTGCACGCAACTGCGCGGGATCACTTTTAAAACCCTTGGCGGCCAGTTCCGCCTCGTAGGCTTGTCTTACATTCACCGTCTTGTCTCCAGATGCTCAAAAAACAATAGCCGCTACCGCTTATGCACTAAGCGTTAGCAGCCATTTTGTTCTGAATTCCAAAAGAAACTCAGCCTGCGCACGGGCACTTCACAGCCATGTCAAAACCTGCGCGCAAGACTGAAAAAAAACTTAGAAGTTCAGGGTGCGCTTGTCCACAGCCAGAGCCGCTTCCTTGGTGGATTCGGACAGCGAGGGGTGAGCGTGGCAGATACGGGCGATGTCTTCGCTCGATGCCTTGAACTCCATGGCCACCACGGCTTCGGAAATCAGTTCGGACACCATGGGACCCACCATGTGCACGCCCAGGATCTCGTCTGTCTCGGCATCGGCCAGGAACTTGACCATGCCGGTCGTGTCGCCCAGTGCGCGCGCGCGGCCGTTGGCCAGGAAGGGGAAGGAGCCTGCCTTGTACTTGACGCCGTCGGCCTTGAGCTGCTGCTCGGTGCGACCCACCCATGCGATTTCAGGGCTGGTGTAGATCACCCAGGGGATGGTGGCGAAATTCACATGACCGTGCTGGCCGGCAATGCGCTCGGCCACAGCCACGGCTTCTTCCTCGGCCTTGTGCGCCAGCATGGGGCCGCGCACCACGTCGCCCACCGCCCACACGCCAGGCAGATTGGTCTTGCACAGATCGTCCACCACGATGGCGCCGCGCTCATCCAGAGCCAGACCCACGGCTTCGGCGTTCAGACCATTGGTGTTGGCGGTGCGGCCGATCGAAACGATCAGCTTGTCCACTTCCAGGCTCTGGGCTTCGCCCTTGGCATTGGTGTAGGCCACGGTCACGCCCTTCTTGCCGGACTTGACTTCACCGATCTTCACGCCCAGCTCGATCTTCAGACCTTGCTTGTCGAACGCCTTCTTGGCTTCCTTGGAGATCTGCTCATCCACCACGGGCAGGAACTTGTCCATGCCTTCGAGCACGGTCACTTCCGTGCCCAGACGGCGCCAGACCGAGCCCATTTCCAGGCCGATCACGCCGGCACCGATCAGGCCCAGCTTCTTGGGAGTCTTGCCCAGACGCAGAGCGCCGTCGTTGGACAGGATGTTCTCTTCGTCGAAGGCCACGCCAGGCAGCGCGCGAGCGTTGGAGCCGGTGGCCACCACGATCTGCTTGCCGGTGATGATTTCTTCGTCCTTGCCGGCAACCTTGATTTCATAGCCGCCTTCGGCAGCCTTCACGAAAGAGCCGCGGCCGTGGAAGAAGGTGACCTTGTTCTTCTTGAACAGGTACAGGATGCCGTCGTTGTTCTGCTTCACGATGGCGTCCTTGCGGGCGATCATCTGCGCCACGTCCATCTCGACCTTGCCGGTGGAGATGCCATGGTCGGCGAAGTGCAGCTTGGCATGCTCGAAATGCTCGGAGGACTGCAGCAGTGCCTTGGAGGGAATGCAGCCCACGTTGGTGCAGGTGCCGCCGGGAGCAGCGCCGCCAGATGCGTTCTTCCACTCGTCGATACAGGCGACGTTGAAACCCAGTTGTGCAGCGCGGATGGCAGCGATGTAGCCGCCGGGGCCTGCGCCGATCACGACGACGTCAAATTGCTTGCTCATGATTTGAATCTTTTCTCTGTTTAACTCGAAAAAAGCCCACCGCTTTTGGTGGTGGGCTTTGTAGAAGCTCGATCTGCTGAATTACAGATCAAACAGGAGGCGAGAAGGATCTTCCAGCGCGTCCTTCATGGCCACCAGGCTCAGCACGGCTTCGCGGCCGTCGATGATGCGGTGGTCATAGGACATGGCCAGATAGTTCATGGGACGGATCACGATCTGACCGTTCTCGACCACGGCGCGATCCTTGGTGGCGTGCACGCCCAGGATGGCGGACTGAGGGGGGTTGATGATGGGGGTGGACATCATCGAGCCGAAGGTGCCGCCATTGGAGATGGAGAAGGTACCGCCGGTCATCTCTTCAATGCCCAGCTTGCCTTCCTTGGCCTTCTGACCGAATTCGACAATCTTCTTTTCGATGTCGGCGAAGCTCATCTGGTCTGCATTGCGCAGGATGGGCACCACCAGGCCGCGAGGCGAGCTCACAGCGATACCGATGTCGAAGTAGCCGTGGTAGACGATGTCGTTGCCGTCAATGGAGGCGTTCACTGCGGGGAACTTCTTCAGGGCATGCACTGCAGCCTTGACGAAGAAGGACATGAAGCCCAGCTTCACGCCATGTTCCTTGGTGAACTGGTCCTGGAACTTCTTGCGCAGTTCCATCACGGGGGCCATGTTCACTTCGTTGAACGTGGTCAGGATGGCGTTGGTCGCCTGGGATTGCAGCAGACGCTCGGCAATACGGGCACGCAGACGTGTCATGGGCACGCGCTGCTCGGGACGGTCGCCCAGGCTTTCCTTGGCCACGGGAGCCGCAACCTGAGGCAAAGCCGCCTTGGGAGCGCCGGTGGGGATGGCTGCGCCGGCCTTGATGGCACCCAGAGCGTCACCCTTGGTCACGCGGCCGTCCTTGCCTGTGCCAGCCACGTTGGCAGCGGACAGGTTGTTGTCGGCCAGGATCTTGGCAGCAGCAGGCATGGCCACACCGCTCTTGTCGGCGCCGGCAGGAGCGGCGGCCACGGGGGCAGCCGCAGGAGTTGCAGCAGCGGGGGCGGCAGCAGGAGCAGCGGCACCGGCGACGGCTTCGGAGTCGATCTTGGCGATCACTTGCTCGGCAGCCACGGTTGCGCCGTCGCCTTGCAGGATCTCGGTGATCACGCCAGCCGAAGGAGCGGGCACTTCCAGCACGACCTTGTCGGTTTCGATTTCGATGAGGATTTCATCGATGGCCACTGCCTCACCGACCTTTTTCTTCCAGGTCAGCATGGTGGCTTCCGTGATGGATTCGGACAGCTGGGGGACTTTAACTTCAACGATTGCCATTTTGAATTCTTTCCAAAGATGTTTCTTGTGCCCCCTGTCCTCGGACAGGGGGTGTCGCCTGTATTACTTGGTCAGGACAAAGCCCTTGAGCTTGGCGAATGCGCCTTCCACCAGTGCCTTTTGTTGCTCTTGGTGCAGATGTGCGTAGCCAACGGCGGGCGAAGCGGACGCAGCGCGACCGGAGTAGCCCAGCTTCTGGCCTTCACGCATGTTCTCGTGGATGTTGTGCTGGATGAAGAACCAGGCACCCTGGTTCTGAGGCTCATCCTGGCACCACACGATGTCAGTAGCGTTGGCGTACTTCTTCACTTCGGCGGCGAACGCCTTGTGGGGGAAGGGATACAGCTGCTCGACGCGAATGATGGCGACGTCCTTGGATTCCTTCTCGGCACGCTTCTTGACCAGATCGTAGTACACCTTGCCCGAGCAGGCGATGATGCGCTTGACCTTGGCAGCGTTCTTGACGATGGTTTCGTCCTGCTCGGGAATCACGGTCTGGAAACCACCAGAGGTGAATTCGGACAGGGGCGACGTGGCGTCCTTGTTACGCAGCAGCGACTTGGGAGTCATGATGACCAGCGGCTTGCGCAGGCCACGAACCATCTGGCGACGCAGCACGTGGAAGATCTGGCTGGCCGTTGTGGGCTGCACGATCTGCATATTGGTGTCGGCAGCCAGCTGCATGAAGCGCTCCAGACGCGCCGAGCTGTGCTCGGGGCCCTGGCCTTCATAGCCGTGAGGCAGCATCAGTGTCAGGCCGTTGACACGGCCCCACTTCACTTCACCCGATGCGATGAACTGGTCGATCACCACCTGGGCGCCGTTGGCGAAGTCGCCGAACTGGGCTTCCCAGACCACCAGGGTGTTGGGATCGTTCGATGCATAACCGTATTCGAAGCCCAGCACGGCCTCTTCGGACAGGATGGAGTCGATGACGACAAACGGAGCCTGATTCTCGGCAGCGTTCTGCAGAGGAATATAAGTGCCCTCGTCCCACTTTTCACGCTTCTGGTCATGAACCACGGCGTGACGGTGCGTGAAGGTGCCGCGACCCGAGTCTTCACCCGACAGACGCACGGGATAGCCCGAAGCGACCAGGGAGCCGAAGGCCATGGTTTCACCCATGCCCCAGTCCACGTTCACGTCACCGCGGCCCATGGCTGCGCGATCGTCATACACCTTCTTGACCAGAGCATGAGGGTTCACGCTGGCAGGCAGAGTCGTGATCTTCTCGGCCAGGCGCTTCCACTCGGTCAAGGGAATAGCAGTGTCGCCGGCGTCGGTCCAGGTCTTGCCCACGAAGGGGCTCCAGTCCACGGCGTACTTGCTCTTGAAGTTGGTCAGCACCACGTCCTGGGTGTGGCGACCTTCGTCCATGGCGGCGCGATAGGCCTTGACCATATCGTCGCCCAGCGTGTCGCCCAGGCCTTGAGTGGCCAGCTTGTCTGCGTACAGCTTGCGCGTGCCGGGGTGGGCAGCGATCTTCTTGTACATCAGAGGCTGTGTCAGTGCAGGAGTGTCCTGCTCGTTGTGACCGAGCTTGCGGAAGCAGATGATATCGACCACCACGTCCTTGGAGAACTCCATACGGAATTCCAGCGCCAGCTGCATGGCCAGGCACACGGCTTCGGGATCATCGCCATTCACGTGCAGCACGGGCGACTCGATCATCTTGACGATGTCGGTGCAATACAGCGTGGAGCGCAGGTCGCGGGGATCAGAGGTGGTGAAACCGATCTGGTTGTTGATGATGATGTGAACCGTACCGCCGGTGGTGTAGCCACGGGTTTCGGACAGTGCCAGGGTTTCCTGGTTCACGCCCTGGCCGGCGAAGGCTGCGTCACCGTGCACCAGCACGGGCAGCACTTGCTTGCCCATGGGGTCGTCGCGACGGTCCATGCGCGAGCGCACCGAACCTTCCACCACGGGGTTGACGATTTCCAGGTGCGAGGGGTTGAAGGCCAGCGACAGGTGAACGGGGCCGCCCTTGGCAGACACGTCGGAGCTGAAGCCCTGGTGATACTTCACGTCACCGGCAGGCAGGTCTTCGGGAGCGGTGTGGTCGAACTCGGCAAACAGATCCTTGGGCGCCTTGCCCAGGGTATTGACCAGCACGTTCAGACGGCCACGGTGAGCCATGCCGATCACGACTTCCTGCACGCCCTTGGCGCTGGCGGAGTTGATCAGCTCGTCCATGGCGGCAATGAAGGACTCGCCACCTTCCAGCGAGAAGCGCTTCTGGCCCACATACTTGGTGTGCAGATAGCGCTCCAGGCCTTCGGCAGCGGTCAGGCGGTCCAGGATGCGCTTTTTCTCGTCGGCATTGAAGACGGGCTTGGAGCGGATCGATTCCAGGCGTTGCTGCCACCAGCGCTTTTGATTCTGATTGGTGGCATACATGTACTCGGCGCCCAGGGTGCCGCAGTAGGTTTCACGCAGAGCATTCATCAGCTCGCGCAAAGTCATGCTTTCCTTGCCGAAGAAGGTGTTGCTGGTGTTGAACACCACTTCCTGGTCGGCGTCGGTGAAGCCGTAGAAGGCAGGCTCCAGCTCGGGAATTTCGGGGCGCTCGGTGCGCTTCAGAGGATCCAGATCGGCCCAGCGCTGACCCACATTGCGATAGGCTGCAATCAGCTGCTGCACGGCCGTGCGCTTGCGACCCAGTTCGGAGTCAGCGCCGGAAGCCACCACCACCTTGGTGCCACCTTGCTTTGCGCGCTCTGCGAAAGCATTGATCACGGGCAGGTGGGGAACGTCCTTGTTGTCGGTGCCATCCACTGCAGGCACATGCTGCAGGGCATCGAAGTATTCACGCCAGGAATCGGGAACGCTGCCGGGGTTGGCCAGGTAGTTCTCGTACATCTCTTCGACATAGGGCGCATTGCCGCCGAACAGATAGGTGTTGCCTTGATAGGCTTGATAGATCGTTGACTGATCGCTCATATCTCGCTGACCTCCGCTTTCCTTCGGAAAGCATTAGCTGGTTTGTAGAACCTCCCGCGACACGGCTGTACCGATTGGCGGATGCGACTGTGGCTGGGGAAGGGCCTGGAGTTGCGGCAGCCATTGTGCCACTGTTCAAAGTCTTGGTCTTATAAAAGACAAGATGTTTACACCCCGGGGAGTCGCTTACATTGCGGGAACTCCATAAACAAGGATTCGCATGCCGCTTTTGCCGCTTCACAAACGTGCATTCATTCTTCTTTTGATAGCAGTAACCGCCGGATTCGGCTTGGTTCTTGAAGAATATGCCGTTGCCATCTTCTGGGGCGTGGTGTTTGCCATCGTCTTCGCTCCCCTGCACCGCAAGCTGCTGATGCGCATGCCCAACAGGCCGACCCTGGCTGCACTGGCAACCTTGCTAATTAGTCTGGTAATGGTCATTTTGCCGCTGTCTCTGATAGGACTGTCGCTCATCAAGGAGACCTCGGCCATCTATGACCAGGTCAGCAGCGGCAACCTCTCGGCCGGCAGCTATGTGGAGCAGGTCTTCAATGCACTTCCCTCCTGGCTGACGCCGTGGATGGAAAAGCTGCACCTGGGCACTCTGGACGAAATCCAGACCAAGCTCTCCAACATCGCGCTGCAGGCCAGCAAGCTCGCGGCCACCAAGGCCGTGGGACTGGGACAGAACACCCTGGGCTTTGTCGTGGGATTCGGCGTCATGCTCTATCTCATCTTCTTTCTGCTGCGCGACGGCAAGGAACTGGTCGCACGCATCTGGGCTGCCACACCGCTCGCCCCCGAGCACAAGCGCGAGCTGGCCACCAAGTTCATCACCGTCATCCGGGCCACGGTCAAGGGCAATCTGGCCGTCGCTGCGGCTCAGGGTGCGCTGGGGGGCCTGATTTTCTGGATTCTGGGCATTCAGGGCGCTGTGCTCTGGGCCGTGGTGATGGCTTTTCTGTCCTTGCTGCCCGCAGTGGGGGCGGGCCTGGTCTGGGGGCCGGTTGCGATCTACTTCCTGGCCACAGGCGCCCTCACCAAGGGCTTGATCCTGGCGACCTATGGCGTGCTGGTCATCGGCCTGGTGGATAACGTGCTGCGCCCCCTGCTGGTCGGCAAGGACACCAAGATGCCTGACTATGTGGTGCTGATCTCCACCCTGGGGGGCATGGCCTTGTTCGGTCTTTCGGGCTTTGTGCTCGGTCCGGCCATTGCCGCCTTGTTCATGGCGGCATGGGAGTTGTTTACCACCATGCAAGAGCAGGAGGAGAAGCTGCTGAATCGGGAAATCGCGCAAAAACGCACAACGACCGATCCGCAGCAGCCTGCAGAAGGCCTCGCCCCCACCATCGCCCCTCCTCCTGCCGAAACACGGAAAAGCGACACAGATTAGGAATTTTCTGTTCAATTCAGCCTGCTGACCGATGGCTTTTCGAGCTGAAAGTTGATAGGTTGAGAGGCGTAGGTTGAAAGCTATCGCTGCGATTAAGAAAAACAAAAGCGAAACATAAAACTCAAAGTCGCTCAACGTTACTCAAGAATTAAGGGTTTGTAACTGCTATCAAAAATGAGGGGGGTCGTAAAATTTGCTTTCACATAAGCGTTCATACGAAAAGGTACCCCACAATGGACCAATTCTCCAGACGCCAGTTCATGAAAGTGACTGGTTCGACTCTGGCGGGTTCGAGCTTGGCGCTGATGGGTTTCTCACCCACAGCCGCCCTTGCTGAGGTGCGACAGTACAAACTGTCAGCCACCACCGTAACCCGTCAAACCTGCACCTACTGCTCCGTAGGTTGCGGCATCCTTATGTATTCCCTGGGCGACGGCGGGAAAAACTCCCGTCTGTCCGTGATGCACGTGGAAGGCGACCCGGATCATCCGGTCAATCGCGGCACGCTGTGTCCCAAGGGTGCATCGCTGCTGGACTTTGTCCACAGCCCCAGCCGCCTCAAGTACCCCGAATACCGCGCTCCCGGCTCGTCCGAGTGGAAGCGTATGTCATGGGACGAGGCACTGAATCGCATCGCCAAGCTGCTCAAGGAAGACCGCGACGCCAATTTCGTTGAAACCAACGAAAAGGGCCAGAAGGTCAACCGCTGGCTGACCACCGGCATGCTGGCCGCTTCGGCCTCCAGCAATGAAGCTGGCTACATCACGCACAAAGTGGCCCGCTCCTGGGGCCTTCTTGCACTCGACAACCAAGCACGTGTCTGACACGGCCCGACGGTGGCAGGTCTTGCCCCGACGTTTGGCCGTGGAGCGATGACGAACCATTGGGTCGACATCAAGAACGCGGACGTTATTTTGATCATGGGCGGCAATGCCGCCGAAGCACACCCCTGCGGCTTCAAGTGGGTGACCGAAGCGAAGGAGCACAACAAGGCTCACTTCATGGTGGTCGATCCGCGCTTCAACCGCTCGGCATCCGTGGCTGACTTCTATGCACCGATCCGTTCCGGCTCGGACATCGTCTTCCTCGGTGGCGTGATCAATTACCTGCTGACAAACGACAGGATTCACCACGAGTATGTGAAGAACTACACGGACTTCTCATTCATCGTGCGCGAGGACTTTGCGTTCGACGAAGGGATTTTCTCCGGCTACAACCCCGAAAAGCGCACGTACGACAAGGCCTCCTGGGACTATGAGCTCGGTGACGATGGCTTCGTGAAGGTCGATCCCACGCTGGAACACCCTCGCTGCGTCTATCAATGGCTCAAGAAGCACTACGCCGGCTATACGCCCGAGAAGGTGGAATCCATCTGCGGCACACCCAAGGAAAAATTCCTGCACGTGTGCGAGAAGCTTGCGTCGACCGCTGAAGCCGGCCGTGTTGCCACCATCTTGTACGCTCTGGGCTGGACTCAGCACACCACGGGTGCGCAGATTCTGCGTACCGGTGCCATGATCCAGCTGCTGCTGGGCAATATCGGTATCGCTGGCGGCGGCATGAACGCGCTGCGCGGCCACTCCAACATCCAGGGCCTGACGGACCTGGGCATTCTGTCTGCTTCGCTTCCCGGGTACCTGACGCTGCCGAACGAAGCCGAACAGGACTACAACCAGTACATCGCCACCCGCACACCCAAGCTGCTGCGCCCTGGTCAGATGAACTACTGGTCGAACACGCCCAAGTTCCATGTCAGCCTGATGAAGGCGTGGTGGGGAGCGGCCGCGACTGCTGAAAACAACTGGGCGTTCGACTACCTGCCCAAGTTGGACAAGCAGTACGACATGCTGCAGATCTTCGAGATGATGACGCAGGGCAAGGTCAACGGCTACATCGCTCAAGGCTTCAACCCCTTGGCGGCTCTGGCCAACAGCAACAGCGTGCGCGAAGGTCTCAAGAAGCTGAAGTTCCTGGTCATCATGGATCCGCTGGTCACAGAAACTTCGGAATTCTGGAAGAACCACGGCGAATTCAACGACGTGGACTCGGCTTCGATTCAAACCGAGGTGTTCCGCCTGCCTACCACCTGCTTCGCTGAAGAGGACGGTGCCGTGGTCAGTTCCTCGCGCGTGCTGCAGTGGCACTGGAAGGCTGCCGAGCCCCCGGGAGAGGCCAAGACCGACATTGCCATCATGTCCGGCCTGCACCTGCGCCTGAAGGCTCTCTACCAGAAGGACGGTGGCAAGTTCTCCGAGCCCATCACCAATCTGTACTGGCCTTATGCCGAAGCCGATCACCCCTCCTCCGAGGAAGTGGCCAAGGAATACAACGGTCGTGCGCTGGTGGATCTGTTCGACCCCAAGGACCCCACCAAGCTCATCCGCAAGGCCGGCGAGCAGCTGGCGGGCTTCGGCGAAATGCGCGATGACGGCACCACCCTGGGCGGCTGCTGGATCTGGGCTGGCAGCTGGACCTCGTCCGGCAACCAGATGGCGCGCCGCGACAACAGCGACCCGACAGGCATAGGCAACACGCTGAACTGGGCCTGGGCCTGGCCAGCCAACCGCCGTGTGCTGTACAACCGCGCATCCTGCGACCGCCAGGGCAAGCCCTTCAACCCCGAACGCGTGCTGATCAAGTGGAACGGCAAGCAATGGGGCGGTGCGGATGTGCCGGACGTGGCCGTGGGCCTGGATCCTGAGGTGATCAACCCCTTCATCATGAACCCCGAAGGGGTGGCACGCCTGTTCGCCCGCAAGGGTATGGCAGAAGGTCCGTTTCCCACGCATTACGAGGCGTTTGACAACCCGCTGGGCTACAACCCCATGTACCCCAACAACAAGCTGGCCGTCATCAGCCCCGTGATACGCATCCTGGAAACCGCCAAGGGCACCCAGGGCGATCCCAAGGACTACCCGCACGTGGGCACGACCTACCGCCTGACCGAGCACTTCCACTACTGGACCAAGCACGTTCAGCTGAACAACATCGTTCAGCCCGAGCAGTTCGTGGAAATCGGCGAGGCACTGGGCAAGGAACTGGGCATAGAGACCGGCCAGAAGGTCAAGGTTTCGTCCAAGCGCGGTTTCGTGAAGGCCGTGGCCGTGGTGACCAAGCGCATCAAGCCCATGAAGATCGATGGCAAGACCATCCATCACGTGGGTGTGCCTATTCACTGGGGCTTCTCCACGACGGGACGCAAGGGCTATCTGGCGAACAA
The DNA here is from genome assembly GCF_058807955.1 of Comamonas sp. GW821-FHT11H03. Classification (NCBI taxonomy): domain Bacteria; kingdom Pseudomonadati; phylum Pseudomonadota; class Betaproteobacteria; order Burkholderiales; family Comamonadaceae; genus Comamonas; species Comamonas sp. GW821-FHT11H03. The sequence continues at coordinate 443,071 of NZ_JBXARF010000003.1, forward strand.
CCTGACAGCCTCCGTGGGTGACGGTAACAGCTTGACCCCTGAATCCAAGACCTTCCTCGTGAAGGTGGAAAAGATCTAAGGAGCCACGCTGATGTCCTCAACCATGTCTCTCGATATCAAACGCCGTTCTGCCACGACGACCCCCGCACCCAGCGCACGCGGTGCGCACGCGGGGGAAGTCGCCAAGCTGATCGACGTCTCCAAATGCATTGGCTGCAAGGCTTGCCAGACTGCCTGCATGGAGTGGAACGACCTTCGCGACGAAATCGGCACGGTTGCCGCAGGCGTCTACGACAACCCGACGGATCTGACGTCGGAGTCGTGGACCGTGATGCGCTTTGCCGAGTACGAAAACGAAGCCACAGGCAACCTGGAATGGCTGATCCGCAAGGACGGCTGCATGCACTGCGAAGACCCAGGCTGCCTGAAGGCCTGCCCCTCGCCTGGCGCCATCGTCCAATATGCCAACGGCATCGTGGACTTCCAGCAAGACCAGTGCGTGGGCTGCGGCTACTGCGTCACGGGCTGCCCGTTCAACATTCCGCGCATCTCCAAGAAGGACAACAAGGCGTACAAGTGCACCTTGTGTTCGGATCGCGTGGCTGTTGGCCAGGAGCCCGCCTGCGTCAAGACCTGCCCCACCGGCGCTATCCAGTTTGGCACCAAGGAAGCCATGCAGGAGCAAGCGTCCCGCCGTGTCGTGGACCTCAAGGAACGCGGCTACGAAAAGGCAGGTCTCTACGACCCGCAAGGCGTGGGTGGCACGCACGTGATGTACGTTCTGCATCACGCTGACAAGCCTTCGCTGTACAAGGGCCTGCCGGACGATCCGTCCATCAGCCCCATGGTGTCGCTGTGGAAGGGTGTAGCCAAGCCTCTGGCCATGGCCGCACTGGGTGCAGCCGCAATCGGCAGCCTGTTCCACTACATCACCAAGGGACCCAACGACGTGTCCAAGGACCTTGAAGATGAAATGGAACGCAAGGACGCCGAAGCGCTGAACAAGGAGAACGGCAAATGAAACGCAATCCTCGCGACCTCGTGCGCTACAACGCATCGGAGCGCGCCAACCACTGGGTGGTAGGCATTTGCTTCATCTTGCTGGCCCTGTCCGGTCTGGCGTTCTTTCACCCGGCCTTCTTCTGGTTGACCAATCTGTTCGGTGGCGGCCCCTGGACCCGCATCCTGCACCCCTACATCGGGGTTGTCATGGGCGCATTCTTCGTCATCATGGCCTGCCGTTTCGCCAAGCTCAACATCGTTGAGCCGCGCGACATCGAATGGCTCAAGAACGTCAACAAGATGATCGATGGCGACGACCACGACATGCCTGAACAAGGCAAGTACAACGGTGGTCAGAAGCTGTTGTTCTGGGGCCTGGTGATCGGCATGCTGCTGATCGTGATCACCGGCTTTCTGATGTGGCGCGCTTGGTGGACATTGCCGGTCAACGTGGTGCGAGCGGCTTCGGTGGTTCACGCCATCGCTGCCGTGTGGATGATCGGTCTGATCATCATGCACGTGTATGCCGCCATCTGGACCCGGGGCACCATTCGCGCCATGCTTTATGGCACAGTAACGCGAGCCTGGGCCAAGCAACACCACCGCGGCTGGTACCGCAAGATGACGGGTGACAACGACTAAGGTTTTTAGTCCTCTCCCCTAACAACCCAGCCGCCAAGCGTTTATCGGCGCTCGGCGGCTGACTCATTTGGAAACCCTGTCAATGCAACGCATTCTTCAACCCGGTGAAATCGAAGCACTGGATCACACCAGCTTTCCCCGCATCTTGCTGCCCCAGGTAAGCAGTCTGTTCGCCGAACGCGCTGCACGCCTGCGCCAGCTGGCCAATGGCAATCCCATTGCAGACTATCTGCTGTTTGTGGCCCAGATCATGGACGCACAGCACAAAGCCGTGAGCGCTGTGGAAGTCGAACCCGCCGATGCCACCCTGATGGCACGTGCCCAGGAGCATTCCATGCCCCTGCTGCCCGCTGTGGACAACATCGATCCCATCTGGCAGACAGTGCTGGACAATATGCTCGACACGCTGCAAAGCAGCGAAGGCCTACCCGAGCCCCTGCAGCCCCTGCTCAAGGAACTACGCGCACTTGAGCCCGAAATCCGAGAAGACATCGCCAAAAAGCTGCTGCAAAAAGAAGTAGCCGCACGCCATGTGGGTCTGGCCCCTTTCATCATGGCAGCATTGCAGGTGGCTTTCGCCAAGCGCTCGTCCAAACTCAGCCCCAGAGACGTTCCCTACACAGACCCCACCAACATCTGCCCCGTCTGCGCCAGCGAGCCTGTGGCCAGCGTCATCCGCATTGGCGGCAAAGTGGCTGGTCACCGTTACGCGCATTGCGGCACCTGTGCCTGCGAATGGCATATGGTTCGCGTCAAGTGCACGCACTGCGAATCGACCAAGGGCATCCACTACCAGGGCATTGACGGTGCGGGCGAAGAAGTTCTGGCCGAGACCTGCGACGAGTGCGGCAGCTACCGCAAGATCGTGAATCAGGAAAAGAACCCCATGGTCGAACCCCTCGTGGACGATCTGGCCACCCTGATGCTGGATCTGCTGATGAGCGAGACCCAGTTCCAGCGCGCCAGCGCCAACCCTCTGTTGTTTGTGGCCGTGGCCGAAGAGCAGCAAGGCGAGGCCGACCACGAGCTGGTGGACCCTGCGGCGTAAACCTGCCGGCTCCAACCGCCACCATAATGAAGGCGGCAGGAACTCCTGCCGCCTTTTTCATTTTTCCGACGACCCGACACACCCTGGCCATGAGCAATACCGCAGCGACCGCCCCTGAAATTTCGCACCCATCTCAGCTTCCCGCCGTGGACAAGGTCTTGCTCGCGACCGAGATGCAGGTGCTGCGCGAGTCCTATGGCCTGGACGCCTGCACCAAGGCAGTACGCGATGTGCTGACGGGGCTGCGCCAGCAGCTCCTGGGTTTTGCCGATCAGCCCGGCCAGAGCGTGCAGGCCGACATCGGCAGCATTGTGCAAGCGGCACAACGCCAGCTTCAGGCCCGGTTTGCGCCACGCCTGCAAGCCGTCTTCAACCTCACCGGCACGGTGCTGCACACCAATCTGGGCCGCGCATTGCTGCCGCAGGCCGCGATCGATGCCGTGGTCCAGGCCATGAGCTCCCCGGCCAATCTGGAATATGACCTTGATGACGGCAGCCGCGGCGATCGCGACGACCTGGTCGAGTCGCTGATCTGCGAGCTGACCGGCGCCGAAGCCGCGACCGTTGTCAACAACAACGCCGCTGCCGTGCTGCTGGTGCTGTCCACCATGGCTATGGGCCGTGAAGTGGTGGTCTCGCGCGGCGAGCTGGTGGAAATCGGCGGAGCCTTCCGCATCCCCGACGTCATGACCCGCGCCGGTGCCCGGCTGGTCGAAATCGGCACCACCAACCGCACCCACGAGAAAGACTATGCAGCGGCCATAGGCATGAATACGGCGGCGCTCATGAAGGTGCATTGCAGCAACTACGCCATCACCGGCTTTACCAAGGCGGTAAGCGACGCCGATGTCGCCCGCATTGCACATGACAGCAATCTGCCCATGATCGTCGACCTGGGCAGCGGCACACTGATCGACATGCGCGACTGGGGACTGCCCTATGAAGTCACGGTGCGCGAGACGGTCGAGTCCGGCGCCGACATCGTCACCTTCAGCGGCGACAAGCTCCTGGGCGGCCCGCAGGCCGGCATCATCGTCGGCAAGCGGGAGCTGATTGCCCAAATCAAGAAGAACCCGCTCAAGCGCGCGCTGCGCGTGGGCAAGATCACGCTGGCAGCGCTGGAGCCCACGCTGCGCCTGTATCTGAACCCCGAAAAGCTCGCCCAGGAGCTGACCACGCTGCGTCTGTTTACGCGCAAGGCCGCCGACATGCAGGCCCAGGCCGAGCAGCTGCAGCCTCTGCTTCAGCAGGCACTGGGCCAGGACTATGTGGTGGAGACCACTGCCATGAACAGCCAGATCGGCAGCGGCGCCCTGCCCGTGGAAAATCTGCCCAGCTTCGGCCTCAGGATTTATCCGGCCAGCGGCAAGCAGGCGGGTCGCCAACTAACCCGGCTCGAAGCGCGCTTTCGTGGCCTGCCCCGGCCGGTGATCGGGCGCCTGCATGACGACGCTCTGTGGCTGGATCTGCGCTGCCTGGAAAACCCGGCCCAGGCCCTGTTTGCCGCGCAACTGCCGCTGCTGGCCTGAGCCAGCACCATGGCCCCGGCCCCTGGAATTTTATAAAAACACCTTGCATCGCTTGAGACACAAGCGCCAGCAGCTATCAAGACTATAAGCACACCATGATCATCGGAACCGCAGGCCATATCGACCACGGCAAAACCACGCTGGTGCGTGCGCTCACGGGGGTGGAAACCGATCGCCTCAAGGAAGAGAAAGCCCGCGGCATTTCCATAGAACTCGGTTATGCCTACAGCCCGCTGCCCAACGGCGATGTGCTGGGCATCATCGACGTGCCGGGCCACGAGAAATTCGTCCACACCATGGCTGCCGGTGCTGTGGGCATTGATCACGCCCTGCTGGTCGTGGCTGCCGACGACGGCGTGATGCCCCAGACCATAGAGCATCTGGAAATTCTGCAGCTGCTGGGTGTCAGGCGTGGCAGCGTGGCGCTGACAAAGGTCGATCGCGTGCTGCCGCAGCGCATTGCCGACGTGCACCGCGAAATCAACGCCATTCTCGGCGTCACTGCGCTGGCGGGCAGCCCCATCTTCGAGACCAATGCCGCAGAACCCGGCAACGCCGGCGTACAGGCTTTGCGCGAACATCTGCAGGTGCAGGCCCAGATGATGCAGGCACGCCCCCGGGACGGCCTGTTCCGGCTCGCCGTGGACCGCGTCTTCACGCTGCCGGGCCAGGGCACGGTGGTCACGGGCACGGTCTTCAATGGCCAGGTGCGGGTGGGCGACACGCTGGCGCACTCGGCCAGCGGGCAGGCCGTGCGCGTGCGCAGCATTCATGCGCAGAACCAGAGCAGCGACAGCGGCGTCGCCGGCCAGCGCTGCGCACTGAACCTGGCAGGCATAGGCAAGGACGAGATCGAACGCGGCGACTGGATCATGGACCCGCGCCTGCTACAGGCCACGGACCGCCTCGATATTCATCTGCACCTGCTTAGCGAAGCGCCCTTGCTGGCCCAGTGGACGCCTGTCCATGTGCACCTGGGCACCAAGCGCACCACAGGCCATGTGGCACTGCTGCAGGACCAAGGCATAGAGCCCGGTACCGAGGCCCGCGTGCAGCTGGTGCTGGATACGCCGGTCTTCGCCCTGCCCGGCGACCGCCTGATTCTGCGCAACGCCCAGGCCAGCCGCACCATCGCCGGCGGCATGGTGCTCGACCCCTATGCCCCGAGCCGCAAGCGCCGCAGCGCAGAGCGCATGGCCTACCTCGACGCCATGGAGCAGCTCATAGCCCGCAGCGACTTCGGGCCACTGATTGCACAGGCCCCACACGGCATTGAGCGTTCGCAGCTGGTGCGGCTGAGCGGCCATGCCTTCCCCGAGTCCAGCCTTGCCGACACCATCCAGTTACCCATTGCCGGCGGCGATGCCCTGGTGCTGGGCCTGCAGCGCTGGCAGCAGCTGCAGACCCAGGTCATCGACAGCCTGGCGCGCTTTCACGAAAAATCGCCCGACGAGCCCGGCGTCAACGCGGCCAGACTGAGGCGCATGGCCTTGCCCGGCCTGCAGCAAGGCAGCTACGACGCGCTCTATCAAGGCCTGGTCGATGCCCTGCTCAGCAGCCAGCTGCTAGCCAGCACCGGTGCCTGGCTGCATTTGCCGCAACACAGCGTGCAGCTGAGCGGTGCCGAGCAGACGCTGGCCGAAAAGCTGCTGCCCGCCATCACTGCAGGCCGCTATGACCCGCCCTGGGTGCGTGATCTGGCGCGCGACCATGCGGCGGGCGAAGAGCTCGTGCGCCAGCTGCTCAAAAAGCTTTCGCGCCAGGGCCAGCTGTTCCAGGTCGTCAAGGATTTGTTCTATACACCGGCGCGCATGGATGAGCTCGCCGCCCTGGTTGCCGACATCGCCAGCCGGCACGCCAGAGGGGAAGTGGAAGCTAGCGCCTTCCGCGACGCAACTGGTCTGGGCCGCAAGCGCGCCATCCAGATTCTCGAATTCTTCGACCGCACCGGCTACACGCGCCGCGTGCGCGACGTCCATCTGCTGCGCCCTGACGTACATTGGAATAGCACGCCACGCTGAGCCTGCAAGGAAAACAGATAGAAATCATTCCAGGTTCCTTATCCCGCTTGCGCAACAAGCTATCAAATCAGAGTAGAGCGGGATATGCGGTCTTGACGTGCTTTTGTCATCGGGTACCGGATTGCTGGCTACAATCACTGTCCTATCTTCTACAAGAGTGGCAGTTGCCACGCTTGACTCAAAGGAAGGCAATCGTGCCCGGTGGCGCGGCCGGGCTTCAAACCCGGTGGGGGGCGTCAGCCGCTCCCGGGTTGGTTCGACTCCAGCTGCTTTCCGCCAGGATTACGGTTTGCAACCGTTAATGCGAAGCGACCACAACGGGCCATTGCCATTCCGCGCAAGGCAGCGGAAATCTCGCTGGAGCTGGGTACAGGCGCTGGTTCTCAATGACCAGCATTCAGCGAAGAGATGGCCGGCCTGCTGGTACTGACCACCGACAGCAATCGACGGCGGGTTCAACCGGTCGTTGCAACACAATGACCGCCTCTGGCGGAAGTAGTGTTGGCATGAAGCAAAGACCGCGGATTTACTACACCGAAGCCCAGAAGGCACTGATGTGGGATCGCTGGAAAGCTGGCGATACCTTGCACGGGATCGGCAAGCTGTTTGACCGGCCGCACACCTCCATTCACACCATCCTGAGCGTAACGGGTGGCATCCGGCCTGCTGCAAGACACCGAGCGCGCTTGGCGCTGTCTTTGGCCGAGCGCGAGGAAATATCGCGCAGCCTGGCCGCCGGTGAATCCATCCGCTGTGTAGCTAGGCGGTTGAAACGCGCAGCGTCCACCATCAGCCGTGAACTCCTGCGCAATGGCAGCAAAACGCGCTACCGGGCAGCGAAAGCCGACGAGACTGCCTGGGAGAGGGCATGCCGCCCAAAGACGTGCAAGCTGGCCAGCAACCCAGCGCTGGCTCAAATCGTGGCGGTTAAATTGCAGAGCCAGTGGTCGCCCGAGTAAATAGCGGGGTGGCTCAAACGAACTTACTTGGACGACAAGGATTTGCAGGTGTCTCACGAAGCCATCTACCGCACGCTATTCGTCCAAACCCGCAGGGCGTTCAAGAAAGAACTACTGGAGCACTTGCGGCGCACCAGGGGATGCGTCGCTCGCGCCACTACACCCAGAAGACCCCCATCCATGGACGGATCGCCGATGCCGTGCCCATCAGCGAGCGGCCAGCCTGCATCGAGGATCGGGCAGTGCCAGGGCACTGGAAGGACGAGCTGTTGTTTGGCAATGCCTACAGCCAGATTGCGACGCTGGTGGAGCGTCAGACGCTCTACGTGATGCTGATCAAGTTGGTGGACAAAGACTCCTGCACCGTTGCTGCGGCGCTGGCCAAGCATGCAACGACCTTGCCACAAGAGCTCTACCGTTCCTTGACCTGGGATCGGGGATCGGAAACGGCGGGCCACAAACGCTTCACCGTGGCCACAGACATCCAGGTGCACTTCTGCGATCCGCAAAACCCATGGCAGCGCGGAACAAACGAAAACACCAATGGCCTATTGAGGCAGTATCTTCCAAAAGGGAATTGATATCGCAGGCTACTCGCACGATGAACTGGATGCGATTGCGAGAAAATTGAATGAGTGGCCCAGGAAGACCTTAGGGTACAGAACCCCGGCTGAGATGTTTAACGAGTGCGTTGCATCGATCGGTTGAATCCACAAGCCCCTACCGACTGCTCCTCCTATCGAAGCGGTCGCTGCCTTAACTGCTGTAAGGCGAACTGGAGTGGCACACGGTGATGGTGTGGCACGCGCTCACCTCATAAAAGCAGGCTACGGCCAACCACTAGCGCCCGAACCAAGCACTGAAGATGAATACATCCGCTGAGGGCATATGCGTTAATGGCCTGAGCTGTGCAGGAGCCGTTGGCTCAATAAACGAAGACGAAAAGTTGCTCGACGTCATAGCTTCTCGGCCCTCACCCCCAATAATAATTACGTGTAGAAGTTCCGATCTGATCTGACAGATGCTCCCGTTTCGGACGGTACGGCTGTCAGATTAATTCAGCTCTTTTACCTTGTCGTCCCACACCTCCTTTGCATCCATCAGCGTTTGCAGCGGCGTCCGGCCACAGCACATCTTGCCTTGATGTGTTCGCTGCCCGTTGTAGTAATTGATCCAGTCGTCCAGATCCGTTTGCAGCTCGTCAATTGATCGGTAGATCTTGCGCCTGAACGCCACCTGGTAGAACTCCTGCAGGATGGTCTTGTGGAATCGCTCGCAGATGCCATTGGTCTGCGGGTGACGCACCTTCGTCTTGGTGTGTTCAATGTCATTGACGGCTAGGTACAGCTGGTAGTCGTGCGTTTCGGCCTTACCGCAATACTCCGTGCCCCTGTCGGTCAAGATTCGCAACAGCCCCATGCCTTGCTCGGCCAGGAACGGCAGCACCCGGTCATTGAGCAGATCAGCACCCGTGATCGGTGTTTTTGTGGTGTAGAGCTTGGCAGCGGCCCATTTGGAATAGGTGTCCACAAAGGTCTGCTGGTAGATGCGCCCGACTCCCTTGATCGAGCCCACATAGAAGGTGTCCTGGCTACCCAGATAACCGGGATGGGCGGTTTCGATTTCTCCGCAGGCCAGCTCATCTTCACGCTTTTTCTCCAAGGCTGTCACCTGGGCTTCGGTGAGCACAGCGCCAGTTTTGGCGACCTCGGCCTCCAGGTTTGACAGACGCTGTTTGAAGCTGGCCAGTTGATGGCGCATCCAGATGGAGCGCACACCGGATGGCGACACAAAGATGCCCCGCTGGCGTAATTCATTGCTGGCACGCAACTGTCCATGCGCTGGCTGCTCAAGGGCATAGGCGAGGACAACCGCTTCAATGGCTTCATCAACCCGGTTCTTGGGATTGGGCTTTCGCCGAGAGGTCTGGATCAGGGCTTCAACGCCACCTTCTTCGTGGGCATGCTGATAGCGATAAAAGGTGTCACGGGACACGCCCATGACTTTGCATGCCTTGGAGATGTTGCCCAGCTCACTGGCCAGATTGAGTAGGCCGACCTTGTGCCGAATGATGGTTTGGTTGAAACTGTTCATGAGGTTTCTCCGTTGGGCGCTCGCGCGCCCGGATTGATAAAGATTCGTACCCTTATCAAAACGGGAAACCTCACCTATTGGCAAGGCCCACTGTCAGATCAAGTCTGAACTTCTACAAATTACGTGGTTTGCGCATGCCTGACGTTTAATCAGCAAAAGCCGATGTAATTGCTTCCACGACGACACGGACTCTGGATGTCCGCGCCAAGTCTTGGTGCAGCACCAGCCATGCTTCGTAAGGCATGGACCTACGGCGCTGCGGCCACAACCGCACTAGCGCAGGATCGCGCCTAGCCAGATACTCAGGTAACTCGCCTATGGCCAGGCCGGCACGCACAAATGTGGCGAGCATCAAACTCGAGTCTAGTTCGGCAACCACGCGAGCCTGAGACCTGGATTCACCCGCCAGAGTGTCGTCTTGCCGGCCAGTCACACCTTGCTGGTAAAGCGCAATATCGTGATTCGCAAGGCCTTGCCCGGGGCGCGGTTTACCATGTTTTGCCAGATAGTCTCCGGTGGCGTAAAGGCCGACTTCCCAGCAGCCGAGCTGGCGAACAATCAAGTCAGGTTGCTCTGGCCGCAGGGTACGTACAGCAATGTCGGCCTCCCGCCTCGCCAAATCGAGCAACCGCGTCGTAGTACTCAGGATCACCCGCACTTCGGGATGGCTGGCGCGCAGGTGTTCAATAGCAGGAAGCACGAAGTCCACCGCCAGCGCGTCGGTGGTGGTCACGCGCACCTCACCTGCCACGCGCGCATCGGCACCTTCGCCGCGGCGCTCGAAGGAGACTGCCATGCGTTCCATGTCCTCAGCCATACGCAGCACTTCCTGGCCGGTGTCGGTCAGTACCAAGCCGCCTGTGGTGCGCAGGAACAGCCGACTGCCCAGCGCTCGCTCCAATCCGGTCAGACGCCGGCTCACCGTCGTCTGGTCAATAAGCAGTTGCTGCGCCGCCCCGCGCAAGGTGCTGGCGCGCTGAATTGCCAGAAATATCCGAACATCGTCCCAATTCATCACCACCTCAATGCTCATGCTGCAAATATGCAGCAATAGGCTGCTCTTTTGTGCATTTTCACATGGATGGCAAATGCGTAGCATGGGCTCATCCCTTTTGAACCTTTGATGCGCAACCGGTCCGCCCGGCTGCCGGGAGCAGTCATGCCTCGCTTATCCTTCATTCTTACTGTCGCCATGCTTAGTGCCTTCGGCCTGATTGCGTCAGACGTCTATCTTCCCGCTATGCCAAGCATGGCCACGGAGTTTGGCGTGGCCGACTGGCAAATGCCTCAAACCATCTCGTTCTACCTGTTGGCACTGGCAATTGCCCAGTTGGCCTACGGGCCACTGTCAGATCGCAATGGCCGTAAGCCCCTACTACGGGCTGGCATCGCCCTCTACATAGTCGGCTCGGTGGGTTGTGCAATCTCGGCCAGCTACAACGGGTTCCTGGCCTGGCGCATGCTAGAAGCCGTCGGCGCAGCTGCGGGCCTGGTCGTTGGCCGCGCACTGATCGCCGACACCTGCGACAAGCGCACTTCTGCCAAGGTCTATGCGGTGATCTACCCATTGGTGTCGCTGTCGCCAGCCCTGGCACCGGCCATAGGCGGTCACCTAGCTGCTGCTTTTGGCTGGCGGTCTGACTTCCTGTTCGTCGCCGCGTTCGGTGTCGCTGCACTGTTGACGGTGATAACGCTGTTACCGGAAACGCTCCCCATTGCTGCCCGTACTAGGATTGCTCCTTTTGCGGGCTTCAGTAATGTCCTGCGTGACCAAACTTTTCGCCGCTATACCTTGGTGGTCTGCGCAATCTATTGCGCCTGGTTTGTCTACTTGACCCAGTCACCGTTTCTGTTCGCACGTCTAGGCTTGAGTAAGGAGCAAAGCGGCTGGCTGTACCTGCCGCTGACGGTCGGTATCATCGGTGCCAACCTGCAGGCCAAGCGCTTGCTTGATCGCTGGCCCTATGACCGCATCCTTGCGGCCGGCATCAAGTGCTTCGTGCTTGGCGGTGTGGCATTCCTTGCAGTGATGGCATTGAGGCTACATAACACGGCCTCCGTGGTTCTGCCCATGTGTTTGGTTAGTCTCGCAAATGGTTCGTCGCTGTCGCTAGCCGTGTCAGGGGCCGTTGCCAGCGAGCACGGGTATGCGGCGACCGCCTCAGGGCTTGTGGGGTTCTTTCAGATCGGCAGCGCCGCGCTGGTAGCAATGGGTGTCAGCGCGGCCTTCGGCACTGGCCTTGGCGTGCTTAGCTGCTCGGTTTTCGTGCTCAGCCTGATTGCTCTGTTAACCTGTCTGCCATCACCTAGAAACCGGGCGGGTGCGGACTGACTACCCTCAAAGCCGCTGGAACCACAACGCCCGGGCCTTGAATGCTTCCAGCATGTGGGATTGGTTTGGTAGCAGCATTCGTTTCGTCATAAGTCTGTCGAAGCCGTCTGCCAGCGGCTGAACTGAATTAGTTCGGACACAAGGAGGACATCGTGAAAATTTTGGCTATCTCAGGCAGCTCACGTGAAGCATCCACGAATACGGCGTTGTTGCAAACCATGAGAAACCTAGCTCCATTGGGTGTAGATATCTCAGTTTTCTATCGCCTTCATGCGTTACCAGTGTTTACGCCTGATGCCGAAATGGAGAATACACCCTTGGTAGTTCGTAAATTCCTAGAAGTAGTCTCCACTAACGATGGCCTCATCATCTCAAGTCCCGAATATATCCGTGCAATTCCCGGCGGTCTAAAGAATGCAATCGACTGGATGGTTTCGCGCTTTGAAGTTATTGGAAAGCCCATTGTTTTGGTACATGCATCACACCGAGGTGACGATATGCTGGCTTCTCTAAGAATGGTTCTTTCAACGTTAAGCAATAATTTTCTTGAGCATCTATTTTTACGTGTCCCTCTCATTGGAAAATCCCCCGAGGAAGTCGTGAATTTTTTATATTTACCAGAGAATGAGTCACAGATCAGGTCGTTTCTACTCAAATTTGCTGCAGCAGTCCATGAAAGCAGCGGAACGAGCCTTGTCGCCGCTAACACAAATCATCAAAAACCCGAATGAAGTATTTATACTTCACGCATCATGACAAGATAAAGCGGTAAAAAATCTGGTCGCAGTTGAAGCTATTGGTCCCCACCTCCGCACTATCCACCAAAGGTGAGTCCTTGTAGTGATAGAAGTGGCGTTGTTGCGCAACAACGCCTTGCATACCTAGAGCGAACTCGCCGTGACATCTGCTTTCATCGGCACAAAGGCTATACCATTCATTTCAATGCGCAATCCAGTAGCCCTAAACCCGAATCTCTCGTATACGGGAACTGCGTTGACACTCGAATTCACAGTAAAGGCTTCAATTCCATCCGAAGCCCCTTGTTTCACTGCAAGCCAAAGCGTGCGGGCCATGCCTCTGCGCTGATATTCGGGTGCAACGAAGAGGTGAAAAAGATGACGACCATCTCGCAGTGCGACAGCACCTGCCAGGTGCCCATCAATTTCTGCAACCAAATAGTAAAAGTTTAGAGCGGTGACAATGCTCGCGATACCCAATGGCGTGATCGAATCCAGGAAGTGCTCAGCACCAATCCCATCGAAATCTAATGTAAAACGATCAGCAAAGGTATTGAGTAGCACACTTATATCTTCTGCATCTTCCACTTTGGCGCGACGAATATTTATAATAGATTGATATTTGAGGATTGCACTGATCTCGCTCTTATTTGAGGACACTCACCAGACAAGAGACTGCAACAGAATATCACCCAAATACTGAGATTTGGTGATTAACACCATGTGACTTCTTAGGGTCGAGCAGAGTCTTCGCAGTCGGCCAGGAGCTGCCAGTGGCGTTAAGAAAAAGTGGTCATTCAACGTTGAAGCTGAGCCGCGAGCGGCGGCTTGCCGAGGCGAATCGGCTCGAGCGGGTTAGGCCTTACCACCGCCGCCGTGTACGTTTGGCATGAAAGTCGGCTCTTCTCGTACATATGCAGTCCATACGTCTGCACCCAAAGCATCGGACAGGCGCTCGATCAAACCCACAGCACGCTCTCGTAGTTCTGTTAGCTCCACAACCAGCTTTCCGCGAGGTGAGGAAACGACGAAGTGCGTTTCGCCTGCGTCTGGATCACCTTCGCGAAAAAAGAGGATGCCGCTATGGCTGTGTACTTCCATTTCCCAGCCTTGCTCTAGGTCATGATCGACCAAGCCAAGGCTAACGTTCGAGACGGACTCAATGAATCGGTCAATCTCAGAGAAGCTGTCATACCAGGGAAACGAAATGTGGACCTTCTGCTCTTCATTCCACAACCAGAAGCGGAGCCAGAAGTGATGCCTGATCGAATTAAATGGGCGACGATGTTCGCGAGCAACGCGCACGATCTGATCATAGTAGGAGACAAGCTCCGCCTCGTGACCTATAGCCTCCGAGGTTCTTACCATCGACTGCGTGGCTCGGGGAATGTCTGGAAGAGATAGAGGGACTACAAGCCGTTGACGGTCCGCGGGATCAGTAGGCCTATCAGGCCCAAAATAGAAGTCCGGCCTTAACAGGAAGCAAATCTCCGCCTTCAGAGATTCGACAGCCGTCGCTTCTGCAAACCAAGGTTCCATAGCTATAGGTCCTAACGTAATGTTGGCTGCACCAAGCTGACCATATCTGGCACTTGCGGTCTAAGTTGGCGCGGAAAACTCTTGGAGGCGGGATTGCAGCCATGCTTGGCGGCATATTTTCTGCATTTGGAAACAGTCCTGAATTAGCCATAAAACCCGCCGTACCCCCATGCTTCGGGCAACACGATGACTACATCAGCCGCGTACGCGCACAAGTTTCAAGCACTATAGCTTGCGAATGGAGCGAGGCCCGGCGAATGGACTGTGCTCATCTGATGACGGCTTTGTAACGCTACGCTGTGCGGCTGCTTGGGGTCGGCAGCACCTGTTCATGAGCCGTGAGAGCCGACTTCCAGCAACCGATCGACCTACAACTGACGGCCACTGTCCACTGCTCACCTGAAACCTGTCATTGGGCAGTCGCCTGCGTCAATGCTCGGATGGCCGCTCTGGAGCGGTGACCGGATTGGTCGCGATGCGGCTACGAGCAACGGCAATCGCTGCACAACAGGCACCTGTTGACGAAGCACGAACGACAGCAACGGATGGCGGATTCAACCGATCGATGCAACACACTATGACCCACCTAGGTCAAAGGAGTGTTGCAGATGAAGTACCGGACACGAACCTATTACACCGACAGTCAGAAGACATTGATGTGGGAGCGCTGGAAAGCGGGCTGGACTCTCCATCAGATCGCTAAGCTGTTTGATCGAGGGTGTGGTTCGGTAGGAGGCATCCTGGCTCGAACAGGCGGTATCCGTCCGCCCCAACGATATCGCTCCAGATTGGCGCTGACGCTGGCCGAACGAGAAGAGATCTCGATTTCTGTAGCAAAGGGGCAGTCCATCCGTTCGATTGCAGGCAAGCTCGGACGAGCGCCATCCACGGTCAGTCGAGAGATTAAACGCAACGGCGATCAAGAAGGATACAGAGCGACTCAGGCCGACAGCGCTGCCTGGCAGCGATCTTGTCGACCCAAGGTCTGCAAGCTGGCTGAGAACCGTACCTTGGCCCGAATCGTGGCCCACAAATTACGGATGCGGTGGTCTCCAGAGCAGATTGCCGGGTGGCTCAAGCAAACGTATCCTTGCGATAGGAGCCACAACGTGTCACACGAGACCATCTACCGCAGTCTATTCATTCAAACGCGCGGTGCCTTGAAGAAAGAGCTGCTGGAACACCTCAGGCGCACCCGCAGAATG